>CANIJN010000025.1 GCA_947467625.1 Opitutia bacterium | reverse complement strand
GGATTCCCCGCGGACTCAAACGAAAAATGTCCGGCTATCCACTGCGTCACGCCCGAGCCCCCACTCAGGTTCAGTTCTATCCGCCCGTCATCGCTGCGCCCTCTTATAAGTGAACAGTATTGGGGCTAAGGCACTCGGCTCAAGGCAGAAACTCTACAAACTTCCAATTTCGGTTGTCGATCGCATTGGGGACGTAGCGTAGTTTCGGATTCACCGCGAAGACGCGCGTGTAGAAATAAATCGGAATGATTGGCAACTCGTCCGCCAGCATCACTTCCATCTTCTGGTAGCTCGCCAGACGCTCCGTCTCACTGCCCGCTGCCAGTGACGTCCGCACAAGCGCATCATAGGTCGCGTTACTCCAGCCGGTGTCGTTGTTGCCGCCGCCCGTGACCCACATGTCCATAAACGTGTTCGGGTCCGTATAGTCGGCGATCCACCCAGCCCGGCAGAGATCATAGTTCAATGTATCCTGGGAATCCAGATACACCTTCCACTCTTGGTTCGCCAACCCAATCTCCACCCCGAGGCGTGTACGCCACATTTGCTGAATCGCCTCCGCGATCGCGCGGTGGTTCTCGGAAGTGTTGTAAAGGATATCCACCTTCGGAAAGCCCCGCCCCGCAGGAAAACCCGCCTCGGCCAGTAAACGTTTCGCTTCGGCGAGATCACCGTCGATCCGCGCTTGCGAGGTAAACATCGGCGAGGGCGGACAAAAATTATAGGCCGGCTGCTGGCCGCCCCGCGTCACATTGCGCACGAGCGATTCCCGGTCGATGGCCAACGCCAGCGCGCGGCGGACGCGTTTGTCGTTGAGCGGTGCCTTCGTCACATTCACCCGGTAGAAATACACTCCAAAGTAGGGATCCTGCCGGTAACTCGCCGCATAGTCACGTTTGTAGGTGTCGATCTTGGTGTTCGGCAGCTCGTTGGTGCGGTCCACCTGCCCGGTGCGAAACATCCGCTCCTCCGTGTCGATGCTCTCCGTCGGCAGGAAGTTAATCGTCTCCAGTTTCACGTGCTCCCGGTCCCAATAGGTCGCCGACCGGCTCACGACGATCCGCTGGTTCGGCCGCCATTCCTTCAGCACAAACGGTCCGTTACCCACGAGATTTTCCGGCCGCGTCCACGCCGAGCCCTTGCGCGCCAGCCCGCCAAATTTCTCCACCGTCGGGATGTGCACCGGAAACCACGAGTAATGCTTCATGGCCTCGATGAGAAACGGTACGCGGTGCTTCAACGTGATCCGCAGCGTGTGCGCGTCGGGCGCCGCAAAGCCGACCTGCGTGAAATCTTTCAGCTCGCCCTTGTTGAACGCCTCTGCGCCGACGACGTGATGGAGTTTGTAGGCATATTCGGCAGCCAGCGAGGGCGTCAGCATGCGGCGATAGGAGGCTACGAAGTCCTGCGCTGTGATCGGATCACCGTTGGACCACTTGGCCGTGGTGCGCAGGAAAAACGTATAGACCCGCCCATCCTCCGAAATCTCCCACCGCTTGGCGACACCACCTACCGTGTCGGAACCGGTAGGCCCCTCGGCCACGAGGCCTTCAAAGAGCGCGTTGACGATCTTGTTCTCCGGCACCCCCGTGACGATCTGCGGGTCGAGATCCTGCGGTTCGGTGCCGTTGCCGAAGTTAAGCACCGTGCGCCCCCCGGTGCTGACCGCCGATGTGCTCAGGCCAGACTTGGGTTCTGGCTGACTGCATCCAGCCAACCAGAAAAGCGCGGCGACAGAACAATAAAGCCAGGGAGAGCGGCGAATAGTCATGGCCCTATGGGAAGAATCCTCGCCGGGAGCGCAAGACGGCGCCTCAAAATTGGGATACATTCAAACCAACGCCGAGGTTTCCCGTCTCTACCTTTCGCCCATCCTCGTCCCCATCTTCGTCCCCGCCCTCGTCTCAGCGACGGAATCGCCGCCGGATTCCCGCCACGTGTGCCTCGTGCCATCACCTGCCGCACGGTTCGAAAAGCCGGGCTGACCGCAGTCCGCCCTAATCCCATTCGCTCAGTCAGTCCGTTTTGAGCACCGCCTAGCCTTGCAAAATGTGCTGCAGCCCCGCGCCCCTCCCCCGCTCAATGCTCCCTCGCCGAACTGAAGTAAACCGATCGATTTCCCAACCGCCGGCCCTCAAAACCCCGTCCCACCCCGCACCTTCGCACCGCCCCCGCGGACCATCGTCACAGAAATCATTCTAACCCCATCTTTCTGCTAAAACACTGCGATCCATTTGTCGGAAAAGTGGAGCGAGAAAAATAAGCCAGCGCCTCACCCCGCTATCGACGCTCCACGTCACGCTCACCCTGCCATCGTCGGCCTCCTCTTCCCGACGGGCGTCGCGTGCGCGCGAGCGTGTGCGCAGCGCAAACATTCGAGATCTGCACGCTCTCATCCCTCCATCTGTCTCATGTTCGCTCCATCGAGAAAACCAACGCCGAGTTCCGAACAAGCGGGGCTGTCTTCTCGCCTGCGTCCACCGTTCTGAATTGGCGGCCCTAAAAGACGTCTCCGTCGCCGGCCTCAAAACGCGATTGAAGTCGCTTCTCACTTACCTCCAGCTTAGCGGCCACGCTGACACCCACCGCCACCGCCGCCCCCGATGAAGCTATTCCTCCTCGCCTCCCTCTCCGCCGCTTCTTGTGCTTTTGCCGCCAACGCCCCTGCAGCCCCCGACGGCCTCACCACGCGCAATCCCAACGCCACCGCGCCCGCCGCGAACTCCCGCGCCAGCACCGCCTTTGATCCCGCCAAAGAACTTCCGCGCTACCCCGCCGTCGCGCCGAAAGACGCCGTCGCCACATGGAAAGTGAAGCCCGGCTTCAAAATCGAGTTCGTCACCCACGAACCCCAGGTCCGCGATCCCATCGCGATCTCGTTCGACGAAAACGGCCGGATGTTCGTCTGCGAAATGATCGACTACTCGGAGGAACGCGACCGCACACCCCACCTCGGCCGCATTTCAATGCTCGAGGACAAAGATGGCGACGGCTTCTACGAAACCAGTACCGTCTTCGCCGACGATCTCCCGTTGCCCACCGGCCTCATCTGGGCCAACGGCGGCCTCTTCGTCGCGGCCTCGCCCAACATCTGGCGTTTCGAAGATAAAGACGGCGACGGCCGCGCCGACGGCCGCGAAATCGCGTTCACCGGCTTCGGCACCGGCCTCAAAGCGCTCAACGTCCAAGCCATGCTCAACAGTCTCCAGTGGAGTCAGGACAACCGCATCCACGTCCAGGGCGGTCCCGGCAACCGCGGCAAAATCTCCAGTCCGAAACGTCTCGGCCAGCCCGCCGAGGAAATCGCCGGGCGCGATTTTTGGTTCGACCCGCGTACCTACGAATTCGGCTTCGAGAGCGGCGGCGCACAATACGGCATGAGCTTCGACAACTACGGCCGCAAATTCGCCTGCTCGAATTCCGACCACCTCCAGTTTTTCGTTTACGATGATCGTTACGCCGCGCGCAACCCTTTCTTCACCCTGCCGCCCACCCGCCAGAGCATCGCCGCCGATGGGGGTGCCGCCGAGGTGTATCGGATCAGCCCTGACGAACCCTGGCGCATCGTGCGCACGCGCTGGCGGATCAGTGGCGTCGTCAAGGGCGCCGTCGAGGGCGGTGGTCGCGTCAGCGGCTATTTCACCGGCGCCACGGGCACGACCGTTTTCCGTGGCGATGCCTACGGCGACGACTTCGTCAATAACACCTTCAGCGGCGATGCCGGCGGCCAACTGATCCATCGCAAAAAAATCTACCCCGACGGCGTGAGCCTCATCGGCCGCCGTCCCGCCGACGAACAAAACCTCGAGTTCGCCGCCAGCACCGACACGTGGGTCCGCGTCGTGAATTTTGCCAACGCCCCCGACGGCACCCTCCATGTTTGCGACATGTATCGCGAAATCATCGAGCACCCGTGGAGCCTCCCTGAGGAGATCAAGCAGCACCTCGACCTCAACAACGGCAACGACCGCGGTCGCATCTATCGTGTCGTCCCCACGACGACCGGCTGGCACCGCCGCACCCGCGTCGCCCTCGGCTCCGCCACGACCGCCGAACTCGTCGCCACCCTCGCGCACCCGAACGGCTGGCACCGCGACACCGCCGCGCGTCTCCTCTACGAACGTCAGGACAAATCCGCGGTTCCCCTGCTCGCTACACTCATCCGCGATTCGAAGTCGCCGCTCGCGAAACATCACGCCCTCGGCGTCCTCGATGGTCTCGCCGCACTCACCGAAGCATCCGTGCTAGCCACGCTCGCCGACCGCGATGCCCGTCTCCGCGAACACGGGATCGTCTACGCCGAAAAACTCATCGGCCGCAGTTCCCTTTCCCCTGCACTCGCCGCTCAACTCTCCGCCCTCGTCAACGACCCCGACGACCGCGTGCGCTACCAACTCGCCTTCACCGTCCAATCCTCGCCGGACCTCGCCACCGCCTACGCGCAACTGGCCGCCCGTGATTTCTCCGACTCGTGGATTTCCACCGCCCTCCTCAGCGGCCCGCCCGCCCTCGTGAACAGCGTGCTCTTCCCCGCGCTCACGCGTGACCTCGCCACTGCGAAAAAATCAGCAGCGTTCGTCGCGAAGCTCATCGAAATTCAGGCCGCCTCCGCGCCCGCCGCCGATCGTGCCGCGCTCATTGATTTCGTCGCCCAACCCGGCACCAGCCCGCTCTGGTTACGCGCCCTCGGTGACGGTCTGCGTCGGGCCAGCACCACCATCGCCAAAGCCGACACCGCGCACAAACTCACCGCCCTCTTCACCCGCGCCGCCACAACCGTCGCCGATTCCGCGTCCCCGACACCCGCCCGCCTCGAGGCCATCGAACTCCTCGATGTCGCGACGTACGCTCAATCGCGCGAGCCGCTCATGGCCTGTCTCGCCCCCGGCCAACCCGCCACGATCCAGTCCGCCGCGATTAAGTCCCTCGCGCAACACACCACCCCCGAGGTCAGCGCCGCGCTGATCCGCGCGTGGCCCCACTACCTACCCGCCACCAAGGAGACCGCCCTCGCCACCCTCGTCGCCCGCGAAGATCGCGCGACCGCCCTCCTCCACGCCATCAAGGCCGGCACGATCAAGCCCACCGAGTTGCCCGCCACGCAGGTCCAAAGCCTCACGCACCACAAAAGCCCCTCCGTCACCGCGCTCGCGAAGACCGCCCTCGCCTCCGTGATTCCGCCATCTCGCGCCGAGGTCACGATCACGTTTCAACCCGCCGTCACCACCGCCGGCGACGCCTCACGCGGACGTATCCAGTTTCAAACACGCTGCATCGTCTGCCACCAAGCCGGGAGCGTCGGAGGGATCGCGGTCGGGCCCGATCTCATCACGGTAAAAACACGCGGCCGCGATGGCCTGCTCACCGCGATCCTCGAACCGCACAAGGAGGTCGCGCCCCAGTACATCGCCTACGATGTCACCACGAAAGACGGCAATGCCTACGCCGGCATAATTACCCGCGACGACGCGACCGGCCTCTCGCTCAAAATCATGGGTGGCGCCGAAGTCGTGCTCGCTCGCGCGAACGTCCGCGGCAGCAGTTCCTCCGGAAAAAGCCTGATGCCCGAAGGCCTCGAAGCCGGCCTGTCCCTGCAAGACATGGCCGACCTGCTGACGTTTATTGAAACGTTATAGCACCTCCGCGCGTCGCCGTGCCACGAACGCGATTTCCCCGACGGCTGGCCGAAGAGCAGCAGCCCTCGAAACCTAAAACCGCACCGTCTGCGTTACCTCGCGCTTCGTCACAATCTCCCTCGCCACCACGGTTGCGGTGCGCGTGCCCGTTTTCCCATCCGCGCCCTCTGGCAACACGTAGAGGTGATACCGATCCGCGAGCCCGTTCCCGTTCGGCCGCTTCCGCTCCACGAGTGTCGGCAGCACGTCCGCACCGCCTACCCGTAACTTCACAAACTCCGCAAGCGGTGTCTGCGGCATTCCTTGGGGCGTATTCTTCCAAGCACAGCGCACCCGTAACGCGATCCCCTGCGCCGGCCGTCCCACCTCAAACTCATCCTCGGGTCGCAGCGCCACGAGCGATACCAGCGGCCGACACGCCTTGGCTTGGTCACCACTCCACCAGCGCCAATCGCTTTCGCGCGCCTGTACGAAATCGCGGACTTCGTCCGAGCCGCTGTGCATCCACGTCTCGCCGCGGCTCATGTCATCGTGCCGCACGGCGACGACCCAGTTCTGCTGTAACGCATTCAGCCAGCCTCCCCACGTCGGCTCCGTCGCCAGAAAGAGCGTGCGATAGCCAGTCGTCTGATCGGCAAACCACCACGGCTCGGTGCCGTGCGCATCCTGTAATCCGATATACGGAATCAGCCCGCGCCACCGCTGCAAAAACGGCTCGGAGTTCATGAAGTCGGGATTGCCGAAATGAAACGTGCTGATCGCCGCAAATCCGCCGCGCCCCACCGAATCGTCGAGGAGCGCCCGCACCAATTCCTCGTTTTCACCAAACTGCCACACCATCCGGCCCTGCCCGCCCTGCAACGGCTCGATGCGCCGCTGGCGAAATTCCAGCCAAGACACCGGCGGCGACGCCTCACCCCGCGTGCCGAGCGGCGGCCCGATATCCGTGTGGGCCGGCGCGATTACATCGCTCATGTGGCTGTAAGTCCCGAGTCCGGGCACATCGGTCCACGTGCCGTATTCTTCGTTGGCCCGGAAAAACTGCACCGGCACTTTCTGCTCCGCGGCCAGCGCCCGCACCCGCGCCAGCCACTCGGGTTTCGCGTTTTTCGCTCCCCACAAATCGATGCGCAACCCCGCCGCCAGCGCCACCGCCTCAGCCGGACTACCCGTGCCATGTGATTCAATCTGGATCGACCATACCTGTAAATTTCTTGGCAGCACGAGCTTCGCCGGCGCCGTCCGCCGCGCCATCGTCGCCACGGTCTTCACCTCACCCAACGCGTCGAGCGCATCGAGCGCGTAATAGGTCGCGAGCGGATTGCTCAGCCAACCCGGTCGATCAGCAAATCCGCCGTCCGCATTCGCGAGCGAGCGCAACCACGCGAGACACGCCTCACGGTTCATCGGCTCGCCACCGAGCAGCTTGAGCCCCTTCAACGCCGCCCGTGTGTAGGCCACGTCGTCCACGCCACCAAAGTCCGGACTCGGCTGATACGTAAACCCGCCGCTCGGCACCTGGCACGCCCGCAGCCACGCGATCGTCTCCGCCTTCTTATCCGCAGGCAATCCGAGCACGCGCGCCGCCTGTAGACCCCACAGCGTATTCATCGCGTGGCCGTCACCACCGTCGACCGTCGGAGTATTATTATAACTCCCGTTCGCACGCCGTCGCGCCGTCACGTAATCCGAAAACGCCGGCTTCAACGGCTCGATATCCATGCCCAGCAGCGCCCGGCATTGCACGAGCCCGAGCTCCGACTGGAAGATCGGGTATCCGTGTTGTTCGTACTGTTTCAAATACGGCAACGGCGCCGTCCACGTCTTCAACCGCTCGTGAAACTCCCCCGCCGGATCGCCGAGCCACACGAGCGACTGCACCTGTTGAAACTCAAAAATCCGGCGTTCTTGCTCGAGTTTCTTGAGTTCCCGCGGATGGTGCGTGCGCACATAGTCCGTGAGCGCGACTCGGTTCGGCGGCATCTGTCCAACCAAGCGATACGCACCGATCACCGCGTAAGTCGGCGTCAGGTGCGAGCGCTGCTGGTCCGCAAAAGCGTAACCGCCGTCGGGCCGGGCGTGCGCCGCGAGATAGTGGGTGACCGCTGCGACCGATTCAGCGGCACGCAAAGGGGGAACCGCCCACGCCGCACTGGCGACTGCGGCCGACTTCAAAAGAGAGCGACGAGTGAGGGTGTGCATGGTAGCCTCAATAATCCACTGATACCGTCAGCCGAAGCGAGCGCGGTTCGCGGAGGTAAATACGCCGGGCGCCGCTGAAATCAGCATTGTAGCGCGCGAGACTCACGAGGTCGGAGTTGAAGATATTGCGCCCATTCAGCTGCACGCTCATCGGCAGCTGCCTCCACGGCAGACGAAAGCGGTAGCCCACAAACGCGTCCGTCAACAGCGTACCTTCCGCAAAGTAATCCTTGCCCGTGCCACCAGCGCTTGCCGCCCGGGTATCCGTCTGACTGAACACCTGCGACTGGTAACGCACCGCCGCGCCGACAAACGCACCTTTCAACCGGTCGCCCAACGGACTGCTGCCATCAAATTTGTAACGCGTCGTGAGTGTCGCCTTGTGCGGAATGGACCCAAATCCTTGCTCCTGCGCCACCGCGCGGCCGTCAAGTTCATTGGCCTGAATGGCCGCGATGTTGGTCTCGACGGTCGCGAGCAGCGCCGAGTTGCCGGCGGCCAGCGCGCGCCATTCGGCGAACTTCACCGCGAAAAACGTATAGCCTTCCGCGAAGAAATTTTCCCGGTCGCGCTCCGAGTGCGAGTAATTCGCCCGGATCGTCCAGTTCCGCGTCGGGTTCGCAATTAGCTCCAACTCGACGCCCTTGCTGACCGTGTCGATGATCGCCGCGTTCCAGTTGAATCCCGCCGCATCCGACTGCGCCTGCGTCATCTTGCCGGCAGCCACCAACGCGGCGTTTACCGCGAGCGTTTGCGAGCGACCGAGCGCGGCTGCATTCGTGACCGCGCCACTCGGCGAAACCGCGGCGTCGCCGACCTGCTTCGTCTCAAAATAAGTCACGCGTGCAAAATACCGATCGTCGCCGAAGAGATCGATCATCACGCCCAGGTCGCGTCCTTGCCCTTCGGGCGGCTCAGGAATCGCACCCGTCGGTAAAATGCGCCGGTCGAAGCGCGGCGCACCGTGGTTCGTGGATTGGTTATAGAAAACCGAAAAACGCTTGTGCAGATGCCACACCCCGCCCGCCGTCAACGTGTCCGCCATGTAGGTGTTCTGGTTGTAGCCCGGCAGCGCGACGACCTCGTTGAGGAGCATTTGGCCAGAGGTGACGCGCGGATCGGCGGGGTCGGTCACGCGACCTGAGGTCGTGTCGAGATACACAATGTTGTCACGACGGTAGCCGAGCGTGGTCGTGACGCGGCCGTTCAGCCACGCGCTCTGCGCGGCGAACATCAGACTGTCGATGTCCTTCACGGAGCTAAGCTCGCCTGTGTTGATGTGGCGCGAGCTCACCGTGAGTCCGTTGTAGGTGAACGGTGCGAGCGGCGTATAGAGTCCCGTGTGCGCGTAGGTGGAAAAATCGCCCTCCCGCACATAGGTCCGGCGATAGAGGAGATTCTGCGCATTCTCCGGCGCGCCGACGTTGGCCAGCGGCCGGTTGAGCGGATCGACTAGAATCTCGCGGCGCGATTGCGTGTGTTTGTGCTGCACCGCGTTCTCACCCATCGCGGCGACGCGGTGGTCGCCGAACCACTTCCCCAGTTTGAGCTCATAGGCGACGGTCACGCGCTTCACCGCGTTCTCTGTTTCGGTGGCGTCACCGAATTGATTCGTCTCAAGGTAAAGCTGGCCGGCCCGCGGATTGGCGATCGTGCCCGTCCCGCTCTGCGCTGGGATCGTAAGATTCGGGTCACCGAGGAAATCCATCGTATTGCCGTTGTAGACAAACGAACGCGCCTTCGCCTTCGTCTCGTTTTTCAAATAGATCCCTTGCACCGTAAGCGCATCCGAGAACCGGTGCTCGAGCGCAAACTGGTAATTATTAAAGTCACGCGTGAGCTTCGTCTGCGGCCCCGCCCAATTCACATCGTAGGGAAAGATCGTCGGCGCGAGCAAGGTGTCGGCCGTGCCGGGGGCAATGTTCGAGCGCAGTTCGTTCCGCTGATTCGACACGAAACCATCCTGCGTGAAATACGTGAAGCGCTGGTTCGCGCCCTGGCTCGAGAACCCGCGCGTCGTGTCCGCCGCCGTCGCATCGGAGATCGGCCGGCCCGCCGCGATCCAACGCGAGATCTGATCCGTCGTGTTCCACTTCAGTCCGACGCTGCTCTTCGTAATACCGTCTTCGTAATTGGCCGTGAGGGTCGTTCGCTTGAACGGCTTGTAGGTCAGCGAACCACTATAGCGTTTCGCGTCGTTGAACTCATAGCGGCGCCACGCTTTCGCGTCGCTGGAGAGCGCGTTGAGACGCAACGCCAGCGTCTTGCGCACGAGCACTTGATTCAGATCGGTGGTGTAGCGCTGGTAAGCCCACGAACCAAACTGCGCACTCGCGGAATACTTGTTGCGGGCGACATTCGCCTTCTTGCCCGAAAGCGAAACCAGTCCGCCCGCGTCGCCCGAACCGAAGAGAATCGAATTCGGACCGCTCGCGACCTCGGCGCGCTCAATGTTGTAGAGATCCTGCGGTGCGGAGTTTTCAACGTAGTCCGTTGACACCCCTCCGGGGATTCCGCGGATGCGGAATGGCTCACCGCCAGCGGAGCTGAAATCGCGGGGATTATTGAAGCCCGCGCCTTCGGCATCGCCCGCGTTCAGTTCGGCGTTGGCCGCGTAGGCCAACATTTCGTTCACATTCGTCGCCGCGATGTCGGAGAGAAACTCGGCGGTAAAAGGTGAGATCGATGCAGCGGTGTCCTTGAGATTCGTGCCCAGTCGGCTGCCCGACGTCGTGTTCATCGCCTGATAGCCGACGTCATCGTCCGAGCGAACCTCAAACGGTGACAACTCAACCGCTTTCTCCACGGCCGGCTTGGATGACGGCACGACGGTCTGCGCGGCCAGCGGTAATGATGAAAACATGACTCCAAGGGTCGCCACGCGAGCGAGACCGCGCGATGCCCAAGGGAGATAAACGTTAACGAGTAGATTTTGCACCATGAGGTCCGTCCAGACGGCTCATCGTCACGGAAGATACTTTAGGCTGGCCCAGGTCACGCAATTGTCACCTGGGCCGCACGGTCCTATTTGGCCTTCGCTCGTTTTTTCTTCGCCCCAGCTTCGGCCTGGCCACCCTCGACACGCTCCGGCCAGTTTTTCGCCACGAGCACCTTGAGTTCCGCGACGACAGCCGCCTGCGCCGGATTGGCCGCGAGATTTTTCATCTCCTTCGGATCAGCGTCATGGTCGTAAAGTTCCGAGCCCTGCTTGCCACCGTCCCACTCCGTGTAACGCCAGCGCGGCGTGCGCACACTCCGTCCAGGGAAACCACCGCGCTCAACTTGCGTGAAGGCGGGACGATTCCACGCGGCATCGGGTTTTACGAGGAGCGGGCGCAGACTCGCACCCGCGAGATTCGCCGGCGCCTTCAAGCCCGCGAGGTCCGCGAGCGTGGGATAGACATCCACAAACTCCACGATGCGCGGTGACGGCGTGCCGGCTTTGATCCCCGGACCGGCAAAGATCATCGGCACGCGGGCGGCGTCTTCGAATAAATTTTGTTTCATCCAGAGTCCGTGGGTGCCGAGTGAGTAGCCGTGGTCGCTCCAAAAAACGATAATCGTGTTCTCCCGCAGGCCGAGGCGATCCAGCGCATCGACCACGCGGCCGATCTGCGCATCGACGAAGGAAATCGCCGCGTAATACGCCTGCTTAGTCAGGCGTGCCTGATCAAGTTTCGTGCCAAAATTCGGCCACGGTTTTGTCGAGGATAGTGCACCCGTCGGCACCGTCTTCTCGTAGCCGGCCGGGAGCGAGGGGATGTCGATTTTCTCCAATGGATAGAGGTCGAAATATTTTTTGGGCGCGACGTAGGGCGTGTGCGGTTTGTAGAAACCCACCGCGAGAAAGAAGGGCTCGCCCTGGTGTTTCTCGAGGAGCCGAATCGCTTCGGTCGCGACCTTGCCATCAGTGTGGTCTTCGTCGCGGCCTTTGGCATCGCTCAGAAACGACATCGCCGAGCCGAGCCCGCGCTGCGGCGTGAAATTCGTGATGTCCGGCTCGAGCGCGGTCTTGTCGACACCCGCCGGATTGACGACTTCCTGCCACGAAGCAGGGTCGTCGAGGCCGCTCGTGCCGATGTCACCCGGATTGCCGTAGTGGTAGATTTTTCCAACCCGCGCGGCGTAATAGCCGTTTTGACGAAAGAGCTGCGGGATGGTGACGACGTCCGGCAACCCTTGGCGAAAGTGATACTGGAGATTGAACACCTTGGTCGTATCAGGGCGCAGTCCGGTCATGATCGACGAGCGACTCGGACTACAGAGCGGAAACTGACAATAGGCACGCTCGAAGCGGACGCCGCGTGCAGCCAATTTGTCGATATTCGGCGACTTCACGAGCGGCGTACCGTAGCAGCCGAGGTCGTTGTTCATGTCGTCGACAGCGATGAAGAGGACGTTGGGTTTGGCGGCCGCGAATAACGCAGTCAGAGCGTAAACGAGGAGGGAAAAGGCGAACCGGCGATTAGAGTTCATGGGACAGCGTAGGGGGATTAACGGTAAGCATCGCGGCGATCCGCGATCCGGATAACGAGAATATTCAGCTTCTGATCGAAGATCTCATAGAGAATTCGGTAGTCGCCAACGCGCACGCGCCAGACGGTTTCCTCGCCCGTCAGCTTGATGCTTCCGGGCGGACGCGGGCAAATCTCTAACGCGTCGATGGCCCGACCGACGCGGCGTTTGAGTTTTTCATCGCGGCATGCTTCCAGCCAATCCGCAGCCCTCGCCGACAGATTGACGGTGTAACGATTCACGCCAGGCCGAGCCGCACCTTGGCGCTCTTCCACGCGACCGGTGGACGTGGATCACCCCGGGCTTCGGCCAACGCCTTGCGATCCGCAGCGTCTTCCCGAAGCGCGCGCGCGGTATCCACATAGGCGAACACTTTTTTCCGCTCGCGTGCGGGCAGCCTTTCCAACTGACGGATGACACTGGTGGCGGTCATGCTAAAAAAGTTTCGGCAGACCTGGGGCAAGTCAACGCCACAACCGCGCCTCCGCACGCCCTATGGCTGTTTCCCATTTCTATTCTTCTTCTTCCCACCTTCACCGCCCGCGCCCTGATTACCGTAGAACCGCGCCGGAATGTCCGCCGGCACCTTCAACTCCTGCCGCAGTTGCGCGAGTTCTTTCTTTAGCTGGATGACGGTCGCCGCATACGCGGCATCGGCGTAGACACTCTTCATTTCATTCGGATCTTTCTCGCGGTCGTAGAGTTCCCAATACGCTTCTCCCATACCCTCGAAGTGCACGAGTTTGTAGCGATCGGTGATAACGCCGTAGTGGGGACGCACCCGGTGCGGCGCGGGATACTCGAAATACTGGTAGTAGAAAGCCGTGCGCCAATCGGCCGGCTGCTCCCCGCGCAACAGTGGCTGAAAGCTGCGACCCTGCATGTCGGCCGGCACCGGAACGCCCGCCACGTCGAGAAAGGTCTCGCCGAAATCGAGATTCGAGACGAGCGCCTTGGTGGCGGTACCGGGCTTCGTCACCCCCGGCCAGCGCACGAGCAACGGCGTGCGCACGGATTCCTCGAAGATCCAGCGCTTGTCGAACCAACCGTGCTCACCCAAGTAAAAACCTTGGTCGCTCGCGTAAACGACGATCGTGTTTTCCGCGAGGCCCTCTTTGTCCAGATAGTCCAGCACGCGGCCGACATTTTCATCCACAGCTTTTACCGTCGCGAGGTAGTCATGCATGTAGCGCTGGTAGCGCCAGCTCACGAGCGCTTTGCCCGTGAGATTCGCGGCGCGGAACGTGGCGTTGCGGGGCTCGTAGTAAGCATCCCACACTTTTTGTTGTTCGGGCGAAATCCCCGCCGGCAGCGCCAACTTCGCGTCGCGGTCGGTAAAGGTCTTCGCAATCGTCATATCTTGATCGCGCACGGCGATACCGCGACCGGAGTAATCATCGAACAAGGTCGCGGGCTCGGCGTAAACACGGTCTTTATCGAAGCCGAGGTGGCGCAGCGGCGGCGCCCATTCCCGGTGCGGTGCCTTGTGTTGGCACATGAGCATAAAGGGTTTCGTTTTGTCCCGATTCTTCAACCATTCGAGCGACACGTCTCCGATGATATCCGTCACGTAGCCAGGCATCGTCACCCGTTCGCCCATTTTGATCATCGGCGGATTATAGTAAACGCCCTGGCCCGGGAGAATCTGCCAGAAATCAAAGCCGGTCGGATCGGAGCCCAGGTGCCATTTTCCAACGATGGCCGTCTGGTAGCCGGCTTTTTGCAGGAGCTTGGGAAAGGTCTGCTGCGCGCCGTCGAAGGTGGAATTCGAGTTATTGGGAAATCCGTTCAGGTGACTGTATTTTCCCGTGAGAATCGTCGCGCGAGCTGGACCGCAAATCGAATTCGTCACGAGGCACCGGTCGAAGCGCACCCCCTGCTTCGCGATGCGGTCGATGTTCGGAGTGTCGAGTAGTTTGCGCGCATCACCGTAGGCGCTGATCGCCTGATAGGCATGATCGTCGGAGAAAATAAAGACGATGTTCGGCGTCTTTGGCGTGCTGGCAGCGCGCGCCATCGCGGCAATAGCAAGGAAGCAAAGCAGGAGTGATTTCATGGAGGTAAGCTCGGAGTCTGCTGAATCGCGCACGGCCCCGTCGAGCCTCCAATCGCCCCTCCATCATCGCAAGAGGGGCAACGGCGATGAGCCAACGAACCCCACCCCATGCTCCCCTGAGCGCGTCATGAATCGGATTTTTGTTTGCCCTCCCTCGCCGCACCGCGTTTCACCTTTTCCGTAACAGGAGTCATTCCGCTCGTCGGTTCTGACCCGGTTGCACTCGCCTCACGCAACCCATGTCACTCATCCCTTTTTCCAGCCAACTGATCGCCGATGTCGGTATCTCCCTCGGTGACGAGGGCAAGGGCCGCCTCATCCCCGAAGTGGCCGACGAACTCCGTGGCACGCGCGCTGCCGTCTCGGTGGTCCTGAAGGTAAATGGCGGTGCCAACTCCGGTCACACCGCCGGTGGCATCAAGCTCAACCTCCTTCCTGCCGGTGTCGTCGTCCGCGACGCCCCGCACCTCTGCATCGGGGCCGGCGTGGTGGCAGATCCACGCAAGATCTGGTGGGAAACGAAACCCCTCGAACTCAAGGGCCACGCGATCCTCTCCCGCCTCCTGATCGACGAGCGGACGATGGTCTCCGACTTCACCCACCGACTCCTCGACCTCGCCACCGAAGATTACCGCGTCAAGGTCCTCGGCGAAGAACCGCGTGGCTCCACCGGCCGCGGCATCACCCCCGCCTACCTCGACGAAGTCGGCCAACAACAAATCACGTTTTCCGATTTTCTCGCGGGCCCGAATTTCTTCGCCCGCAAACTCGCCCAACGCGCCGACCGCGCCCTGCGCACCATCCAACACGTCTACCGCGTCAGTCCGGCAACGTTCGCCGGCTTCTTCGACCAACTCTCCGCCGCCGAACAACGCGCCAATACCGAGGCCATCGAACTCGGGGTGTTCACCCCGGACGAATTCGACTTCACTCAATTTCGCGGCACTGCGCCCTTCACGCTCAACCTCGAAGCGCTGACCGCGACCTACTGGGCCGCCGGTACTGCCCTCGCCAAAAACATCGGGGAAGTCCGTGAGTTGATTCTCCGCGAATTCCAAGCCGGCCGGACCATCATTGGCGAATTCGGTCAGGCGTACTGGCTCGACAAACGCCACGGCTACTCACCCAACGTCACGGCCTCGCACACCTACACGCCTGAGTTCTTCGAGAGCGCCGGCATCCCCGTGCAGCGCATTCACACCTTCGGCGTCGCCAAGGCCTACGACACCAAGGTCGGTACGCACACTTTCCTGACGCAGATGGACGACGCCCACCCGCTCGCCATCAAACTCAAGCGGATCGAATTCGGCACGAGCACAGGCCGCCAACGGATGGTCGGTTGGTTTGACGCGGTCGAAAAAGGCGACGCCCTGCGCTACGGCGGGTTCCAAGACGTCATGATCAACAAGTCCGACGCCCTCACGCACCACGGCGAATGGCACGGCGACCTCCTCATCTGCACGTCCTATCAAGATGCCGCCGGCAAGCTCTACCACCACGTCCCCCGCAACGAAGCCGTCCGCAAGAACCTCAGGCCCGTCTACACGCAACATCCCGGCTGGACGGAAGACATCTCCCTCGTCCGCCGCTTTGCCGATCTCCCGCAGAACGCTCAACGCTACGTCGCCGCGATGATGAAGGCCACGCTCGACGTTGCCTACGAGGGCACCCCGTGGCCATCCGCCGACAAGCTCCCGAACCTTCGCTACCTCGGCGTCGGCCCCGAACCGTCACAGATTATCAAGGACGTCCCCGCGACCGCCGATCTGGTAAAACTCGTCTGAGCACCCAGCGACCGCGCCCGCTTTTTTCAGTATCTGCACGTGCGCCACGAGTTCAGGCGCTTCCTGCAAGTCCGCGAGCGGCTACTCATTTTCTTCGTTGTAACACCCATCGCGGTTGACGCGCTGTGGGCTGAGATTGCCCTCCGCTCACGTAGTCCCGACAATCCATCCGCCGCCAAAATCCTGACACCACTTCGGCCGCGGCGAGCAGGTCATATCATGACGATGCTTGGCGAACCATGCTTGCTGCTCGATCAGGTCGGTTTCCTCCGTGGCCTCACCGCTCAACCACTGAAACATTTCCGCGGTCACTATCAACGCCCAGATGCCGCTGGCGTCGCTGTTGCGGATTTCGTCTTGCCGCATCACGTCGAGCGCTGGGCCCGCGAGTTGGCAGGCGCGCACGCGCTCTGACGGCCAACATTTCTCGCCCTGGCCCGTACCGTCAGAGCGCGTAACGTTTCAAACTTTCCAAGCGCCATCCGTCTAGAAATCCTGCAATCGCCCCTCGCCAGCAGCGCCGCCCGGCCTGATCCGCGCCAGCACTTCGCCCAGCAAGTAGATGGATCCTGTCACCACGACGACATCATCGGCTCCTCCCGCCGCGCAGCGCCCATCGTCGGGAAACAACCCCGCCACGGTTCCGCGCACAATCCGTCCGCCGCGCGCGAAAAAATCCGCCGGCACGAGCGCCTCGAGCTCTTCGTAGCTGCACGCTCGCGCCTGATTGGGCACGACAAAATAAACCTCCTGCGCGTGCCGGCAGATCGTCTCAATCAGCGGTCGTGCACGCGCCACGCCCAGCACGCCCGTAATGACCACTGGCGCGCGCCCGGTTTCGGCCACCAAGCCCCTCAAATTTGCATCGAGCACCCGCGCCCCCTCGGGATTGTGCGACGCGTCGAGCATGGTAATCCGGCCGCCGATTCGCACGCGCTGCCAGCGTCCCGGCCAGTCCACGTGCGCCAATCCCTGCGCAATCGCCTGGTCTGAAATCCGCCATTTTTCGGGCAACGCCCGCGCCACCAAGGTCGCCGTCGCGGCATTCCACCGCTGATAATCACCCTCGAGATTGGTGTGCGGATATCGTTCCAGTGCATCCCCGTAGTCTGCCGTGACCGACGTCACTCGCGCTCCGCGCTCGGCCGCGATGCCCCGAATCACCGCTTCCGCCACCGCCGGCATCCGTCCGATCACCACGGGGCGACCAGCCTTAATGATCCCCGCTTTCTCCGCGGCGATTTGCGCCAGCTCGTTGCCCAGAAACTCACAGTGATCGAGTCCGATCGAAGTGATGACGCTCACCTCCGGTGTCACGACGTTCGTCGCATCGAGTCGCCCGCCAAGTCCGACTTCGATCACGCTCATTTCACACTGCTGGCGCGCAAACTGCAGAAAGGCCATCGCCGTCATGAACTCAAAGAAACTCGGGTGATCGCCCGGGTTCACTGCAGCGACCCGCTCCGCCGCCGGCTGCAACTCCCGCGCGTAGGAGACAATTTCCGCCTCCGTCAACGCCCGACGTTCGACCTGCACCCGTTCGCCCAATTTCACCAGATGCGGCGATGTATAGAGTCCGGTCCGCCATCCCGCCGCATGCAAAATCGCATCGAGCATCGCCGCCACCGAGCCCTTACCGTTGGTGCCGGCTACATGGATACACGGCACCGCACGCTCGGGATGTCCGAGCTCTGCCACGAGCAGGTTCATGCGGTCGATCCCGAAGCGAACTCCGTGGGCCTTCAGGCCGAAGAGGTAGTCCGTTACCGCCGCGTAATCGGTCGGTTCTCCGATTGCCATCGTGGACGCGATTGCCGCCGCCGCGCTCAGTTTCGACCCGCCGCCCGCGCGATGGACCCCTTACCCACATGCAACGCTAACAGCAAATCGCGCAGGCGATCCCGCATGTCCAGACGGCTCACGATTTGGTCGACCAAGCCATGCTTCAGCAAAAACTCCGCCGTCTGAAAACCGGGCGGCAGCGTCTGCTTCGTCGTATCCTTGATCACCCGCGCTCCGGCAAATCCAACCAAAGCTCCGGGCTCGGCCAAAATAACATCGCCCAACGTCGCGAAACTCGCCGTCACCCCACCCATCGTCGGATGCGTCAGCACGGAAATGTAAGGCAATTTCGCCGCCGCCAGCCGCCCGAGCGCCGCGCTGGTCTTGGCCATTTGCATGAGTGAATAAATCCCTTCCTGCATTCGCGCGCCGCCTGATGCGCTAAAAATAATGCAGGGGATTTTCTGCTTCAACGCAACTTCGATGGCGCGCGTGATTTTCTCCCCGGCGGCCGCACCCATCGCACCGCCACAAAAGCGAAAATCCATCACCGCGACCGATACCCCAATCGCATGGATCTTCCCCGTGCCACACACCACAGCCTCCGGCAGGCCACTGTCTTTCTCGTAACGCTTCAGACGATCCGGATACGGCTGCGAATCAATAAACTTCAGCGGATCGCTGGACTTCACCGCCGCGTCCACTTCGACAAATGTGCCTTCATCAAAAAGCTTCGCGATCCGCGCGCGGGCACTGATGGGAAAATGATGACCGCTCTTCGGGACCACCATCTGGTTGTCCTCAATCTCCTTGTTGAAAATAATCTCCCCGCTCGCGGGATCTTTCGTGTAAACCCCCTTCGGGATGTCTTTCTTGCGGGTCTTGCGAACGGTATAGGTCGGTTTGTCGAAATGCATGGGAGAGATTTTCAGCCGTGGCCGAAGGTGATCACGTCGAGGTTGAGACCGCCCGCACGACGGAGCGCCCGCGCACAGCTGTTGAGCGTGGACCCTGTCGTGAAAACGTCGTCAACGAGAACATAATGAAGGTCGGGATTAAGGGTGGTGCCGCGAGCCAGAGCAAAGGCATTTTTCAGGTTCGCCATTCGGGTGCGGCGGTCGAAGGCGGTCTGCGTGGCCGTGTCCTCGGCCCGGCGCAACGCCTGTTCAACGCGCGCCCCGCCGCCCGCCACCCGTGCGAGTATTTCCGCGAGCAACGCCGCCTGATTGTAGCCTCGTTCGCGCAACTTTCGTGGGTGCAGGGGCACCGGCACGACGACCGCTCCCCGCGCCAGTTCGCGCACATGGGTCGCGCGGCGAAAAATCTCCTCCATATCTGCCAACACGTGCAGACCGCGGTGATATTTGAGCTCAATCACCAAGGCCCGCGCCGGTCCCTTGAACAGCACCGCCGTCCGCCCCTCTCGAAACGCCGGATGCAGCCCTTCGCAATTCGGACAACCCCGATCCCCCTCAACCTCGCCGTAAAACGGCGACCCACACGTCGTGCAATGCGGCGGCTGCACAAAATCGAGTTCCCCCACACACTTTTTACACAGGTGCCGAAACCCGCCCGGGCCCGCGACGGCGACCTCGGACTCACCCCTCGCCCCCGCCCGCTCTTGCTCGACGAGCCTGCGACAATGCACACACGAGGGCGGAAACACGACATCACTAACCCCGCGCATCAGCCGACTGAGCGTCGGATTCATGAATAAAAAACCCGGTCGAGAAACAGTCCCTGCGGCGGCGCCGTTTTCACGAGCGCCGTACGTTCCTTGGCGTCCAAAATTTCCTGCACCCGCTGGGGAGTGAGCCGACCTTCGCCCACCGCCAGCAGCGCACCCACCAAACTCCGCACCATTTTATAGAGAAATCCTTCCGCTTCGGCGGTGATCTGCAGCCGCCGCCCGCGCCGCGTAATGTCGAGTCGGCTCACGGTGCGCACGGTATTTTCCCGCTCGGTGCCGTTGAGCGCGGTAAACGCTCGAAAATCGTGCTGCCCGCGCAATACCGCCGCCGCTGCGGCCATCGCCGCGAAGTCGAGGGGACGGAACATCTCCACGCAAAACGGCTTGGTAAATGGGTCGGCTTCCCCGAGCTGCACGTAGTACACGTAGCGCTTGCGAGTGGCCTGAACCCGGGAGTGGAAATCCGCCGCCACCACCCGCGCGCTGCGGATCTGGATCGTGCCCGGCAATCCGCATCGCAGCGCCTTGCAGAGCCGGTCCGCGCCATGAGGCCAGGCCGCATCAAAATGAAACACCTGCCCCCGGGCATGCACGCCGGCATCCGTTCGCCCGCTCCCATAAATCCGCACGGATAACTCCAAAATCTCCGCCAGCCGGGCCTCGATCACATCCTGCACAGCGCGACCTCCGGCCTGACTCTGCCAGCCCGTGAAACCCGTGCCGTCATAGGCACAGACACATTTCCAGCGGCGAATTTCGGCTGACTTTACATCGGACATTACCGGAAGGTTGCGCCGCTCAGGGGCTGCTGTCCAAAGTGTTTTCGCTCCATGCCACTCACGCGCTACCACCATCTGATTTGGGATTGGAACGGCACGCTCCTCGACGACCTCGATCTCTGTATCGACGTGATGAATGCCATCCTCGGCCGCCGCCAACTCCCGCAGCTTCACCGCGCGCGCTATCACGCGCTCTTCGATTTTCCGGTGCGCACTTACTACGAGCGCCTCGGTTTCGACCCCGCGGAAGACAGCTTCGCGCGACTGAGCGTCGAATTCATTTCCGGCTACGATGCGCGGCGCCTCGAAAGCTCCTTGCATCCGGCGGCCCGCCGCATCCTCGCCGCAGCTTCGGCCGCCGGACTTCGCCAATCGATCCTCTCCGCTTACCGTCAGGAAACGCTGCACGAAATCGTCCAACATTTCGGCCTCGCCGCACACTTCGACCACATCGCCGGACTCGCTAACATCCACGCCCACAGCAAACTCGCCCTCGGCCACGAACTCGTCCGGCGCCTCGCCATCGCTCCCGCCCAAATTCTTCTCGTGGGGGACACGCTGCACGACCTCGAAGTCGCCCGCGAACTGGGGGTTGACTGCGCTCTCATCGCCGCCGGGCACCACTCCTTCGAGCGACTGCATGCCAGTGGCGCTCCCGTTTTCCCCGACCTCGCCGCGTTCGCCGCAGCTTATGGGCTTTAGGCCCGATCTTCCTCGATTGGCGGGAAAATCTGATTCAGGTAGTCCTGCAAAATTAACGTCGCCGCCCGCGAATCAATTATGCCACTCGCCCGTACGTCGCGACGCTTGTGCTTCGCGATGCTCGCCTCCGCCTCGTAGCTCGTGAGCCGCTCATCGACGAGATGCACCGGCTTCCCCAGCTCCGCACTGAGCTGGGCAGCAAACCCCTCCGCCTCCTTCGCCTTCGGCCCCTCACTGTCGTCCATATTGAGGGGATGTCCGATCACAATCTCGTCCGCTCGCCGCTCGCCGATCACCTTCAGCAGCGCCACCCGCCGCTCCGCCGCATCCGCCGAGGTCAACGCCGGCAACGGCGTCGCCACGCCCAACTCGTCGCCAAACGCGAGTCCGATGCGGCGAGTGCCGAGATCAATGCCAATATAACGCATCCCGTGATTCCCGCCGCGGCGCGCTTCCGGCGCAAATTCATTTACGACGACCGCGCTTCACGCTCTCTTTCCCGACGATGCCCACTGCGTTGCCACATCTTTCGCCCGCCGAACTTGCGCGCTACAGCCGGCATATCCTCCTCGGCGAAATCGGCGTCGTTGGTCAGCGCAAACTCGCAGGCGCCCGCGTGCTCGTCATTGGCGCCGGCGGACTCGGCAGTCCCGCCGCCCTCTACCTCGCGGCCGCCGGAGTCGGGACGCTCGGCATCGCCGACTTCGATCGGGTCGCCGATCACAACCTCCAGCGCCAGCTCCTCCACGACACCGCTGCCATCGGCGAAACGAAAGTCACCTCCGCCGCGCGGCGACTGCGCGCGATCAATCCCTTCATCCGAATCGTCGAACATGGCGACGGCGTGACCGTCGGCAACGCCCTCGCCCTGTTCGCCGACTACGATGTGATCGTCGACGGCACGGATAATTTCACCGCCCGGTACCTCAACAACGACGCCGCGTTCTTCGCGCAGCGACCTATCGTCTGCGGCAGCGTATTCAAATTCGAAGGACAAGTGTCCGTTTTCGATTCCACGCGCGGCGGCCCGTGCTATCGCTGCCTCTTCCCCTCCCCACCGACCGAGGGCAGCGTGCCCGGTTGCGGCGAAGCGGGCGTCCTCGGCGCGCTGTGCGGAGTCATCGGCAGCCTCCAGGCCCTCGAAAGTATCAAACTGATTACCGGTATCGGCACGCCACTCAGCGGGCGTTTGCTCACCTACAACGCCCTCACCCAAGTCTTCCAGACTCTCACGCTCGCCCGCAACTCGGATTGCCCACTCTGCGGCCCCGCGCCGACGATCACTCAACTCACGACCGAAGCTTGCTCTGTGCGTTGCACCCCGCCACCACCCACTACGTCCATGCCGAACGAAGAGTATCCTCTCGAAATTTCCGTCACCGCAGCGAAACAGTTGCTCGATCAGTCACCCTGCGGGGTTCTGCTCATCGACGTGCGAGAACCCTACGAGGTCGAGATCGCCAGCGTCCGCGGGGCCGAGCTGATCCCCATGGGGCAGATCCCGGCAAACACGCATTCGCTCCCGCGCGACGAGCACCTGCTCATCATGTGTCACCACGGTGGTCGGAGCCTGCGCGTGACCCAATACTTGCGCGCCCAAGGCTACTCCGCCGTGACCAATATCGCAGGCGGGATCGACGCGTGGGCGGAGCAGATTGATCCCGCCTTACGTCGCTACTAACCGGGCACAACGGCACTGCCGTCAGACCCGGAGCTCGGGATGCGCCGCCGCGTACGCCCGCGCGTAATTTGCGAACGCCGCCTTCAACCGCGCCGACACCGTATCTTGTCCGACGGTAAATCTCGCCGCGTCAATCGCCGCCACCGGTCCCACATCCTTCGTCGTCGAAAGGAGAAAACACTCGCTCATCCCACCGAAGTCCGCCGGTCGCACGCGCTCCTCCCGAGCCGTGATGCCCGCGGCAAGCGCCACCTCATTAAGGATGAGATCCCGCGTGATCCCGCCCAAAATACCCGCCGACAAGGGCGGCGTCAGCACCACTCCGTCGCGCACAAAAGCAATATTGGACACGGCCGCCTCGGTGACTTCACCCGCGTGATTCAGAATCACCACCTCATCAGCACCGCGCGATCGGGCCTCCCGCAGGCAAAGAATGTTATTTAGATAGTTCCCCGTCTTCCATGCCGGACTCAGGGCATCGACGGGATTTCGGCGTAATTCGGTCGCAAGGGAAAGGTGCAGTCCATCGCGCAGTTTTTCCGCCGCTACTTCTGGACACGGCTGCACCAAGAGCACGAAGTCAGACCGATCCGCTAAAGCCGGATCGAGTCCGATGGCGCCGCCGCCGCGCGTAACCTGCAGGCGAATATAGAGCTCTCCACGATTTCCGCTGCATTCGCGATAACGAGCCACAGTCCGCTTGATCTCAACCAACATGGCCCCCGCCACCAGCGGCAACTCGAAGTGCAAAGCGCGCGCCGAACGCTCCAACCGCGCCCAGTGTTGCTCCCAGGTGAAGATCACTCCCTCCTGCGTCCGCCACACTTCATAGATCGCGTCTCCATAAAGAAACCCGCGGTTCAAAGGCGAAATCGAAGGCTCATCAGCCGCGTGTAAGCGACCATTGGTATTGGCTTGGATGATATGCGCACACATGGCTGTTTGAACGAAAAATAGAATCACGAATCGGCTCGGTGAAGCCAAACAAAAAGCCTCCGCTTTATGACGGAGGCCTGTGCGAATCGAAGATCGTGAAAAGAGAGCAGTCCTGATTATTTACGGGCTTTAACGAGACCAAGCCCTTTCTTAATATTCTGCACGCTCGGCAGCGAAATCTCGAGTTCGTTGGCGATGGCCACGCCTGATTTGCCCTCTTCAACCAGTTTCTTCACGTTTGCGCGAGTCTCGTCGGTGATGACTGCGCGGGTGCGTTTTTTACCGCCACTCGCCTTGGACTTGGCGGCTCCGCGGACTTTGTCCCCGCCACCCACCGCGGCCTTCACCGCCTTGGCGAACGCTTTGAAGGTTGAAAAACCATAGTTGGCTGGGAGCGCGGCGAGTTCGCTCTTCAATTGCGCCGCGATGGATTTTTCCAGTGAGGCAATGTGAGCCCTAGCGGCTTCGATTTCTTTGAGTTTATTAGCAATCATAGAAACGCGATGTCACGCCTGTAGGCTCCGGAATGCAAGCCGCTTTATCTAGAAATGCGCTGCCAAAAGGCCTAACCTCAAATCGTCATAGCGTGGTAGCCACCATCGACTACAATCTCCGCTCCCGTAAGAAACCCACCCGCATTGTCACTCGCCATCAATAAGGTCGCACCCACGAGTTCGCGGGCCTCGCCGAATCGCTTCATCGGAGTATGACCGATGATCGACGCGACGCGCTCGGGGGAAAGAATCTTACGATTTTGCTCTGCCGGGAAAAAACCGGGCACCAGTGTATTGACGCGCACGCGCTTCGGGGCCCACTCGCGCGCGAGGTTTTTTGAAAGATTGTGCACCGCCGCCTTCGTCGCCGAATAAGTAAACACTCGGGACAACGGCACAATGCCGGACATTGAGCCGAGATTGATGATCGAGCCACCCTCGCCGCGCTCGACGAGATACTTTCCGAAAATCTGGCAGCCCAGAAATACGCCCTTGAGGTTGACCTTCACGATCCGATCAAACTCGTCCTCGGCGATATCGAAAAATGGCGTGGCTGAATTTATGCCTGCACCGTTCACTACAATATCCACCTTGCCAGAGCGTCTTAGCACCGTTTCGAGCAACTGCTGGAGCGCGGCCTTCTCACTCGCTTCAGCCGAGACAAAATAACCTTTTCCGCCCGCCGCATGAATACGGTCCAAGCGCGGTTTTGCCTTTTCTTCGTTGCGGCCCACCAAGACCACCTCGGCACCCGCACCCGCCAAACCCTCAGCCATCGCCCCACATAACTCACCCGTGCCGCCAATAACGACAGCGACCTTGCCGCTGAGTGCATAAAGAGACGCGAGATACTCGGTTGGATTGCTCATAAAGGCGCGAAGGAAGCCGCGCGCGTCGCACTCTGGCAACGGAAAATCCTGCCCAGATTGGCGGGCCGCACGCGGGCGAGCATCGAGAGTACCAGGGCTTCAGGATTCCGTGGGGATACCTGAGAGGAAAAATCAATCGGGCGACGAGCCATCGCACGGCGCAGTTTTATCTCGGCGGGCGCGTCCACCGAGCTTTACTCGGACCATGGCCCGAATTCCGCTAGAGGATAATTTCAACGACGTGATCAACAAGACCCAGCGCGGCCTTCAAATTACCGACGCGGACTTGGCCCAGCGCGCCGAAGTCACCGCCGAGGATTTGGCTGCCGTGAAAGCGGGCCAACCGCTCGACGCCGTGATCCGCCGCGTCGCCTTCGCACTCAAGCTGTCCGCGGCCGCTCTCGAAGCGCTCGCCCACAAGCGTTGGTATCCGCAACAACCTATTTTTCCCGCCGGCTTCGCCGCGTTCAATACGGTCCACGAGGACATGACCGTTAACAGCTATGTGATCTGGGACGGCCGCACGCGTGTCGCCGCGGCCTTCGACACGGGCGCGACCTGCGAGCCCATGCTCGACCTCATCCGCGCTGAACGCCTGAGCGTTCACTACATTTTTATTACGCACACCCACGACGATCATATCGCCGACTTGACTCGCTTTGCCGCCGAAACGAAAGCGCAGGTCTGGGCCAGCGAACTGGAACCCGCTCCGCTCCCCGGCGCGCAGACCTTCAAGGAAAACGCCCACTTCCACCTCGGACCCCTCGCGATCAAGACGCTGCTCACGTCGGGTCATTCACCCGGCATGACGACGTTCTATGTCACCGGCTTGAGTTGGCCGCTCGCCGTCGTCGGTGATTCGATTTTCGCCAGTTCCATGGGTGGCAGCGCCACCCACTTCGCCGAGCAGTATCGCAACAACCGTGAGAAAATTCTCACGCTCCCCCGCGACACCGTCCTCGCCTGTGGGCACGGGCCGGTCACGACCCTCGGTCAGGAAAAGCAGCACAACCCTTTCTTCGCCCGCTAGCCTCCCGCTCGGTCCACCGGCCCCATTGGCCCTCTGATGGCCCCCCCCCCTGAATAAATCGCATTGATCGGGGTCGGTCGAGGGGGTGCCCACAGCGCCCGGCGACTCACAGCCAATCACAGAGGTCGGGCCGAGGGCCGGAGCCAGCTCGGTCCGACAGCAAGCCCGCCGAGGGTATGACCTCGCTTCGATGCGGAGTGACGACGAAAAAGGCACCTCCTCCCGCTGAGGTCGCTCCGGTCCGTTGCTCGGGGACTTAACGTCGACGTGTGACAAAAAAACGCCGGCCCAGATAGGCCGGCGTTTTGGTTGGAGGAAATCTTTCCCACCGATTAGTAGCGGTAGTGATCAGGCTTGTACGGCCCGCCGGCCGGCACCCCGAGGTAAGCCGCCTGATCTTTAGTCAGCTTAGTCAATTTCGCACCGATCTTATCGAGATGCAACCGGGCCACCTCTTCATCGAGAAGCTTCGGCAGACGATAGACGCCGATCGCATAGGCATCTTTGTTTTTCCACAGGTCCAGCTGAGCCAGCGTTTGGTTCGTAAAACTGGCAGACATCACGAACGACGGATGGCCCGTCGCGCAGCCGAGATTTACCAAGCGGCCTTCGGCCAACATGTAGATGCTGTTGCCAGTCGGAAATGTGTAGAGGTCGTATTGCGGCTTGATCTTCACGCGCTTCGCATCGGACGTATTCAGACGGTCGATTTGAATCTCATTATCGAAGTGACCGATGTTACAGACGATCGCCTGATCCTTCATCTTCCGCATATGCTCGAGCGTGATGATGTCTTTGTTACCGGTCGTGGTCACATAGATATCCGCCTTGCCAAACGTGGACTCGATCGTGTTGACCTCGAAACCTTCCATGGCGGCCTGCAGCGCATTGATGGGATCGATCTCCGTCACAATAACACGGGCGCCAAAGCCTTTGAGGGAAAACGCAGAACCCTTACCGACATCACCGTAGCCGCAAACACACGCGACCTTACCGGCAATCATGACGTCCGTGGCGCGCTTCAGACCATCCGCGAGCGATTCGCGGCAACCGTAAAGGTTGTCAAATTTCGACTTGGTGACGGAGTCATTCACATTGATCGCGGGCACGCGGAGTTTGCCCTTCTCGAGCATCTGATAAAGGCGGTGAACGCCGGTGGTCGTCTCCTCTGAAACCCCGCGCCATTCCTTCGCGATGTTGGTCCAGCGCTTCGGATCCTCTTTATGCACGCGCTTCAAGATGTTCTTGATGACTTGCTCTTCATGCGACGTCGACGGGGTGTTCACCCAATCGCTGCCCTCCTCCAATTCACAGCCCTTGTGGATGAGCAGCGTCACGTCACCGCCGTCGTCTACCACCAATTGCGGGCCTTTGTTTCCCGGAAACGAAATGGCCTTGAGGGTCAGATCCCAGTATTCTTCCAGCGTCTCGCCCTTCCAAGCGAAGACCGGCGTGCCGGTCGCCGCGATGGCAGCCGCAGCGTGGTCTTGGGTGGAGAAAATATTACACGAAGCCCAGCGAACATCGGCGCCGAGTTCCTTGAGGGTCTCGATCAGCACCGCCGTCTGAATCGTCATGTGCAACGAGCCCGTGATGCGCACACCCGCGAGCGGCTGCTTCGGTCCGAATTTTTTGCGGACCGAGACGAGGCCGGGCATTTCATGCTCGGCGACCGCGATCTCTTTGCGGCCCCAATCGGCTAGCGTAATATCTTTGACGTGGTAATCGGGCGCAGGTGATTTGCGCGAAGGTTTGGAGGCTTTGGCCATGATGGAAAACTTTAAATTGAGGATGCGGAGGAGAGCGGACGTTTCGCCTTACTTGAGCGCAGCTTTCAGGGCTGCGACCTTATTGATTTGCTCCCACGGTAGACCCTTCTTGCCGAAGTGACCGTAGTTCGTCGTCTGACGATAAATGGGGCGGAGCAGATTGAGATCGGCCACGATATCGGCCGGTTTGAAACTGAAAACCGCGCGGACCGCATCAGTAATTTGCTCGTCCGAAACACCTTTAGGCGCAGTGCCAAACGTCTCGACTCGTACCGAAACCGGCTGGGGATGCCCGATCGCATAGGCAAATTGAATCTCGGCGTGCGTCGCGAAACCCGCCGCGACGATATTCTTGGCCACCCAGCGGCCCATGTAGGCGGCGGAGCGATCAACCTTCGATGGATCCTTACCAGAAAACGCACCGCCACCATGGCGGCCCCAGCCACCATAAGTATCAACGATGATCTTACGACCGGTGAGCCCCGAGTCTCCCTGCGGACCGCCGATCACAAACCGGCCAGTTGGATTGATGAGATACTCGGTGTTTTTGTTGAGCAACCCGGCTGGGATTACCTTTTTGACCACATGCTCAATCAAATATTTTTCGATCGTCGCATGCGCGACGTCTTCGGTGTGCTGCGTGGAGATCACCACATTGACGACCTCGACGGGTTTGTCGTTTTCATAGCGCACCGAAACCTGTGACTTGGCGTCCGGGCGCAGCCAAGGCGCGATGCCAGATTTGCGAATTTTCGTCAGCTCGCGACCCAGCCGGTGCGCAAACATGATCGGCGTTGGCATCAGCTCGGGAGTCTCATTGCAGGCGTAACCAAACATAATCCCTTGATCGCCCGCCCCCTGCTCGGCCGTCTTCTTCCCCTTGGCTTTCTTCGCATCGACGCCCTGGGCGATGTCCTCAGACTGCTTCGTCAAATAGTTATTGATGAAAACCTGATCGGCATGAAACACGTCATCCTTGTTCACATAGCCAATATCCCGAATGGCGGCGCGCACGACCGCCTCGTAATTGAGCTTCGCTTTCGTCGTGATCTCCCCAGCGAGAATGACCATGTTGGATTTAACCATGGTTTCGCAAGCGACGCGGCTGGAGCGATCCTGCGCAAGGCAGGCGTCGAGCACGCTGTCGGAGATCAAGTCAGCGACTTTGTCAGGATGTCCTTCACCCACGGACTCGGAGGAGAAAACGAATGATTTTGCCATAGTAGAGTACGGCCAGAAAAACGCCGTCCAGCCAGCGAGCAAGTCTAAATATCAACATATGCCGATTTCCTGATGCGATAAGAATTCCGCATTCCCCGCCAAAACATTTCACCGCTCGATCGGGATTCTCGTCATTTAAAATGAGATGCGTGCCCAGGCGGATTTGCCCAGGCTGAAGCGGGCGAGCGGGCGCTTCGCGAGTAACTTACCGCTTCACCTCGCCGGAGACTTGGTCAGCTTTGTTTTCATGTCGCTTTGCTTTCGTTGGCTCCCCGCTCTCGTCCTCGGTCTCGGTCAGATTTGCCCGCTCTCCTCGACTCACGCCGCCTTCCCCGCTCCGACCAATAATCAGCACATCACCGACACGCCCCTCACCGCCCCAGCGGACTTGGTGAAATTGATGCACCTGCCTCCCGGGTTCAAAGCCACGCTCTTCGCCGCCGAACCCGACGTGCAGAACCCCATCGCGATGTGCTGGGACGAGCGTGGTCGTCTCTGGGTCGCGGAGAACTACACTTACTCTGACAACAAGGAACGCTTCGACCTCAATCTCCGCGATCGCATCGTCATCTTCGAGGACACCGACAACGACGGGCGTTTCGATCGACGCACGGTATTCGCCGATGATCTCCAAATGCTCACCAGCATCGAGCGCGGCTTCGGGGGCGTCTACGCAATGTGTCCACCGCATCTCCTGTTCATTCCCACCAACGGCGACAAACCCAGCGGCCCACCGCAGATCCTCATCGACGGTTTTAGCACCCAGGCCGCCAGCCGCCACACCTTTGCCAACGGTCTCAAGTGGGGGCCTGACGGCTGGCTCTACGGTCGCGTCGGCATCAGCAGCACGAGTTGGGCGGACGTGCCCGGCACTCCCCGCGACCAACGCTCACCCACCGCCGGCGGTATCTGGCGCTATCATCCCGCCCAAAAAATCTACGAGCCCTACTGTCACGGCACGACGAACCCGTGGGGCATGGATTGGGATCAACACGGGGAAATGTTCTTCATCAACACGGTCATCGGCCACCTCTGGCACGGCATCCAAGGAGCGCACTTCAAGCGGATGCACGGCGACGACCCTTACCCGCGCATTTACGAACTCATCGACCAGCACGCCGACCATTACCATTGGGATAGCGGCGAGGTCTGGACCGACGTGCGCAAGCTGGGCGTCACCCCCGCCTCCTCCCGTGTCGGCGGTGGCCACGCGCACGTCGGCCTGATGATTTACCAAGGCACGAACTTCCCGCCCGAGTATCGTGGCCAAGTGTTCACAACCAATCTCCACGGTCGCCGCGTGAATATCGACCGCCTCGAGCGCCGGGGCAGCGGCTACGTCGGCAAGCACGCCCCCGACTTCATGCGGACGGATGATCCGTGGTTCCGAGCCATCGAAATTCAAGCCGGCCCCGATGGCGGCGTCTACATTCTCGATTGGAGCGACATCGGAGAATGCCACGAAAACGACGGCGTTCACCGCACCTCCGGACGTATCTACAAAATCACCTACGGCGACCCCGCGCGTCCCCAGGAAACCGATCTCACGAGACTCACCGACGCCCAACTCGTCGCCCTCCAGCCCAGCGACAACGAGTGGCTCGTGCGCATGGCGCGCTGGGAACTCCGCGAACGCGCCCGCCGACACAACGGCCTGCCCGCTCTGACCACACTTCTCCGCGAGCAGTTCACCACCGCGCCCACCCCAGCCAAAAAACTGGCCGCGTATTGGACGCTGGAACAAATCTCCGCCTTCGCACCCGACGCTCCCGCGCCCATCGCTCCCCTGCTCTCGGCGATGCGCACGAGCCCGGACGAACACCTCCAGCGCTGGGCCGTGCCCTCCACGCCTGCCACCGCGCAGAACACCGCGAGCCCGTTCCTCCGCCTCGCCCGCGCGTCAACGCTTCCTGCGCTCGCGCCCGACGCCCGCGCCCAACTCGCTGCACTCCTGCTCACGCACGCCGAAGATGCCACCGATCACAATCTGCCGCTCCTGTATTGGTCAGGTATCCGCGGTCTCGCGCCCACTCAACTCGTCGCCCTCGCATCAACGTGTCGGATTCCGCTCGTGCGCCAGTTCATCGCGCGCCGCGTCACCGAGGACATCGACCAAGACCCTGCACCGCTCAATACGCTCCTCTCTCTCCGGTCCGATGGCCTCGCGGCCGACATTCTCCGCGGCATGAGTACCTCCCTCCGCGGCTGGAGCAAGGCCAAGAAACCCGCCGCGTGGGACGCCTTTGCCGCCCGCGTCGCTGCACTCCGGGACGACGCGCTGACGCAATCACTCCGCGATCTCGAAGTCCTCTTTGCCAGCGGCCGGGCACTGGCCGAAGTGCAGGCCATCGCCCTCGACAACCAAGCCAATACCGAGAGTCGCCGTGCCGCCCTGCGCACCCTGATCGAGGCAAAGTCTCCCGACCTTCGCAAGGTCTGCGAATCCCTGATCGGCAACGCCGCGCTCAGTGTCGCCGCGATTCAGGGACTCGCCTCTTTCGACGATCCTGCCGCGGCCGACCGCATCATCGCCCGCTACAAAGGCCTCTCTCCGCACGAGCGTCCCGCCGCCCTCGCCGTCCTCGTGGCGCGCCCGACGTTTGCTCGCATCCTCCTTAATCAAATGGAGCGCCCCGTCGAAAAAATTGTGATCCCGCACACCGACCTCACACCGGTCCTCGCTCGGCAAATCCGGAGTTTCCACGATGCCTCGCTCACGCAGCAGCTCGCCGAGGTCTGGGGCGAAGTCCGCGAATCCAGCGCCGATAAGCAGCAACTCATCACCACGCTCAAAGCGAAGCTCACCCCCGCGTTCCTTCGCACCGGTGATGCCCGTCAGGGCCGCGTCATCTACGACGCCGTCTGCGCCGCGTGCCACAAACTCTACGGCGAGGGCAACACGCTCGGCCCCGATCTCACCGGCAGCGGCCGCCACGATATTGGGTATCTCATCGAAAATATCGCCGACCCCAGCGCCTTCGTCGCCGCCGAAAACCTCATGACCGTGTTGACGCTAAAAGACGGACGCGTCTTGAACGGCATGTTGAGTGAGAAATCCGAACGCGCGGTGACAGTGAGAATGATCGATCAGGAGACGCGCATTGATCGCTCGGAGATCGCCAAACAGGAGCAACTTCCCGTAAGTATGATGCCCGAAGGCCTCCTCACCGCCTTAACCGACGACCAAGTCCGCCACCTCATCGCCTACCTGCAAACCACCGCCCAAGTGCCCCTACCGAATTAAGCCCCTCATTTCGTTCTTATGCTCCGCCCCATCGTCGCCCTGTCCACCTTCACCGCGCTTGCCCTTGCGATGCCGCTCGCCAGCGCCGCCACCCCGTCCAAGCCGCTCAACATCGTCGTGCTCTACGCCGACGACTGGCGCCACGATACGCTCGGTGCAGCCGGCCATCCGGTCGTGAAAACGCCCCACCTCGATCGGCTCGCCAAAGAGGGCATGCGCTTCACCCACAACTGCGTCACCACCGCGATCTGCGGCGTGAGCCGCGCCACGCTCCTCACCGGCCAATGGATGTCGCGCCACGGCAACCCCGCATTCGCCATGTTCACCACGCCGTGGGCTGAGACCTATCCCGGCCTCCTCCGCCGCAACGGCTATCATGTCGGCCACATCGGCAAATGGCACAACGGCACGTTTCCGCAGGATAAATTCGACTTCGGCCGAGCCTACAGCGGCACCCACTGGATCCGAGAGGCCGACGGCACCAAAATCCACGTGACCCAGAAAAACGAAAATGACGCCCTCGAGTTTCTGCGCACGCGTCCCACCGACAAACCGTTTGTCCTCACGCTCGCGTTCTTCGCCACTCACGCCGAGGATCAGAATCCCCTCCAGTTTCTCCCGCAGCCAGCCAGTATGGAGCTCTACAAGGACACGGTCATCCCCGTACCCAAGACGGCGTCCGACGAAGATTTCAAACGCCTCCCGCCCTTCATCGCCAACGAGCAGAACGAGGGCCGCGTCCGCTATCACTGGCGCTTCGACACACCGGAAAAATATCAGACGATGATGAAAAATTATTATCGTCTCGCCACTGAGGTGGACGCCACTTGCGGCCGCGTGCTCGCCGCGCTGCGCCAGCAGGGCCTCCTCGAGAACACGCTCGTGATCTTCACTGCCGACAACGGTTACTTCCACGCCGAACACGGTCTCGCCGACAAATGGTATCCCTACGAGGAGAGCATCCGTACTCCGTTGATCGTGCGCGATCCCCGCATGCCCGCCGCCCAGCGCGGCCAGACAAACGACGACTTCACGCTCAACGTCGACCTCGCGCCGACCTTCCTCGCCGCCGCCGGCATCGCCGCTCCCGCTCGGATGCAAGGCCGCGACCTCTCATCCCTTTACCTCGCGAGCAACGCACCGGCTTGGCGCACCGAGTTTTTCTACGAGCACGCCACGATCAAAAACATCCACTTCATCCCCTCGTCCGAAGCCCTCGTCCGCAAAGAGGTGAAGTATCTCTATTGGCCCGATTTCCAACACGAGGAACTTTTCGACCTCACCGCTGACCGCGCCGAGACCCACAACCTCGCGGCGGCACCCCACCAGGCAACAACGCTCGCGAGCCTGCGCAGCCGCTTCGCCGAACTGAAAGCCGCCGCCAAATAACCCGGGGGCCTTTTGCGCCCGCCCGACTACGTTTGTTTTCCCTGCCGCAGTCGGTCGAGAAACACGGCGACGATAATCACGAGGCCAATAATAATTTCCTGAAAATACGTCGGCCAACCCATCTGTTGAGAGCCGTTGCGCAACACCGCCATAATCAGCGCGCCGATCATCGAGCCAAGAATCGTACCAACGCCACCCGAGAGACTCGCCCCGCCGATGATCACGGCCGCGATAATGTCGAGTTCCAGTCCGACCGCGACGGTCGGATCGCCCTGCCTGAGTCGTGAAAGTTGAAACAATCCGGCGAGACCGAAGAAACCTCCGGCGAGCGCGTAGATCATGATCTTCAGGCGCACCGTCGGCAGGCCGCACAGGCGCGCCGTCGCTTCATTGGAGCCTAACGCGAAGACATGGCGGCCAAACACCGTGTTCTTCAACACCACCGCCGTCACCGTCGCCAACCCGATGGCCACCCACACTCCCGGCGGCAGCGCGTAGCCCGCAGGGTCGGCCGTGGTCATCCACTGGTTGATCGGCGAGCCCTCGTAATTAACGGTTTGGTTGTCCGCCCGCCATTTGCCCGCGCCACGGATCATGCTCATCGTGCCCAACGTGACGATAAACGGCGGCATCCGCAGCGCCGCAATCATCGTCCCATTCACGAGTCCGATGATCGCACCAGCGAGGAGAACAAGGATGACAGTCGGAATCGTCCCGAACTCGCGTTGGATCAGCAATGCCCCAACGACGCTGGTAAACGCAATGCTCGACCCCGCGGAAAGATCGATGCCGCCGCTCACAATGATCATCGTCATCGCGATCGCCCCGATCGCGACGATCACCGTCTGCGTGAAGATGATCTTGAAATTGTGATAGGTCAGAAAGAACTCACGCGTTTCCGTGGGCTGGGAAAACAGCACGATCACCAAAATGAGGCCGATGAACGGCCCGCCTTTCGCGAGCAGGTGTTTGAGCGTGGATTTCATCGTTGAAAATTAGACGCTCCCCGTCGCGACGCGCATGATCTCCGCCTCGGTCCAATCCGCCCGCGACCGAATCGCCGCAAGTTCACCGCGGCACATCACCCCGATGGT
>CANIJN010000024.1 GCA_947467625.1 Opitutia bacterium | reverse complement strand
GGAGCTGACGCTGAACAACGTGCAGGCATCGGCGGCCGGCAATTACACGGTCGCGGCGACAAACAGCGCGGGCACCGTGAAGTCGTCGATCGCGACGTTTACGCTGACGCAGCCGGGCAACAGTGCCACCCACGCGGTAGTGGGTTCCGGTTACGTGGCCGGCCGGACCGTGACGCTGACGAACACGCTGACCTACAGCGGCACGGCCACGGCGCTGAGCTGGGCGGTGCTGTTGCCCACCGGCTGGAGCTTTGCGGCCTCGGCCGGAAGCGCCGGAGACCAAGGTCCGCTCGTGGGTCAGACGAGCGAATTGTACTGGGCGTGGACGAACATCCCTCAAAGCCCGGTGAGTTTCACTTACACCGTCAACGTGCCGGCTGGTCAGGCGGGCCTGCACGAACTGGTGGCGCTGGTTGGGGTGAGCAACGGCACCTCGTTGCAGTTTCTCGCTACGCCGGATCCGTTGGGCGTGCCGCCAGTGATGACGCACGGGGCGGACACCGATCAGAATTATCGGATTAGTCTGGTTGAGCTCACGCGCGTGATCGAACTGTTCAACACGTTCAATGGCACCGTACGCACCGGGGCCTACGTTGTGCCGGCCAGCGCAGGCGCCCTCCAAACTGAAGACGGCTTCGCTGCGGACCCGAGTCGTCTCAGCACCGCCACGGTTACCCTTTCCGTCTATCACTCCGCCGACTCTGATCGGGATGGGAAGATCGGTCTGTTTGAGTTAACGCGGGTCATTGAACTCTACAACTACCGCACGGGTACCAACCGCACCGGGGCGTACCACGTGCAGACCGGTACCGAGGATGGGTTTGAGCCGGGGCCCTGAGCGCTGAGGGCAGCGTCTAGCAGCGTGTAGCGGTGTGTAGCGGTGTGTAGCGGTGTGTAGCGGTGTGTAGCGGTGTGTGCCTCGGCAAGGGTGCTTCACTCGGCGGCGGGGCTTCGCGTTCGTCGCTTCCTCTGCGGCGGATTCTCTTGTCTCTGCGGTGCCCTCTCCGTGTGGGCGGCATTCGCTCACGCTCGTAGCTACCAGCGGTCAAACACTCACATAATATCAATCGTCCAAAAGATTCTGGCTTTGATTTACCGGGTAGTCGCGAGCGCCAGCGAGGGGTGATTTGTCCACTCGCTCACGCTCGCGGCTACGAGAAGTCCAGAGCTCAACGGTCGTGGGTATTAACGGCGGCAGAAGCGAAGGGCGAGAGAATGGGCAAACCAATGCGCCCGGTCGAAACCGAGTCTCAGGCGATGACGTGGGGTGGGGTCTCATCGCTGGGCCCAAATTGCAGTGAGCTGAGGCGTCGATAGAGGCCGTCGGGTTGGGTGGAGAGTTCGGCGTGATTGCCCAGCTCCACGACACGGCCGGCGGCGAGCACGGCGATACGATCGGCGGTGCGGATCGTGGAAAGGCGATGCGCGACGATGAACGTCGTGCGGCCCTTCATCAGCCGTTCCAGAGCCACCTGCACCAGCCGCTCGCTCTCGCTGTCGAGGGAACTGGTGGCTTCATCGAGGATGAGAATCGCCGGATCTTTCAAAATCGCGCGGGCAATCGCGATGCGTTGACGCTGGCCGCCGGAAAGCTGGATGCCGCGATCACCGACCAGCGTCTCGTAGCCGTCAGGCAGGGTGGAAATGAAGACGTCGGCATTGGCCTGCCTCGCGGCTTCGCGGATGGCGGCGGCATCGGCACCGGGCCGGCCGTAAACAATATTCTCGGCGATGGTGCCGCCGAAGAGGAGCACGTCCTGTGGCACGATCGCCAGTTGGCCGCGAAACCAGTGCAGCGGATACGCGCGGGCATCGCGGCCGTCGATGACCAGCCGGCCGCCGCTGGGCTCGTAGAAACGCAATAGGAGCGCGGTCAGGGTAGATTTACCGGCACCGCTGGGACCCACCAGAGCGATGCGTTCGCCGGCTTTCGCCGTGAGCGTGATGTCGTGGAGGACGGGGGCGTCGGGTCGCGACGGGTAACGGAAACTCACGCCTTCGAACGACACCTCGCCGCGCAACCGAGTCAGTGCCGGAGTGGTGGGTGGAGCGACCGCAGCGGACGTTATTTCGGTCGTCTCGCGGAGGAGTTCGCGCACCCGTTGGGTGGCGCCGACGGTTTTCTGGATCTGGCTGAACAATTCGGCGGATTGCCCCATCACGCCGGCGATGAAGGTCGTGTAGAGCACAAAGCGCGTCAGCTCGCCCGGGGTGAGGCTGCCGCTCTGGAGGAGGCCGGCGCCGAACCACAGAACGATCACGATGCCACCGAACAGCGCGACGATGAAGAACGCCACAAAGACGGCCCGCCAACGCGCGGCGCTGAGGGCGGCGGCCAACACGCGACGGTTAGCGCCGTCGTAGCGGCCGAGCTCGAAAGCCTCGTTGGCAAATGCCTTTACGCTGGCGATGGCCTGGAGCGTTTCTTCCACGATCGTGTTCGTGGCCGCGAGGTGATCCTGCGTCTCGCGGGAAAACCGCCGCAGCCGGCGACCGAAGAACACGGCGGCCGCAATCAGCAGCGGTAATGTTCCCAGCATGACGGCGGTCAACCGCCCCGAGGTGAGGGCGATCATGGTGATCCCGCCGAGCAAAAAGACGCTTTGCCGACACAGCTGCGGGAGCGCGTCGATCAACGCGCCCTCGATTTGGGCGACGTCGGTGGAGACGCGGCTGGTGAGTTCACCGACTCGGCGCTGGGCGAAAAACGCCATCGGCAGCGAGATCAGCCGACTGTAGCAATCGCGTCGTAAATCGGCGAGAGCGCTCTGGCCGACGCGATTGAACGCGAGGGCGCTGTTGTAGGAGGCGAGCGCCTGCAAGGTGACTGATACCGCCAGAAGCAACGCGACTTGATTGAGCGTGAGCGCTCCGAACCCAGGCAGTGTGGCGACGGCGGGGTGCAGCGCGCAGTCGATCAGGGCGCCGGCGAGCAGCGGAAAGGCCAGGCCGAGCGCGGCGCTGATAAACACCGTGAAGAGTCCGGCCAGAAAACGGGCGCGGTAGGGCCGGACGTAGCGGGCGAGCGCGAGGGCCTGCCCCACACTTTCGCGGTTGAGCGGGGCCTTGGGCAGGCGGTCGAGAGCGAGGTCTTCAGCGGTGGGATTGCGGCGGGCCATGGGCGCTCACGCTCGAGGTGCGTCGACGAAAAGGCAAATGCTCGCATGGGCATTGGGCTGGCCGGCGACAGCGCGCGCTCACTCCGTAACCTTCAGCGAACCGACAGAAACGTCCCGCTGAGCCGGCCGGAGGGTGTAGTCAGGGCGTCGTGGGACGTGGCGCGGTGGCGGCGGGGGTGGCTGGCGGCGCGCCCGCCGGAGTCGCGCCCGAGGGGGAACCCGGTGTAGGTGCGCCACCACGACGCCCTGCCCCAAGAGGGCCGCGCTCGGGCCGGGTAAGATTCGTGGCGACGTCTTTGGCGGCTTGGGTTTCTACGCCGGGCTGGTTGAGAAAACCGAGGTCGCGGAACCACTCGATGAACCGCGTGGGCCAGTTGCCGTAGGCAATGAATCCGCGATTCGTGAGCCCACCCGTTGACGGCGGCTCATCGGGGCCGACGCGATCGCCGGGATGGTGACCGCGCGCGTAGATGTGCATTTCGACGTTGGGCACACCCGCATTTAGCATGGCGGTGAACCATTCGTTGGCCCAGATCGCATGGCCGCGGTCGCCCCACCCGGCACACGTGATGAAGGACGGTGGGGTGTCGCGGGGGATGGGCGGGGGCGTCGCGGGATTTCCACCGCGCGGCGCGGCAAACGGAGTCGGGCCGGGGTAAATAATACCGGCGAAATCAGGCCGCGATGACACGGCCGCCAGCGGATTTCCCGGCACGTTATTTTTCTGATCATACTCGGCCCAAACGAGCGCGGCGGGTGCGGCCAGCTCGGCTCCGGCTGAAAATCCTATGATGCCAATCTTACGGGGATCGAGGCGCCATTCCTTCGCATACGCGCGCACGAGCTTGATCGCCTGCAAGGCATCAAAGACGGCATCCGTCTTCGGATTGTAGCCGTCGCGGCGCAGGCGGTTCCGCAGAATCACGGTACTGACGCCGTGGTTCGAGAAAAACGGCACGAAGTCGGCACCTTCGCCACCGACGTTTAAGGTATTGTGGCCGCCGCCCGCCGCCAAGATCACGACCGTGCCGGTGTTCAGCGAGCGATTGCCGGGGTGAAACTCGATCGAGGGATTGTGGATATTGACGATGCTAGCGATCTGCCCGGGTGCGCCCATAGTGTAGACCTCGGCCTCACGGACGCGCTCCGTCTTGAGGTAGGGCGAGCCGGGGGGGAATAACGGGATGACCACGCCACCGGGTAAAATCGGTTGCGGCGCGTAGGGCGCGTCGGTCACTGGGCCTGGGGTCGGCACGCCGAGTGGAGCCGGTAAAGCGGGCAGGGGAGCGGTGCCCGCGGCCGCTTCGGCGGACTGGACTGAACTCACGGGCGATACGAAACAGCACACGAGCATGCTGGCGAACAGGGGGAGTTTTTTTTTGGCCATGAAATGGTTTTTCGAGCGCGAAACGGGGAGGCGGCGAGACGGTTAAAAAAAGAAGGCGTTGTTAAGCGCCGAGCACGCACTCGTGATCGCGGCGCGATTCTGATTGCTCGGATCGCCGGATATTGACGGCTTAGCGGTCATGGGTGCCAAATATCTACCGACGATCAAAGACCTCAAGGCCAGCCAACGCTTCAAGCAAAAGCAGAAGCCGTTGCACAAATTTAAAAAAATGCCGGACGCCTCGGGCGCGAAGAAGGGTAAAAAATAACCACCGATTGATCACGGTGGCCGGACCCCCAAGCCCAACCGTTCGCACCTCCCTTTTATCCCCCATGAAAACTAAACTGCTCTCCCTCGCGGCTCTGCTCGTCAGTACCGTCGCCTTCGCCGCTGACGACAACAAGCCCTCTCCCGTCGGCTACTCCGACACGCCGCTCATCCCGGGTTCAAAATGGAAAGTTCACGATATCGATCGCCCGGCACCTCCGGTCGTGGCTCCCGGGGCCAAACTTGGCGATGCACCGGCCGATGCGATCATCATTTTCAACGGCAAGGACACCTCGCAATTGTTCAGTCGCAAGAAAGATGACCCCACTCCGCAGCCCTCGCCGTGGGTGATCGAGAACGGGGAACTGATCGTGAATGGTGGCGACTGCTGGACGAAACTCGAGTTCGCGAGTTGCCAGCTGCATGTCGAGTGGCGGAGTGATGCGAAGATCCAAAAAGGTAACTCCCAAAAGAAGGGAAACGCCGGCGTGTTTTTCATGGATCGCTACGAGAGCCAGATGCTCGATTGCGACAATAACCCGACCTATGCCGATGGCATGACCGGCAGTGTGTATGGGCAGACGCCTCCGCTGGTGAATGCCGGGCGCAAGGCCGGCGAGTGGCAGGTCTACGATATCATCTTCACGGCCCCGAAGCTCGTTGCTGGTAAAGTCGTCGAGCCCGCCCGCATCACGACGTTCGTGAATGGGGTCTGCGTGCAAAACAACACCTCGATTATGGGGCCCACGAAGCACAAGCAGGTCACCAGCTACAGTGGAACGTTTCCCGAGAAGGCGCCGTTCCGTTTTCAAGATCACAAGAACGAGCCGCCCGTGCGGATGCGCAATATCTGGGTGCGCCCCTTGCCGTAAGCGTCCCGTAACTGCCCCGTCTTTTCGCGCTGGCTTTGAGCCAGCGTTTTTTTTTGGCCACGCGCGTGGCTGCGGCTCAGGCCTTCTTTACGAAGCAGGCTTTGAGGGCGAGGCTCACGCCGTCGATCCGGCAGTCGATCTCGTGATCACCGTCGACCAAGCGGATATTTTTCGCCCTGGAACCTTGTTTCAGGACCTGTGATCCGCCGCCCACTTTCAGATCTTTGATGAGCGCGATCGTGTCGCCTGCGGTCAGCACATTCCCGTGCGCATCCTTCACGATCCGCATCGCTGCGGGCGCGGCGTCCTTGGGCCATTCGTGCCCGCAGGTGGAGCATTCCCAATGATCAGCGTGGCTGAGGACATCTTCGAGGGTGCAGGCAGGGCAGGGAGGATTGGTCATGAGAATGGTCTCGGCAGTTGAGCGTGGACTGGTGTGGGTCCGCGCCGTCCCGAGCAAGGGATTAATGCCCGTGGAGCCGTCCCACGCGCTCACGATCTCCCCACGAACCTCTCCGCCTTTGCGCGTGCGGTCGCTCGAGCGGTGGCGGTGGCGCGCTCGGCCTCGGCCTCAGGATAGAGAGAAGATTGTCCGCAGTACCACGGTGGTGCGGTGAACGTTCCCGGTGGAAATACGCTCGGGTTTCATCTCCGTGAGCCGCGGACACTCACGTCGTGGTATCCGGCGTCGGGCGGAGACGGGTGGGTAGGATTTTTTCGTGGTTGGCGTGCGGCGTCCCGATCTTTCTGCTGCGTTATCTTCGGACCGCACTGGTTCGTTTCACCCCTGAGCCCTCCCATGAAGTCCACCCGCTCTCTCGTCGCCGCGCTCACGCGCGTTCTCTTGCTTGCACTCGCGTTCGCGCCCATCGCGGAGGTCGCTGCGGCGAGCGCGGCCGCCACCCCGGCCTATAAGAAACTCACGCTCTCGAAGGAGTTTTACTCCGAGGGCGCGGCGTTTGCTGACTTCAACAAGGATGGCCAACTCGATGTCGTCTCCGGACCGTATTGGTATGAGGGGCCGGACTTCACGAAGCGGCACGAGCTGTTTACGCCGTCGGTGTTCGATCCGCTGAAATACTCCGATAATTTTTTTGCATTCACCTACGACTTCAATGTCGACGGTTGGCCCGATGTGCTGGTGCTGGGCTTCCCGGGCGTCGACGCGTCGTGGTATCAGAATCCCGGAGTCAAGGGCGGCCCGTGGCGCCGTTATGTGGCCGCGCTGCCCGTGGACAACGAATCCCCGACCTTTGGCCCACTGCTCGCGAAGGGCCCGCCGTCGATCGTGTGTATGAGCGCGGGCCGGATTGGTTACTTTACGTTGGAGCCGAAGGACCCGGCCCGCCCGTGGACGTTTCATGCGGTCTCGCCAGTCATGCCTGGTTGGCAGCGCTTCACCCACGGTCTCGGCTTCGGTGACGTGAACGGCGACGGGCTCAATGACATCTTGGAAAAAGATGGTTGGTGGGAGCAACCGGCGTCGCTCGCGGGCGATCCTTTGTGGAAGCGTCACCCGTTTTCCTTCGCTGCCAAGGGTGGCGCGCAAATGTATGTGCTGGATGTGAACGGCGACGGCGTCCCCGATGTGATCACCAGCAAGGCCGCGCACGGCTACGGGCTCTCATGGTTTGAGCAAGTGCGGGCGACCGACGGTGGTGAGAGTCATTTTAAGGAACACGTGATTCTCTCCGAAAAACCCGCGGAGAAAATCGCCGGCGCGCAGTTTTCCCAGCTTCATGCGGTTGTGCTGAGCGATGTCGATGGTGACGGCTTGCTCGACATCGTGACAGGCAAACGGTGGTGGGCGCATGGACCGAGCGGTGATGCTGATCCCTCGGGTACGCCCGTGCTCTACGCGTTTCTCCTGCGGCGTGGTCCGAACCACTCCGTCTCCTACGAGCCGCGTCTGCTGGACGACACGACCGGCGTCGGCACCCAGCTCATCGCAGCCGATGTAAATGGCGACGGCCGCCCTGATTTCGTCGTGGGCAACAAGCGCGGTACGGCGGTACTGTTGTCGCAGAAGAAGTAGTTTTTATTCACCGCCCGCGTCCTGACGACTGCGCTGCGCCTCCCCAACCCCTCCGTCCCATGACCCGCCACCTACTGTCTGCGTTGTGCATCCTAGCCTTGTTTGCTCGCGCGATCTGCGCGTTCGCGGCGCCGCCCGCACCGCAGCCAATCTTCGATGGGAAAAGGCTCGCTGGTTGGTCGGGTGGCACCGCCGATTGGCACGTCGAGGACGGCGCCATCACCGGCGAAATCGCCGCGGGCACCACGCTCGCGAAGAACGAATTCCTCTACTGGCAGGGTGAGGTTGCCGATTTCGAACTCACGGCGGAGTTTCGCCTGACGGGTCCGGCGGCGGCCAACTCCGGCATCCAGTTTCGTTCGGAGCGGCTGCCCGACGGCAGCGCCAAAGGCTACCAAGCCGATATCGATCTCGGCGCGCGCAGCTTTGGAAACATCCATGAGGAACGCGGCCGCAGTGTGCTCGCACCCCGCGGCACGCGTCTGGCGGTCGCGCCCGACGGGCGGCGGTGGACGGAAAAGTTCGGTGAGGTCGACGATTACAAACCCCTCTTTCGCTTCGCGCCCGCGTGGAACCGCTACCGAATTGTCGCCCAAGCCTCGCACATCGAAGTGTGGCTGAACGGCACGCGGGTCTCCGTGCTCGATGATCACCAGACCGGGGTTGCGCGCCACGCCGGTTTGCTCGCCCTCCAGCTGCACAGCGGCGACGGCCCGATGAAGATTCAGTTTCGCAATCTGCTGCTCACGCAGCTTGGCCGCACCGAACTCCCCGCGGTCGCAGTGAAACCTGCGTCCGCTCCGGCGGCTGCGTCCGCCGTCGCGGCATCCGCCAACGCCGACATCGGTACCTATCGCCGCAACGGTGATCCGCCGTTGAAGCGCGTCAGCGGTGTCGATGACCTCACGCGTCTCACTTCCAGTCCCGTGCTGTGGCCTCTGCGCGACAACCCCGCCAAGCCCACCGCGGTTGCGAATCCAGCCGCGCAAAAAGTCGTGGCCGGGATGAAACTCGTGCACGGCTTCCAAGCCGAACTGATCGCGGCCGAGCCGGATTTACACCAACCCGTCGCCATGGCTATCGATGAACGGGGGCGGCTCTGGGTCGCCGAGGCCTACGGATATCCGAACCGCCAGCCAGAAGGGCAGGGTAAGGACCGCATCATTATCTTCGAGGATAAGAATGGTGATGGCGTGTTTGAAACGAAAAAAGTGTTCGCCGAGAAACTGAACCTCGTGAGCGGCCTCGAACTCGGTTTTGGCGGCGTCTGGGTCGGCGCCGCCCCGCATCTGCTCTTCATTCCCGATGGGAATCATGACGACGTGCCTGATGGACCGCCGCAGGTGCTCCTCGACGGTTGGGGTTTTCAGGATACGCACGAGACGCTCAACAGTTTTACGTGGGGCCCCGATGGCTGGCTTTACGGTTGCCACGGAGTGTTCAGCCACGCGCTCGTCGGCAAGCCCGGCACGCCGGCGGCCGAGCGCACCCCCGTGCGTGCGGCGGTGTGGCGCTACCATCCGACGCGCCATGCGTTCGAAGTGTTCGCGGCGGGCGGCAGCAACCAGTGGGGGCTGGATTTCAACAGTGTGGGCCACCTCTTCATGACGCATTGCCGCAGTTTTTACGGTGGTGGCGGCACGAGCTACGTCGTGCGCAACGGCCATTACTGGAACCAAGCGAACAACAGTTTCGCGCCGTTCATTTCGAATCGCGGACCCGACTTCGCACCCGAGTTAAAAAATTATCTGTTGGCCTCCGCGCGCTACGACAGCGGCGAAGGCGGCGCCGGCAAGCCCGGCACCACCGCGGTCTACGGCGGCCATTCGCATGTCGGCACCATGATCTACCTCGGCGATAACTGGCCCGACACCTATCGCGATCATCTCTTCACCCACAATCTTCACGGCCACCAACTCAACCAGCAGGTCAACGTCCGCACGGGCTCGGCCTACGAAACGTTTCACGCCGGCAACGATCTGCTCTTCGCGCCCGACCCCACCTACATGGCGGTCGACATCCAATACGGTCCCGATGGCGCAGCCTACATCATCGACTGGGTCGACACGCAGCATTGTCACAACCCGCGCGACGAACTCTGGGACCGCACCAACGGCCGTCTCTATCGCGTGGCTTGGGCCGCCACCTACCGGCCGATCAAAGTCGATCTCGCTGCAATGACCGACGGGCAACTCGCCGCGCTGCACACGCACCAGAGCGAGTGGTATGTGCGCACCGCACGTCGCCTGCTCCAAGAGCGCGCCGCTGGCCGGCCGCTCGCTGCCGCCGCGCTCGCTGACCTGCGTGCGCAGGCCAGTGACAACTCGGGTGGTGATGTCGCCCAGCTCCGCGCGCTGTGGACGCTGCACGTCACCGGCAGCTGGGCACCCGCGCAACGCGGCGCCGCGCTCGCGCATTCGTCGGAAACGGTGCGCGCTTGGGCGATTCAACTCGCCACGGACAACCGGAACGCGCTGGCCCTTTCCGCCGCCGATCTCACGCGCCTCGCCACCAACGATGCTTCGGCAGTCGTGCGGCTCGCGATCGCTGCGGTCGTCCCAGCGCTGCCGCTCGCAGACCGTTGGCCGGTGGTCGCCGCCCTCGCGAAACATGGCGACAGTGCCGCCGACCGTTACCTCCCCAAAATGGTGTGGTTCGCCGCCGCACCCGCCGTCGCGAGCGATCTTCCCCGCGCGCTTGATCTTGCGGCGAGCACCGCGCTGCCGACGCTCGCCGACTCGATCCGTTGGTTCGTCGCTCGCACGCCGGAGGGGCGCGATCAACTTGCCGCGCGCATCGCCGCTCTGCCTGAAGCCGCGGCGGCGCGCGCGCTGCGGGTGCTGTCGTTCGCGCTGGAGAGTGAAGCGGGCTTGAAAATGCCGGTGGGTTGGTCGCAGGTGGCAACCCGTTTTTCCACGGCGGCTGATCCGGCGGTGCGTGGCGCCTATGAGCAGCTCGCCGCGCTCTTCGGCGACAAAACCGTGCTCGTTGTGATCCGCTCCCGCCTCGCCGATACCACCACACCGCTCGCCGAACGCCGCCGCGCGCTCGACCTCCTCAAACGCGCCGGTGACACCGAGTCGACCGCGCTGCTCGTGCGACTCTTGGCGGACCAAGACCTGCGCGCGGCGGTCATCCCGCTCCTCGGAACGGCGGCGGATTCTGCTGTCGCGGCCGAAGGGCTCATCGCACATTTCCCCTCGTTCAATCCCGTCGATCGCACCGCCGCGCTCGCCGCGCTCACGAGTCGCCCGATGCTGGCGCTGCCGCTGCTTCGCGCGGTCGCTGCCGGTGGTTTCGACAAACAGGCGCTCACGGCGCTGCACGCCCGCCAGCTCCGTAACTTGAAGAACCCTGAAGTCACCGCGCTCCTCGATCGCGCCTGGGGAAAGACGTCTGAGTCCTCGGCCGACATGAAGGCCACCGTGGCGCGACTGCGCCGGACCTACAACGAAGCGCCGCTCTGGTCCTACGACGTCGCTGCGGGGAAGAAAGTCTTCGAGCGCTCCTGTGTCGCCTGCCACGCGACGGAGGGTGCCACCGTTGGCAAGCTCGGTCCGAACCTCAGCGGCACCTGGCGCAATGGCCTTGATTATTTTCTGGAAAATATCGTGGACCCCAACGCCGTCGTCGGTGCGGATTATCAGCTGAATCTCATTACCCAGCGCGATGGCACCGTGATCTCAGGGATGTTGGATAAAGAAACGGCGACGGCCTTGGTCGTCCGCACCATGACCGAGACGGTTACGATTCCCAAGACGGCGATCAAAGCCCGCGAGGTCACGCCGCAATCGTTGATGCCGCCCGGCTTGCTCGAAGCGCTCCCTGAGCGTGAGGCCGTCGAGTTGCTGAAGTTTCTGACCACGGAAGTGAAATAATCCGCTGCGTCGCATTTTTCCGCGGACTACGAGGCACTACGTCGAGAAGGACGGGGGCTCAGGTTGCCGACGGTGCGCGGTGAATTGTCGGCGTCCACGTCACATAACTCGGTTCCTCGTGGAGAAACGCATCGGGCGCGTCGGTCGGACGACACAAATCAGCGTCGATCACGCGTGGCAGCAGTTCGGCGAGCGAGTAGGCGATGGCCGTCAAGCCGGGCGGCGGTTGTGACCAATGGCGGAAGTTTTCCGGCATCACGAGTTCGCCCCGGAGCTCGCCGACCGGCACGCGGCGCAGCGAGCCGCCCAAGGTGAAGTGGTGCCAGAGTTCGCGCCGGGCATCCGCGATCACGCCGACGTCGGGTCGGCCGAGCGCTTGGGCGACGACCGCGAGGCTGCAATAGGAGAACATCGGGCGGGGCTTGAGTACGTGCCATGTGCGGAGCGCCATGGCGCACGTGCGGATGCCCAGCACGGAACCGGGGCCATCGCAAAAAACAAACGCGTTGGCCGCGTCGATTTCGACCCCGAGCGCGGCCAAACTCGTGAAAAGCCCCACCCCCGTTTCTTCGTCCGAAGTGGTCCAGCGCGCCGTCCCGACCTCGCCATCGGTCAGCCAGCCGACCTGGACGCGCGTGGCCGCTGCATCGATGACCAGCACGGGAGCGTGGGCGGCAATAATTTGGCGGAGACTCGGCATCTTTCCCTTAAGAAACGTCTCGCGACGAGCCCGCGCAAGCCCGCAGAATCCGGCATTGACCGACGCATCTCGGGACGTAGCGTGACCAATTCTCTCAACCAAAACCCGTCCGCACACACTCCCGTGAACGTCCAACAGAATAGTCTCTCCGCCACACGCACCACGCTCGTCGTTACTCTTGACCAGAGCGAAGTCGCTGCGGAACACCAGGCGGTCGTCAGCGAATTTTCCAAGCAGGCGCGCATCCCTGGCTTCCGTCCCGGTAAGGCTCCAGCCGCGATGATCGTGCGCCGTTTTGCCAAGGAAATCGCCGAGGAGTTTAAACAAAAAATTGTGGGCAAGGCCTACCGCAGCGGCCTCGAGGAGTCCAAACTTGACGTGCTGAATGTCGTCAATGTCGAAGAGGGCTCGATCGCAATGGGTACGCCCGCGATCATCACGATCACAGTGGATATCCGCCCTGATTTTACGTTGCCGGACTACACGAATTTGCCGACGGAAATCACGACGACCGACGCCACGGATACCGAAGTGGACAGCGTGATCGAAGGGCTGCGCGGCGAACGCGCCGATTTTAAGGCCGCGGACCGTCCCGCGCAGAAGAGCGACTATGTGAAGCTCGCTTACGAGGGCACTATCGACGGCCAGCCGATCGTTGACTTAGCGCCGGATAAGCAACTTTACGGCAAAGTCCCGCAGACGTGGGAAGAAGTTGAGGGGACCAACGAAGGCGTCATCCCCGGTCTCGGCAAACAGCTCGCTGGCCTCAAGCCCGGGGACAAGCAAGACGTCGCGATCACGTTCCCCGCAGAATTCCCGGCGGTGCCGGCGCTGGCGGGTAAATCCGCCATCTACAAGGTCGAGGTGCAGGAGATCCGGGAGCGCGTGCTGCCGGCGCTTGATGCCGAGTTCTTCCAATCCCAGCAAGTCGACGATCTCGCGGGTCTGCAGGCGCAGGTACGCGCGAATCTCAAGGGACAGAAAGACTATCAGAACCGCGCGGCTCAGCGTCGCCAAGTCACCGAGGCGCTCGCGGCCAAGGTTGATTTCCCGGTGCCGGATTCCCTCGTCGAGTCCGAGACTCAAGGCGTTCTGCGGCAATTTATCGAAGAAAATATGCGCCGCGGGGTGCCGCAGGAGCAGTTCGAGAAAGATAAAAAAGAGCTCTTTGAAGGTGCGAAAAAAGCCGCCACCAACCGCGTCAAGATGCAGCTCGTCCTCGCGAAGATCGCCGAGGCCGAGAAGCTGACCGTTGAAAGTAGCGACATCGACGAGTTTATCTACCGGGAATCCGCCCGCACGCAGCAGAAGCCCGAGAAGCTCGTGAAGACCCTCACGACCGATCGCGACCAGCTCCGCGCGGTGCAGCAGAATATCATATTCGACAAGGCGGTTGATTTCCTCGTGTCCAAGGCTACGGTGAAGACGATTTCGCCAGCGGCTTAACCGGCCGATAACCCTCCTACCTTGTGAGCTACGACCTAACCATTTTCGACAACAACGGACGCGAGACGCGGGCCATGAGCGTGTATTCGCGCCTCCTGAAGGATCGCATCCTGTTCATTGGGACGCCGATTGACGACAATGTCGCAAACTTGGTGATCGCGCAGATGCTTTATCTCCAGATGGAGGACGCGAAGAAGGACATCCATCTTTACATCAATTCGCCCGGCGGCGTCGTGACCGGTGGCATGGCCATCTACGACACGATGAATTTCCTGCAGTGCGATATCGTGACCTATTGCCTCGGCATGGCGGCCAGTATGAGCACGGTGCTCCTCGCTGCTGGCACGAAGGGTAAGCGTTTCGCGCTCCCCAACAGCCGCGTGATGATCCACCAACCCAGCGGTGGCGCCGGTGGTCAGGCTTCCGATATCGCCATCGCCGCGAAGGAAATCCTGCGTTGGCGCAAAGTCCTCAACGAAACGATTTCGAAACACACGGGTAAGACCGCTGAGCAGGTGGAAAAAGATTCCGATCGTGATTACTACTTGAGCGCGCACGAGGCCAAGGCCTATGGCATTGTTGACCACGTGGTGGAGTCAACCCGTGACGTGCAAAAGATTGCCGTCGCGCCCGCCGCCTGAGTCCGGCGTCTGCTTACTAAGCAAACTCCGCCCTCGACTCACCTGCGGCTCAGCACACCTTCAAGGCCATGGCAAAATCCGCGCGCATGACCCTCTGTTCGTTTTGCGGTAAGTCGCAGGCCGAGGTTAAAAAAATCATCGCCGGACCGGGAGTCTACATTTGCGACTCATGCGTCAATGTCTGCAAGACGATCATTGATCGTGAAGTCAAAGCGCCGACGGTGGAGATCAAGCCCGCGCTGCGCCTGATCAAACCGGCCGCGATCAAGAAGACGCTGGATGACCACGTGATTGGGCAGGATCACGCCAAGAAGGTGCTCTCGGTTGCCGTCTACAACCACTACAAGCGGCTCATGTTTGTTTCCGGCCAGTCAGGGAAGGACTCCGCCGGATTGTCGCCAGAGTTTAACGACGTCGAGGTCGAGAAGAGCAATATCATGCTCCTCGGTCCCACTGGCTCGGGCAAGACGCTGCTCGCCCGCACCCTCGCGAGGATACTCGACGTGCCGTTTGCCATTTCCGATGCGACCACGCTCACGGAAGCGGGCTACGTCGGCGAGGATGTTGAAAACGTCGTCCTCCGTCTCCTGCAGGCGGCGAATTACGATGTGAAGAAAGCCGAGTGTGGCATTATCTACATCGACGAGATCGACAAAATTGGACGCAAAACGGAGAACGTTTCCATCACCCGTGACGTTTCGGGTGAAGGCGTTCAGCAGGCGCTCTTGAAGATTCTCGAAGGTACGACCTGCAATGTGCCTCCGCAAGGCGGTCGGAAGCATCCGAATCAAGAATACATCCAGATCAACACAGCCAATATTTTGTTTATCTGTGGTGGCGCTTTCGTTGGACTCGACGCCATCGTGCAACGCCGGCTGGGCTCGCGCAGTCTCGGTTTCTCGGCAGTGGCCGCCCAGCACGAGGCGGCGCTGAAGCCCGAACAGTTGATGCGGGCGCTGGCCCCTGAAGACTTGATTCGCTTCGGGATGATCCCGGAGTTTATCGGGCGCCTGCCCGTCGTCTCGGTGCTGGATCAACTGCAAGTCGCCGATTTGGAGAAAATTCTCCTGCGTACGAAAAATGCGATGGTGAAGCAGTATGCGAAGCTGTTTGCGATGGACGGCGTGCGCTTGAAATTTACCCCGGATGCGGTGAAGGCGATCGCCGCGAAGGCCATCGAGCTGAAAACAGGAGCCCGCGCCCTCCGCTCCATCATGGAAAATCTCATGCTCGAGGTGATGTATGAGTTGCCCCAGAGGGACGATGTGAGCGAGGTCATCATCGACGCGGGGGTCGTGGCCGGTCGCAGGAAGCCTACGCTTCGCACCGACGCCAAGGCCGAACCGACGCAGGACGCGGCCTGAGAGCCTAGGCGAGCGGTCCCCGCCCACATCACTGCCGCCGTGAACGCGCACCGCGCGGCGCCGGCCGCGGCTTTGCTCATACGCTCTATTCGTTAAGGTGTTGCGCGCGCGCGGCCGCCCCAATTAGCTGAAAGATTAGTTGCCTGCCTCGTCTCACTTCATCGCTTTCCTCTCACATGGTCCGACTTGCCACTTCTTTTGATGCCTCCGCGATTGCCACGCTTTTTCATGAGACTGTGAAGAAAGTTAACTCCCGCGATTATGATGTGAAGCAGATCGCGGCTTGGGCTGGTGCGGGCCCCGACGTGGCGAAGTGGCGTGCGCGTCAGGCTGGTCGCGCGACGTGGGTTTTCGAGGTCGGGGGAACGGTGCGGGGTTTCGCCGAATTTGGGGCCAACGGGCAGATCGAAGCAATCTACGTCCACGCCGACCATCAACGCAAAGGAATCGCTTCTGCGTTGCTGGTGGCGATTGAGGAGGATGCTCGCCGACTCGGGGTGGCGCGACTTTACACGGAGGCCAGCACCACGGCCCGAGGGTTTTTTCAGAAGCGCGGATTCAAGGCGTTGAAGCCATCGGAGGTCGACGCCCAACGTCCGAGTTTCACGAATTTCCGCATGGCCAAGCCTCTTTTGTAATCGGCGTTTAAAAATAGGGTTTTATACCAACGTCCTGCGAACTCTGCCTTTGCGGTAGTCGCGAGCGCCAGCGAGTGGACGGATCACCCCTCGCTGGCGCTGCTATTCCGTCGGATCGCGGTGCGTTGCCGCAATCGTCGAATCGGGTTGAATAAGTCTTGGAGGGGATAATCGGCGCGAACGGTGTCGTGTGCGCTATGGATTTAACCGACATGTGCGCTCTGTTTATCCGGCCACCCGGCGTCGCGCAGGGGAGCGAGGTCGGGATCGGTGCCAGCGAGTGAGCGGAAATTTTTGTCGAGGGCGATGGCGTGGTCGACGCGGCGGCGGGCCTCGGCGAGGTCGCCGAGCAGGCAGGCGTAGCACCCGAGGTTGAACTGGATCGTGGGCTCGGCGGGGTGTTTCGTTTCGGCGATGCGGAGGACTTCTTCGGCGGCGAGGATTGATTCGGAACGCCGCACCGCGTAGGCCCACGTGACCCAACCGCCTGCGTCCTCGGGCACGCGCCGGACCAGTTCGATGGAGGCATCGCGGAGGGCGGGCCAGTTTTGCTGTTCTTGGCAAATCGCGACGCGGAGAGCGAGTGCGGGCGTCGTGTCGCGTTCAGTCGGGGAGAGGTGTGCGAACTCCGCGGCGGCCTCGGCGACCAGGCCGAGGCCGAGGTAGCCTTGGACGTGGGAGAGGCGCCATTTAGATTGCATCGTGCGGCAGTGAAACCGGGGGACGCGGTGCGGTCAACGGGGAGCTCGCTGGGACGCAGCAGCCGGTGTTCGACCGGCCAAACTTCGCGAAGGTCTGCGGGGGAGCGCACGCTGAGAAAAAGGCAGTGACGGCAGCCGTGCCTCCCCTTGAAGTCAGTGGGCAGTTTCTGAAAGAAGAAACGTGGAATGGATTACCGTGAAACGAGCATTGTGACCGGTATGAAAGAGTGGATACGGAGTCCAGACGGAGCATGCACCGAGCAAAGCCGCGGGTGTGGCTCGGTGAACGCTCGGCGGCGTCACAGGTCGACAGAGAAGGAGACGCGCCAGCTGCTGGGGGCGCGCGGGGTTACGCGCCAGAGGCGGGTGCCGTCGGCGGAATAGCGCAGCACCTGAATTTCGCGGTTGTTGAGGACGTTGTAGCCGTTGAGTTGGACACGCCACGTGGTGCGCTGACCAAAGAAGTCGGTTTTCCCCGAGAAGCCGAGGAGTCCGTCCACTTCGAGGATTTCCGGGCCGAAGAGGATCGCGCCGTATTGGGGCCGGCCGAGGGTTGAAAGACCGGAGACCACGCGCTGCACACGATTCTGGCTCTGCCAACGGACACCGCCGCCGACGAAAACGCCGCGTAGTTTGCCGCTGCCGAGGGTGTAACGCGTGAACATGTTTGCCTTGTAGGGGCGGTTGTTGAACCCGAAGGCCCCCGCGTTGCGCACGTCGTCGATCGCGAGCTGCATGCGCTCGACGTGCTCCGCGATGTTCACCGGGCTGTTGTTCTGGTCGACGAGGCCGGCGGGATTGCCGAAGCGCTCGAGGTAGGGCCGTACCGACGCGAACCACGGTTCGAAATCGGAAAAGATATTGCTGCGCTCGAGCTTCGTGTAGGAAAACGCGCCGGTGAAGGTCCAGGCGCGCGACGGGTTGAACTTCAGGTCGGCCTCGTAGCCAGTCGTGACATCGTCGGAAAGGCCGTCGAGCAGCGCGCCGCCGTAGGTGCCGACGGTGCCGCCGCGCGATTTCTGATAGATAAATTTATCGGCGGCCTCCGCCGGCGTAATGTACGGGCGACCGGTCGCTGGGTTGATCGAGCTCATTTGCGCGCTGATGATCCGGTCGTGATCGACGACCACGGAGCTCACGCGATTCACGGGGTTACCGGGGTTCTCGCCCTTGAAGGTGGTGAGGCGGGCGTTGAACCGATTATCGAAGAGCCGGATCATCACGCCGGTGTCATAGCCCTTGCCCTGGACTGGATTGGGCACATCGAAATTATTGGCGATGACGCGGCGGTTGGTCATCGCGGGTGCGACATTGGTCGCCTGATTCGCGAAGACGGAGAGCAACGGAAGCGCGTGCCAGACGAGGCCGGCGGTGTAGGTGTCGAAGGTCTCGCTGTTGATCGGTAGATACTGGTCGGTGAGGACGCCGTCGCCGACGTAGCGCGAGCCGGAGGTGACGCGCGGATCGGTGGCGGTGAGCAGCGAGCCGACGCGGGTGAGGGTGGTGTAGTCGTCGCGGCGAACCCCGAGCGAGAGGAAAACTTTCTGGTCAAAGAATGAACTCTGGGTCGCGAGGACGGAGGTCTTCGCCTCGGATTTATTGCCGGACACGCTGCGATCGGTGAAGTCCTTTTTGTAGTCGATGCCGTTGAGGCGGACGGTCTGGTTGCTCGCGAAGGTGCCGGCGAACCACGCGCGATAGTCGGTGCCGGGCGTGATGTAGGTGCGATAGTCTACGCGGTTGTTGGCGTTGCGGATATCGGCGCTAGCGATCGGGGCGTTGGTGCGGGCGTTGATGAGGACCTGATTGCCTTGGAGCTGGGAGTTGGTGTTGTCGCTGCGCTCCCACATCGCGAGGATCTTGTGATCGCCAAATTTTTTCAGGTTGAGGTGATAGAGCGCGGAGGCGCGCAGGGCCTCGTTGTTGTCGGTGTTGATCGTGCGGAGCGGCGCGCCGTCAATGTAGTAACGGCCGACAAAAGGATTGGGTTTCACGCCGCCGGTGGCATCGGGAATGTAGAGATTTGGATCGGCAGAGATTTGGGTATCGAGGCGGAACGCGGAGCCGATCGCGGTCTCTTTCTGGTAGCTGACGTCGATGAAGAGATTTTTTCCAATCGGCTGCTCGATGCGGAGGAAGAGGCGCTCGACGTCGCTGGCGTTGGTGGTGTCGGGGCCGTAGCCGACTGCATAGGGGGAGACGAGGTTGGATTGATAAGGGCCGTTGCGCGCGGCCTCTTGCGGAGTCGCGGGCAGGAGCGTTTGGAACGTGTCGCGATAGATCGCCGGCTGCCAGCCGGGCACGACGCCGACGAGGGTGTTAAACTGCGCGGCGGTTTCGTAGAAGCTGGTGCTCGTGTAGAGATTCAGGCCGCCGAAAACGCCGCCGACGGTGTTGGCGTAGGTGTCGCCGGAATTGGTGACGATGAAGTGGCGGTTGCCGGCGATGCGTTCGAGGCCGCGAGCGGCGGCGAGGTTGGCGTTGAGAGCGGCGGTGCCGCGGTTGTCGACGAGGCGCTGGGAGTCGGGGAGCGTTTCCCAGAAGGAGACGTTGTCGGCCAGGTTCTGCGGGACGGACCACATGCCGGAGAGGTTGGCCTTTTCGAAGGAGCCGACGATTTGGGTGCCGGTTTTTTTGAAGGGCACGACGCGGAGGGAGCCGGTGAGGCGGTTGTCCTCGCGGTTGTCCCATTCGCGCCAGCTATCTTTGCGCGCATGCATGCCCAGCAGGCGGAACGCGACGCGCTGGGGCACGAGGACAACATTGGTGTCGACGGTCGCGCGGTAGTCCGACCACCGGCCGGCTTGGGCGGAAAACTTATAGTGATTTTTGCGGAGTTCGGCCTGGAGTGTCGAGGTGTTGATCGAGCCGGCGGAATTCGCGACGCCGAAGAGGACGCTGTTCGGGCCCGAGGCGAAATCGAAGCGGCCGGTATTGTAGGCATCGACGGGCATGCGCGAGCGGAAGAAATCTGTGAGGCTCGAGCCGGACAGGCCACGATTATTGATGCGGGTGTTCTGCAAGCCGGCATCGACGTAGAACATGGTGGGGTCGGGCCGGTTTTGGTCGTAGTCGATGTTCGAGTTGACGCCGTATTCGAGCACCTCGGCGAGCGTGCTGGCACCGAGATCTTTGAGAAACTCCTCGGTGAAGACGGAGACGGTGGCCGCGGAATCCATCAGGCGGGTCTTGAACCGGTTGGCGGCGAGTGAATCGCCCGCAGAGTAGCCGACATCGCCGGCGGAAGAGACGGAGAACGGGCTGAGGACGATGGCGTCGGTCGTCGGCGCGGTCGCGGCGACGGCCGGGGTGGTTTGCGCCTGGGCGGAGGCGATGGCGCAAGCCAGGAGCCCGAGGACCCGTCCACGCACGGAGGGAGCGTGGTGGCGGGTAAACCCGGCCGAACGGCACACAGCGTGAGGAGGGGACGCGGGAGCAGCAGGGGATTTCATAACGAAGCGGGTTGGGGTGGTAAGAGACAGGGCGAAGGACCGGAGCACACCGCGGCAAAGTCAAGGACGGGCAACCCACGCTGCGGTCCACGCGGAAACGGAACGTTCCCACTCAGCCTCGCGGACAAACCGGCGCATTTGCCCAGCGTTTCCACGCTGAATTCCCCGGATTGTGAGGTTAGTTTTGAAGATTTTTTAAAACCGTCTTGCGCGATTGAGAAGTGAAGCCAACGATGGTGCGGATTTTTATTTACGCCGCACGCATCCCACATGGTCACATCCAACAACGAACTCGCTTATAACGGCAAAATTGAGGGGGAGGTCATTGTTTCGCGGGCCGATGCGGTGATTAACTGGATTCGCACGAATTCCGTGTGGCCGATGCCGATGGGGCTGGCCTGCTGCGCCATTGAACTCATGGCGGTGGGTAACGGGCGCTTCGACATCGCGCGTTTTGGTGCTGAAGTGATGCGCTTTTCGCCTCGTCAAGCCGACTGCATGATCGTCGCGGGCACGGTGACCTATAAAATGGCTCCGGTGGTGCGCCGCATTTATGATCAGATGACCTCTCCCAAGTGGGTCATCGCGATGGGTGCCTGCGCCAGCTCGGGCGGGATGTATCGCAGCTATGCTACTTTACAGGGTGTTGATCGGATTATCCCGGTGGACGTCTATGTGAGCGGGTGCCCTCCTCGTCCTGAGGCGTTGCTCGACGCTCTCATTAAATTGCAGGCTAAGATTAAGACCGAGCGGTCGGCCAGCGAACTCTTCACGGCCTCTACCTGAGTGGGCGTAGCGATTACTATTAACTATCACGATGTCCGCTTCCGTTGACGCCATCACTTCCCTCAAGGGTACGTTCCCCTCGGTTACTGATCGGCTGAGTAGCGACTGTCCGGCGGTCGACGTGCCGACCGGCGAGCTGATCTCGGTGCTCAAGTCGCTGCGCGACGAGCGAGCGTTTGATTTGTTGTCAGACGTGACGGCGATCGACTGGGCCGAGGGGGCTTCCCCGCGGTTCACGGCGGTTTACCACCTCTATTCCACGACGTCGCGCGCGGCGATTCGCGTCGCCACGTCGTGCACGGGTGATGATTCAGCTCCGAAGGTTCCGAGCGTGGTGTCGCTCTGGCCAGGTGCCAACTGGCACGAGCGCGAGGCCTACGACATGTTTGGGATCACGTTCGAGGGTCATCCTGATCTTCGTCGAATTTTGATGTGGGACGGCTATCCTTACCATCCATTGCGGAAAGAATTTCCGCTCGCTGGTATCGAGACGGCGCTGCCGGATAGCGAGATCGCCGAGGAAACGAAGGCCAAGGTGATCGCCGCGCCGATGATGGGTGGCCCATTCGTTGCTTCCGCCGGAGAGATGAATCTCACCGACGCCGAGCCGCGCGCCAAAGACGAAAGCTGGAGCGAGCGCAGCGCGAAACCTGGAGCTTGATTTAACGACGCCATGGCCACTGATTTTGCTTTTCCAGACAGCGCGGCGAAAGCCGCCGGCGCCGAGCAGGAATTCGCGCCCGAGAAAATGTCCCTTTCGATGGGTCCGTCGCACCCGGCGACCCACGGGGTGTTGCGCCTGCAGATGGAACTCGATGGCGAGGTACTGACGAAGTGCGACCCCATCGTCGGTTACCTCCACCGAGGCGACGAAAAGATCGCTGAAAATATGACTTACAACCAGTTCGTGCCCTACACGGACCGGTTGGATTACCTCGCGCCGCTTGCCAATAATATGGCCTACGCCATCGCGGTCGAACGGCTCGCGAAATTGGAAGTGCCCGCGCGTTGCCAGGCGATCCGCGTGCTCACGGCGGAAATGGCGCGGGTCTCGGCGCATCTGATGGGGCTCGGTGCGTTCGGCTTGGATGTCGGTGCGTGGAGTGTGCTCGTGCACTCGCTCAATCAGCGCGAACATCTCTACAAACTCTTCGAAGAACTCACTGGCGCGCGTTTCACGACGAGCTACACGCGCATCGGCGGAGTGAGTCGCGACATTCCGGACGGCTGGCTGAATCGCGTGATTGCGTTTTGCGACCAATTCGAGCCTGCACTTGAAGAAACGCTTTCGCTCCTGACGCGGAACAAGATTTTCCAGGACCGCACCGTGGGTGTGGGCATCATCTCGAAAGCGGACGCTCTGGCCTACGGTCTCACCGGCCCCAATCTCCGCGGCTCGGGTATCTCGCTCGATCTGCGCAAGGACAAGCCTTACTCGGGCTACGAGCAGTATGAGTTCGACGTGCCGGTCGGCTCGAAAGGCGACTGCTACGACCGCTATCTCTGCCGGGGCGAAGAAATGCGCCAAGCCGTACGCATCATCCGTCAGGTCGTCGCGAAGTTCCCCGGTGGCGACTGGTATGCGAAGGACGCCCGCAAGATTTTCGCACCGCCCAAGGATAAAATCCTCACCTCGATGGAGGAGTTGATCCAGAATTTCATGATCGTCACCGAGGGTCCGCAGATCCCGGCTGGCGAAGTCTATTTCGAGGCGGAGAATCCCAAGGGTGCGCTCGGTTTCTTCATCGTGAGCAAAGGCGGCGGCGTGCCGTGGCGCATGAAGATCCGCTCCCCGTCGTTCTGCAATTTGTCCATTCTCCCGAAAATTTGCGTCGGCACGATGATGTCCGATGTCGTCACGTTGCTCGGCTCGCTCGACTTCGTGATGGGCGAGTGCGACCGCTAAGTTTTCCGCGAATCCAGCTCGATGAATCTCAAGCCCGCCACTCTCCACAGCATCGACGAGGTAATCACGCATTACCCGGTGAAGCGCAGCGCGACGCTCCCGTTGCTCCACCTCATCCAAGAAGATGTCGGCTACTTGCCGCCGGAAACCTGCGAGTGGGTCGCGGCAAAATTGGAACTCCAGCCGATCAATGTGCTGGAAGTGATCACCTTTTACCCGATGTTCCGGCAGAAGCCCATCGGTCGCCGTCACATCAAAGTCTGCCGTACCCTCTCTTGCGCGCTCTTAGGTGGCTACAAGACCTGCGAGCAGTTCGAAAAGGAATTCAACACCCACCGCGGCGAAGTCTCGCCCGGCGGTGAGGTGACGATTGATTTCGTCGAGTGTCTCGCCAGCTGCGGCACCGCGCCCGTGGTCCTCATCGACGACGATCTCCACGAAAAGGTCGACTGCGCGAAAGCGAAACAGCTCAGCGATCAGATCAAAGCCGAGGCAAAGAAACGCTAACCATCATGGCCGCTCCTGCTCAACGCCGCATTATTTTCCAGCACATCGACGAGCCCGGTTACTCGAACGATCTCGCCTGTTATGTCCGCAACGGCGGCTACGAAGTCCTTAAGAAATCGGTCACCCGCCCGCCCGCCGAGCTAATCGACGAAGTGAAAAAATCCGGCCTCCGTGGTCGCGGCGGCGCCGGTTTTCCGTGTGGGGTAAAGTGGGGTCTCGTCGACCGCAAGAGCGGCAAACCCATTTACCTGATTGTCAACGCCGACGAATCTGAGCCGGGCACATTTAAGGATCGTTACATCATGCATCAGGACCCGCATCAGTTGATCGAGGGCACGATGATCTCGTGTTTCGCGAACAACGTGAAGCAGGCTTACATCTACATCCGGGGCGAGATGCCTCATGGCGCACGCATCCTCGAGCGAGCCATTGCCGAGGCCCGCGCTGCCGGCTTCGTCGGTAAGAATATCTGCGGCACGACCTACTCGTGCGACATTTTTGTTCATCGCGGCGCCGGTGCTTATATCTGCGGCGAGGAGACCGGTCTGATCGAGTCGCTCGAAGGCAAACGCGCCAATCCGCGCATCAAGCCCCCGTATTTCCCTGCCGTCCTCGGTCTCTACCAGTGCCCGACGATCGTGAACAACGTGGAGACACTGTGCCATGTGAAGTATATCGTGGAGCACGGCGGTGACGCCTTCACGAAGGTCGGCACGCCCAATAATACTGGCACGCGCATCTTTTGCGTCAGCGGACACGTGCAGCGCCCCGGCTACTACGAGTTCGAAGCCGGCAAGATCACGATGGGTCAGCTCCTCTATGAGGTCTGTGGCGGACCGCTCCCCGGGCGCACGTTTAAGGCAGTCATTCCGGGTGGTTCCTCTGCGAAAATCCTCCGCTTTGGCGAACGCTTCAAAGGCAAACGCAAGGTGGGTGCTGAGATGGTCGACTACGATTGGGGCGTCGAAGATGTGCCGATGGATTTCGATTCGCTCGGGATGATTGGCACGATGGGCGGCTCCGGCGGCGTCATTGTAATGGACGATACCGTCAACATGGTCGAAGCCCTCGCAAACATTAACGCTTTTTACTCCCACGAGAGCTGCGGCCAGTGCACGCCGTGTCGCGAAGGCTCACTGTGGATGAAGAAAATCACCACGCGCATGGTCCACGGTCAGGCCCGCAACGAAGATGCCGCGCTCCTCAAGAGCGTCGCCGATCAGATTCCGGGCCGTACGATCTGCGCCTTCGGCGAAGCTTGCTCGTGGCCGACCCAGAGCTTCATCGCGAAGTTCGGCGACGAGTTTAAGCAGTATCCCGAGACCAAGAAAGCCGCGAAGCCCGTCGGCGCGCACGAACTCGTCTAACCTTTTCCTGCTCCGATGATCGCTCCGCCCAAACCCGACCTCGTCACCGTCAACATCGACGGCAGGGAGATCGCCGTGCCCAAAGGCACCAACGTCATCGAGGCCGCGCGCCTCGTAAACGTCGACGTGCCTCACTATTGCTACCACCCGAAGCTGACCATTGTGGGCAATTGCCGGATGTGTCTCATCGAAATGGGTATGCCCGCGGTCGATCCCGCCACGAAGGCGCCGATCATCGACCCGGTCACCGGTAAGCCCAAGATCAACTGGATCCCGCGCCCCCAGATCGGCTGCGGCACCAACGTCTCCCCCGGTCTCCACGTCAAGACGACGTCTCCCATGGTCAAGGACGCCCGCGAGGGCGTGATGGAGTTTCTCCTCATCAATCACCCGCTCGACTGCCCGATCTGCGACCAGGCCGGCGAGTGCAAACTCCAGGAGCAATCCACCGGCTACGGCCGCGGCTACTCGCGTTTCGTCGAACAGAAAAATGTGAAACCGAAGCGCACCCAGCTTGGGCCGCGCGTCACCCTCGACGACGAGCGCTGTATCCTCTGCTCGCGCTGCATTCGTTTCTCCAAGGAAATAGCGAAGGACGACGTCCTCGGCTTTGTCGACCGCGGCAGCTATTCGACGCTGACGTGCTTCCCCGGCAAGCAGCTCGCGAATAACTATTCGCTCAACACCGTCGACATCTGCCCCGTCGGTGCCCTCACGAGCACCGATTTCCGTTTCAAGATGCGCGTCTGGTTTCTCAAGCAGACCAACAGCATCGACACCGAGACGTCCGTCGGCGCCAACACCGTCGTGTGGTCGCGCGAAGGCCAAATCTACCGGCTGACGCCGCGTCGCAACGATGACGTGAATGATACGTGGATGCCCGACTCCGGTCGCGAGCTCTTCAAAGCAGTGATGGCGGCTGATCGTCTCGTCGCGACCACCCACCTCGACGCCCTCGTGGCGCAAGCGGCCGAACTGTTTAAAATGAACGCCTCTGCCGGCGCAATCGCCGTCGTTGGCTCTGGCCGGAGTTCCGTCGAAGAACAATTCCTCACGAAGAAACTCGCCGCCGCGCTCAAGGCCTCGACCCAGCTCGTCAGTCGCGTAGGGCAGGGGGACCAGCTCCTGATCTCCGCCGACCGCAATCCCAACGTCCGCGGCGCTCTCGTGACCGGTCTGATCTCGAAACTACCGAAGGTTGGCGACGCGACCCCCTTGTCGCGTTCCACCAAGGGAGCGGTCGCCGCGCCGATTCGCACCGGCGGACTCACCGACCTCGCCGCGTCGATCGACGCGGGTAAAGTCAAGGTTGTCGTCTCGATCGGCGAAGACCTCATCGCCGCCGGCCTCACCGCCGCGCAGCTCGCGAACGTCTCCGTGGTTTACCTCGGCACGCATGCCAACGCCACGAGCGCAGCCGCGAAGATTGTTTTCCCGACGCTCTCTGTTTTCGAGAAGAACGGCACGTTCGTGAACCAGCAGTTCCGCCTTCAGAAGTTCGCCAAAGCCGTCCCCGGCCCGCAGGGCGCGACCGACGATCTGATCGTCCTCGCCAAACTCACGGCGGCCGCTTCCTCTGCTCCGATGGCCTCCGATCTCGGTTCGCTCTGGACACTGATCTCAGCCGAGGTCCCTGCGTTCGCGATGACGTCTTACGCCCAGGTCCCCGAGACCGGTCTCCTCATCGATGCTACGCCGTTCGCGGCGTTGCCATTTGTTGAAGGGGAAACCCTCCACTTCAAGCCCGCCGCGGCGGCGGTTGCCCTCGACTCCTAACACCCCGACGCCTTCCCTCGCATCATGAGCCGCTCCACTCCCATTTTAGCCCTTGGTCTTGGCTTTATCCTCGGGGGCATTGCCTTCTTCGTGTGGGCTCGGCGCCTCGGGCAGGCTGCGGCCAAGTCCGCGCCCAAGCGCAAATCCGATGAGCGCGCCTACGTAATCGACCAAAAGAACAACGCCAAGCTGAGCCTCGCCGGTGGGATTGTCGCTGGCTTTGGTGCGGTGCTGGTTGCCGTCTCCTTCATCTAAGATTCCGAAATGTTCGATTTCTTCTTCCAGCTTCATCCGGTAATCCAAGGCCTCGCGAAGGGCCTCGCGGTGATCATGGTGATTTTCCCGATTGCTGGCGCGTGCTCGATGGCTGAGCGGAAAGTCGCCGCGTGGATTCAGGATCGTCCCGGCCCCAATCGAGCCATTGTGCCGTGGGTGGCGTGGATTCCGTTCTTCGGGAAATTCCTGCAACGGCTCGGTATCTTCCACGTGATGGCTGACGGCGGTAAGATGCTCTTCAAGGAAGACTCGCTGCCGGGCCACGTGAACAAGTTCTACTTCATCCTCGCGCCCATCGTCGCGATGATCCCCGCGCTCACGACAGTGACCGCCGTTCCCTTCGGTGCCTATTTCGACAGCGCTGGCAAGGTCATCACGCTCGGTCTCGCACCACTCGATATCGGCATGCTGGCCGTCTTCGCCGTCTCCTCTCTCGGCGTCTACTCCGCCATTCTCGCCGGTTGGGCGTCCAACTCCAAGTATCCTTTCCTCGGCAGCGTGCGCGCTTCCGCACAGCTCATCTCCTACGAACTCTCGATGACGCTCGCCGTGTTGCCCGTCTTCCTTTGGGTGAACGCCCCCGGCCTCCCGGGCACGATGAGCTTCGGTCGTGTCGTGGAATTCCAAAGCCAGCCCGGTTTCTTGGGCGGTATGTGGTTTGGTTTCCTGATGCCGCTTTCGGCCTTTATCTTTCTTGTCGCCCTCTTTGCCGAAACCAACCGCCAGCCCTTCGACACCGTCGAGTCTGAGTCCGACCTCGTCGGCAGCTTCCATACCGAATACGGCGCCTTCAAGTGGGGCCTGTTTTTCGTCGCCGAGTATTCCCACATGATCGTGGGCTCCGGGGTTTTCATGCTCCTCTTTGGCGGCGGCTGGAATCCCCTCCCGTGGGTCTCGCTTGCAACGGCCGTCGATTGGCTCGGCGCGATTCTCCCGTTCGCCCACGCCCCGCTCTTCGTCGGCGTGCTCTCGATTGCTATCTTCCTCGGCAAAACGCTCGCGATGATTTTCTTTTTCATGTGGGTACGCTGGACCCTGCCGCGTTTCCGCTACGATCAAGTCATGAAGATCGGCTGGCAGAAGATGCTCCCGCTCTCAATTGCCAACCTTCTCTTCTACGCGATCGCGATCGCCGTCCTTCAAAAGTAACCTTCCTCGCACCGCGCCATGGCCGTCATCACTGTAGAACGCAAGCCGCTCACGCTCCTCGAGCGCACCTACCTTCCGCAAATCGTGGGTGGGTTGGCTACGACCTTTAAGCATCTCATCGCGCCGAAGAAGACGCTCGAGTATCCCGAACAACGCCCCGCTATTCCTCCCGGCTACCGCGGCGTGCCGACACTTGTGCGCGACCCGAACGGCCGCGAAAAATGTGTTTCCTGCCAACTCTGCGAATTCGTCTGCCCGCCCAAAGCCATCCGGATCACGCCCGGCGAAATCTCCGCTGACCAGACCGACCGCGCGCACGTCGAAAAAGCCCCGCAGGCCTTCGATATCGACATGCTCCGCTGCATTTACTGCGGGCTCTGCCAAGAAGTCTGCCCGGAGGAAGCGATCTTCCTCCAAAACCAGTACTCGATGTCCGGCTACACCCGCGCCGAGATGGTGAACCACAAAGATAAGCTCTACGAACTCGGCGGGACGCTCCCTGACCAACACTATAAGTGGGACCAAAAGAAAACCGCCCAAGACCACGGCAACGCGCACTGAGCCTTCGCGCCACCGTCTACCGCCCGCCATGGCCAACTTCCTCTTCTACGCCTTCGCTTTCTTCACCGTCGCCACCGCGGCCGGTGTCGTCGCGAGCAAGAACGCCGTCAATGCCGCGATGTGCCTGTTGCTCTCGCTCGTCGGCGTCGCGGGTCTCTTCGTCGCGCTCAACGCCTACCTCCTCGCGTTTTTGCTGCTCCTTGTTTACGCGGGCGCCATCGTCGCACTGTTCCTCTTCATCGTGATGCTCCTCGATATGAAGGAAACCGAATCTCGCGGCTTCGGGAAACTTTCCCTCGCCGCCATTATCCTCGCCGCCGGCCTCCTCGTCACCGGCCTGAGTACTCTGGTGACGCGCGGTCATCTCGACACCGGTAATCCTGCGCTCACCCCCGCGCTCGGTACCGATATCAAGTTCTACGCCTACCAGCTCTTCACCACCTATCTTCTGCCCGTGCAGGTCATGGGTTTCCTCCTTCTCATCGCCATGCTCGGGGTAATCGTCCTCAGCAAACGCTGGGAAGGCTCCGACGACGTCACATGACCTCCGCGACTCTCGACCACTACGTGCTGATCAGCGCGCTCCTCTTTGCCATCGGCTTGTTCGGCGTGCTCCTGCGCCGCAACACCCTCGTCGTGTTTATGTGCCTTGAGCTGATGCTCGTCGCCTCGACCTTGGCGCTGGTCGCCTTTTCGCGCTTCAACGGCACGATGGATGGCAACGTATTCGTGTTCTTCATTCTCACTGTGGCCGCCGCCGAAGTCGCTGTCGGCCTCGCCATCATCGTCGCGCTCTTCCGCAAGCGGCAGACCATCCAGCTCAATGAGCTCAACTCGCTGAAGAACTGACCGCCATGACGATGCTCTCGCATGCCATCTTCGTTCTGATCCTCCCGCTGGTCTCGGCGGCGATCATTGCGCTCTTCCTGCGCCGGTCCGGAGGCGCTGCCGCCGCCGTTTCGACACTCACCGCCGCTGCCATCGCCGTGATTTCGGTGATGCTCGCCCTCCACAACGAGCGCTTCACCGCATCCACGGAGTGGATGCGCCTCGGGGGACTGGTGATTTCCCTCGGCTTCAAGTTTGACGATCTCGCCGCACTCATGCTGGTGATCGTCGGCATCGTCGGTCTTTGCGTGCATGTGTTCTCGCTCGGCTACATGCACGACGACTCAGCCAAAGCCCGCTACTTCGGTGGCCTCTCGATCTTCATGTTCTCGATGCTTGGCATCGTTTTCGCCGACAATCTTTTCATGATGTTCATCTTTTGGGAGCTCGTCGGTTTCAGCTCCTATGTGCTCATTAATCATTGGCACGAGAAACAATCTGCGGCCGATGCGTCGAAAAAAGCGTTCATCGCCAACCGTGTCGGTGACTTCGGTTTCCTTCTCGGTATTGTGATGTGCTACTGGCTCAACGGCACCGTCAGCCTCACGGAACTCGCCGCGAAGGGTGAAGCCCGCACGCTGGTCTTCTCGACCCTGATTCCTCTCTTCCTGTTCTGCGGCGCCGTCGGCAAGTCCGCCCAGCTTCCTCTCCACGTGTGGCTCCCCGACGCGATGGAGGGACCGACGCCCGTCTCCGCCCTGATCCATGCCGCGACCATGGTCGCCGCAGGTATCTACATGCTCTGCCGGATTAACCTCCTCATGGTGCCCGCAGCGCTCGACGTGATCATGTGGACCGGCACCGCCACCGCGCTCTACGCAGCGCTTTGCGCCATTACGCAAAGCGACATCAAGAAAGTCCTCGCCTACTCCACGCTCTCCCAGCTCGGATTTATGGTCGCCGCTTTCGGCCTCGGTTCGCTCTCGAGCACGCATCTGCACGGCACCGAGGCACACACCGTCGTGATCGCCGCCGGGGTCGGCGCCGCGATGTTCCATCTCACGACGCACGCCTTCTTCAAAGCCCTCATGTTCCTCGGTTCCGGTTCCGTTATTCATGGCTGCCACCACGAGCAGGACATCTTTAAAATGGGCGGCTTGCGCACGCGGATGCCGCTCACTTTTTGGACCTTCACCATCGGCGTCGCCGCCATTATCGGCTTTCCGTATCTCGCCGGCTTTTTTTCGAAAGATGCGATCCTCTACCTCGCCTTCGAGAAAAACTCTGCCGTCTTCGCGCTCCTCGCCCTCACCGCCGTCCTCACCTCCCTTTATATGGTGCGCCTCTGGAAACTCACCTTCCTCGGCACGCCGCGCAGTGACCACGCGTCGCACGCCCACGAAGGCGGTCTCACGCTCACTCTGCCCCTCGTGCTTCTCGCTGTGCTTTCACTGGTCGCCGGCTACACGGCGTTTTACCCGAACGTTTTCTCCGACGTCTTCGATCACATCCCCGAAGCCCACGGCTCCGATCATACGGTCATTTTCATCACCAGCCTCGGCGTGATGGCTGTCGGTGCCAGCATTGGCTACTTTTTCTACAAATCCACTCCCACCGATACCCTCGCCGACAAAGTCCCCGGACTTTTCGCGGCGCTCTCGGCTTTCAAGAACGCCTTCGACGGTGCCTATGATTACTACGTTGCGAAGATTCAGCAGCGCTTCGTCCTTTTTGTTAATTTCTTCGAGCAAATTTTCCTGGCCGGCCTCATTGTCCGCGGTCTCGCCGGTTTCGTCGGCCTCTGCGGCCTAGGTGCCCGCGCCCTCCATGTCGGTAACCTCAACGCCTACGTCTACTGGTTTTTATTCGGCCTCGCGGCCCTGTGGCTGTTCGCGACCGGCGTCCTCTGAGCTTCCTTTCCTCCGCACCTTATGCGCGCCCCATTTATTAACCACAGTTTTCACGGATCGGTACGGATTCAGACCGGATTGATCCGTGTCAATCGGAGTAATCCGTGGTTAAACCGTGTCGCTGCCGTTCAGTTTTCGCGATGAGCCCATTGCCCTTCGATCCTCTGCTCGTTTCCATCGCCGCTCCGCTCGCGCTGGCCCTCGCCATCGCGCTCGGCTTGCCGAAGCGTTGGTCCGTGCTGCTCGCCTACGGCGCCTTTGCGATTCCCGTGCTCATGGCGCTGCATGTGTGGTGGCACTTCGGCGACGCCGCGAAGGACCACGGCTACGCGTTTCTCACGCGTTACGCCACCGGCCTGGACGGTGTCGGCATCGGCCTGAAGCTTGGCCTCAACGGCATTTCGCTCCCGCTCTTCGTGCTGGCCGCCCTCGTCGGTTTCGCCGCCGGCCTGTACGCGATCCAGTCGGGCGCCGAGCGTCTCAAGATTTACCTCATGCTGCTCCTCATTATGCAGGGCGGCTTGATGGGGGTGTTCGCCAGCGTCGATATCTTCTTCTTTTATTTCTTCCACGAACTCGCGCTCATCCCAACCTTTATCATGGTCGGTATCTGGGGCGGTCGCGACCGCAGCTACGCAGCGATGAAGCTGACGATCTACCTCACGCTTGGCGCGATGGTTTCCTTGCTCGGCTTGATCATGCTCTACGTGAAGAGCGGTGCTCACACCTTCGACCTGATCGCACTCCGCGATCATCTCGCCGCCCTCCCGCTCGCCGCGACGGTGCAAAACAACATCGTTGGCCTCCTCCTCTTCGGTTTCGGCGTCCTCGTCTCACTCTGGCCGCTCCACACGTGGGCGCCCCTCGGTTACGGTGCTGCGCCGAGCTCCGCCGCGATGCTCCACGCCGGCGTCCTGAAAAAATTCGGCGTGTACGGCCTCATCCAAGTTGCCCTCCCTCTGCTCCCCGACGGACTCGCCTACTGGGCTCACCCGCTCGCTTGGCTCGCCGTCATTGGTAACGTCTTGATCGTCGGCCTCATCACCATCGCCCAGCGCGACCTCAAGCAAATGATCGGTTACAGCTCGGTCATGCACATGGGCTATGCGTTCCTCGGCATCGCCGCCGGTGGTATCATCGGCCCGGGGGGCGTCGTTTTCCTCATGGTCGCGCATGGTCTCTCTGTCGCGCTCCTCTTCCTGCTCGCGACCGCGATCTACCACCGCACGCAAACGTTTGCGCTGGATGAGATGGGCGGCCTCGCGCAAAAGACCCCTGTTCTCGCTGCGTTTTTCGTCGCCGCTACGCTCGCCAGTATCGGCCTCCCCGGCTTTGCCAACTTCTGGGGCGAACTCGCCATCTTCGTCGCCCTGTGGAAATTCTCCCCGCTCATCACCGCGCTCGCGGTGGCCGGCGTCGTGATCTCTGCGGTTTACGGTCTGCGCTCTGCCGCCCGCGTATTCTTCGGTCCCTCGAGCGCTGAACTCGCTAAGGTCACCGCTGCGCATCCTCCCGCCGACATTACATGGAAGGAACGTTTCCCCGCACTTATTTTACTCGCTGCGTTGCTGTTCATTGGCTTCTGGCCGAAATCCCTCACGACGCCAATCAACGCTGCGTTGACTCCACACACCTCGGCAAAAGTCGGGAACGCTACTGGCCGCTAATCCTCGTTCATTTCAAAACTACGCCGACGCCACGCTGCCTTGATTAGCGATAATTAGCTCAGCTTAGCGTCCCCGTCCTTTTCGTCCTTTTTTCTCGTTCGTCACCTTCATGACTCTCGAAGCCGTCAAACTCGCCGCCGAGGCCAACCAATGGGTCGCCATTTTCCCCGAGCTCCTGCTCGCCTGCCTCGCGCTGGCCCTGCTCGCCTTGGAGATCGTGCTGCCGAAGAAGCTCCACGCCTACATCCCCGATGTCGCCCTCGCCGGTCTCGTCGGTGCACTTGGCGGCCAGCTCGTCAATTTCCAGTCCGCCACACTCGGCAAGGAATCCTTCAACGGTTTGCTGCTCCATAGTCCCGGCGGTCAGGTGATGCGCGTCTTTTTTCTCCTGACCGCCATGCTCGTGTGCATCCTCGCTCGCGTCTCGCTGGCGAAGCAAAAGGTGCCACGCATCGAGTTCTACCACCTCGTGCTCATCATCACGGGGGCGATGATGCTCCTCGCGCAGAGCAATCACTTCGTGATGTTCTTCGTCGCCTTGGAGACCGTTACGATTGGCTTCTACATTCTCGTCTCCTACTTCCGCACCAAGACGGCCTCGCTTGAGGCCGGCTTGAAATACCTCGTGATGGGAGCGCTCAGTTCGGGCCTGTTGCTCTTCGGGATCGTCCTCCTCTACGGCGTGGCCGGCAATCCCACGCTTCCCGGTCACTCGGCCTCGGCATTGCACTACCCGGCGCTCGGGCAATTTCTCGTCGCCAATCCGCACAACTTCCTCGCCGGCGTCGGCATCGTGCTCGTGCTGGTTGGCGTCGCCTTCAAAATCGGAGCATTCCCGTTCCAAATTTGGGTGCCCGACGTCTATCAGGGCGCGCCGACACCCGTCACTGCCTTCCTCGCCGTCGGCTCGAAAGCTGCCGGTTTCGCCGTCTTGCTCGTCCTGACGCGGGACGTCTTCGCGTCTTACGACTGGCTCGTCACCCCGGCGCTCACGGCGATGGCCGCCGCGACGATTCTCTTCGGCAACATCGCCGCGCTCACGCAGCACAACGTCAAACGCCTCATCGGACTCTCTGGCGTCTCGCATGCCGGCTTCCTCTTGCTCGGCGTCGTCGCGCTCAGCGGTCCCGTCGCCAGTGTGTCGGCCACGGGAGCGATTTACTTTTATCTCTTTGCGTACCTCATCGCCTCCTTCGCCGTGTTTGGCGTGATGGCGCACATCGGCGGGGCCGACGATTCCGATCAGACCCTCGACCACTACAACGGCCTCGCGAAAGAAAATCCTTTCCTCGCCACGATCCTCGCGATCGGCCTCGGCTCGCTCGCCGGCATCCCGCCGCTCGCGGGCTTTATGGGAAAATTTTTCGTCTTCATCGCCGCCTTTGAGGGCGGTGCCCGCTGGACGCTCGCCCTCGCCGTTGTTGGTGTAGTGATCTCGATTTATTACTATTTCGGCTGGATCAAAGCCGCGTTCTTCGAGCAGTGGATCACGCCGGCGGACACCGCCGACCCGCGTCCCGTGCGTACCCCGGTGGACGTCGTCAGCGGCATCGCTCTGGGCTGTCTGGCGCTCGCCTCGATTTTCATCGGCTTTTACCAAGGCCCGCTCGGCCAGTGGCTGACGTTGAAGTGAGGTCGGGCGGCCGCGAGGCGGTTGAGTTAAGTGAATGCTTCGAACGGGAAACTCCCGTGGGGTGGCTCGGTTTTCCGAGCTGACTGGCCCGGGTGTGCGAGGCCGGCCAGCACTCTGGAATACTGCGTGCGCGAATGGTCCTCGCCCCCGAGAATGCGTCGCGGCGCCAGTGGTTGCGGATCTCGACGCCGCCCCAGTGGCCGCGCACCGGCGCCTGCCATTGTGTCAGCGTAGAGTCGGTCGGCCCGCCGCGTTCGACTGGGGACGTCGCGCGCCGTCGGTCTTGACGGGCGGCGTGGACCGCGGTGCGATACGTTTATGGCTTCTCCTCAAGTGCAGATTGAAAAACTTATTTCCGGCAACGGCGCCTCGCCCAAGAAGGGCGATTCGGTGACGGTGCATTACACTGGGACCTTCGTCGACGGCGGCAAGTTTGACAGCTCGGTTGATCGCGACGAACCGTTCACATTCATGCTGGGCATGAAGCAAGTCATCGCCGGCTGGGACCAGGGCGTGGCCACGATGAAGGTGGGGGACAAGGTGAAGATGACGATCCCTCCGGAGCTCGGCTACGGGCGCGAAGGTTATCCCGGAGCGAT
>CANIJN010000023.1 GCA_947467625.1 Opitutia bacterium | reverse complement strand
GGTGACGCCGACGGCGAGGAGGCTGCGGCCGTGGTCGCGCAAAATGGGGACCGCGCGTTCGTTAATCGTGATCGTGCCGGCGGGGCGCTGGAAATAGGCGAGCCAGCGTTTTTTCGATTCCATCGGCAGACCGCTGGGGACGAAGAACGTGCCGGGGCCGCGACCGGCGAAGAGCCGAGAGAGGATGTTGGGTTCACTGCCGCTGGCGATGAAAACGCCGCAGCCGCCTTTCGTGGCGAGTTTGGCGGCAGTGATTTTCGAGATCATGCCGCCGGTGGCGGTCTCGTCGGTGGTGCCGCCGGCCATGGCTTCGATCTCGGGTGTGATACGTTCGACGACGGGCAGGATTTGTTTCGTGCCTTTCATGTCGATGAGGCCGGGTGCTGTGGAAAGGATCACGAGGTGCTGGGCCTCGACGAGGCTGGCGACCATGGCGGAGAGGGTGTCGTTGTCGCCGAACTTGATCTCGGCGGCGCTCACCGTGTCGTTTTCGTTGATGATCGGGATCGTGCCGTAGGCGATGAGTTGGCGCAGGGTTTCCTTCACGCCGAGGTAGCGAGAGCGCACGCGGAGATCGTCGTGGGTGAGGAGAACTTGGGCGACGGTGAGGCCATGGGGGGCGAAGCCAGCCTGCCACGTCTGCATGAGACGAGATTGGCCGATGGCGGCGCAGGCTTGTTTCTTGGCAATTTGTTTCGGTTTTTTGAGGAGACCGAGTGAACCCATGCCGAGGCCGACGGCACCGGAGGAGACGACGATGATTTCCGTGCCCCGGGCACGGAGCGAGGCGATCTCAGCGCAGACGGCGGCGATGCGCGCGGTATCGAGCTGGCCAATACCGGTGGTGAGGACACCGGTGCCGAGTTTGACGACGACGCGTTGGGGCGCGGGGGGGGCGGATGCGATGAGCTTGGTCACAGAGGACACGGAGGGTGCTGGGAGAGCACAGAGGACGGAGCGAACGAAGGCGGTGAGATCGCCTGCCAGCAGGCTCCGCCAGGACGGAGATTAGACCGTGAGGAGGTCTTTTTCTTTGTGCGCCAAGTGCTCGCCGATGCTTTTGATCGCGGCGTCGGTGGCGACCTGAATGTCTTTTTCGAGGCGCTTCGATTCATCCTCGGGGAGTTTGGCTTTCTTGGACGTTTCGATGGCGTCGCGGCGGACATTGCGGACGTGGACGCGACCTTCTTCAGCGAGGCGGTGGGCCGTCTTGACGAAATCCTGGCGGCGCTCGCGGCTCATCTCGGGGAGTGGAATGCGGATGACTTTGCCGTCGGGGATTGGGTTAAAGCCGAGGTTGGCTTCCTGGATACCCTTGAGGATCGCTTTGGTGAGCGTGGCATCCCACGGCTGGATTTGGAGGAGGCGGGCGTCGGGCGTGGAGATGGCGGCGCATTGTTTGAGCGGCGTCATCGAGCCGTAGGCGTCGACCATGACGCCCTCAATCATCGCCGGAGTGGCCTTACCGGTGTGGATGGAGCTGAATTCGTGGAGGGTGTGGTCCACGGCTTTTTTCATCTTGGCCTGAGCGTCGTTGAGGATCGGGTGGGACATGGGATTTCGATTTGAGATTTTAGGATTTCGCTTGAAGGCCGGAATCGGTGGGGCGGTTGAATTCAGTTCTTCACCAGCGTGCCGATTTTTTCGCCGAGGATGGCTTTGCGGATCGCGTGTTCGTCGTTGAGGTCGAACACGAGGATGGGGACATTGTTGTCCAAGCAGAGGGAGAACGCGGTCGAATCCATGACGTTCAGGCGTTGTTTGAGGGCCTCGATGAAGGTCAGCGTGTCGTATTTGACGGCGTCGGGATATTTCTTCGGGTCTTTGTCGTAGATGCCGTCGACCTTGGTGGCTTTGAGAATGATGTCGGCGTGCATCTCGCTCGCGCGGAGAGCGGCGGTGGTGTCGGTGGAGAAGTAGGGGTTGCCGGTGCCGGCGACGAAGATGACGACGCGGCCTTTTTCGAGGTGGCGGATGGCGCGGCGGAGGATGAAGGGCTCGGCGATTTGATTCATCGGGATCGCGGACTGCACGCGGGTATTGACGCCGAGTTTTTCGAGGCGGTCCATGAGAGCGAGGCCGTTGATGACGGTCGCGAGCATGCCCATGTAGTCACCTGTCGTGCGGTCGACGCCGCGTTGCTGACCCGCGAGACCGCGGAAAATATTACCGCCACCGATGACGACGCAGACTTGGACGCCGAGATCGTGGATTTCCTTCACTTGAGCGCAGACCCTTTCGAGGGTCTGGCCATCGATGGCGTCGCCGGATTTTCCCCCGCGGAGGACTTCACCCGAAAGCTTCAGGATGACGCGCTTATACTTGGCCCTAGGATCGATGTTCTCGGTGGCAGGCATAGGGCTGAGGAAACGATCAGGAAAAATCCGCGTCAATGCCCGAGATGGATTCGAACAGAGATGGATTCGATGAAGGGAAAACTCGCGCCAAGGGAAATAGCGAACGCCTGAAAGAAGGAAGACGTGCTAAGGCCCGCGTTCAGCTGAGATGGTCGATCACGCGCAGGCCGGGGATTGATTGGAAATGGGCGTCGAGCGTGAGGACGGTGGCACCGGCTTGGAGGGCGTGGGCGGCGATGAGGATATCCTGTGCGGGCAAGACCCGGCCTTGGCGGTCGAGGGACCAAGCGAGTTGGGCGGCGCGGTCCCAGATTTGTTGCGTCGTGGGGATGAAGATCATCACGGCGAAGCGCTCGCGGTACCGCGCGAGGAGGTTCGGGTCGCGTTGACCGCGGCACACCTCGAGCACGATCATGCCGCACGTCGCGAACTCCCAATCACGGTCGTCGATCCCCTCCGCGAATTCACGGAAAGGATCGCGACCGGCTCGGGCCGCCCCGATGTAGATGTTACTATCGGGCAGGATCAGGTCGGCCATAGGGTGCCTGAGCTTCGGCGACCAGGATCACGGGCTGGGGCTCCTCCGGGTAGGAGGCGGGGTCGAAGGAGTTCTTCAACTCCTCGGGGGTCAGACCGAGACCGGCCGAGAAGAGCTCCTTCATTTTGTGGCGGCGCGCCATCTCGTTCAGGGCGATCTCAACCGCCTCGGTCTTGGTCTTGGCTCCCGTGATCTTCATCACCCGGTCCAAGACATCCTCGTCGATGTGCATGGTCATTTTCATGATGACCAAATGAGTATGGCTCGATAGCCATACTGCAATAAAAAAGTATGGCTAGTGAGCCATAGATATGTAATTCAAGGATTTGAGATATGAAATGATTTCTAAACTCAGGCGGTCTCGAGGAGCTTGTAGAGGCGTGCGACCATGGGGTTTGCGTCGTCGAGCAGCCCGGCGGAGATCAGGGCGTTGTCGAGGATTTGCTCGGCGACGAGCTTGGCGCGATCGGGGGTGGTGGTGTGGGTCTCGAAGAGACGCTTCATGACGGCGGAGCGCGGGTTGATCTCGAGGTTCACTTTGACGGGCTCGTCGGCGCCGTCTTTTTTCATGGCCTTCATCATGCGGCGCATTTGGGGCGACATGAATTTATCGGCGTTGACGGCGAGGGCGGGCGAATCGACGAGCCGGTCGCTGGCCTTCACTTCTTCCACGCGGGCGCCGAGGGATTCTTTGAGAAAAGAGGTGAGTTTCTTCGTGTCGTCTTCGCTGAGCGCGCCCTCGGGCTTGGGAATGTCGGACAGCTTGACGTCGGCGTGATCGGCGGCGGTGAGCTTCTTGCTGTCGAATTCGCGGACGTTGCCCATGACGTATTCGTCGACGGGCTCGTAGCAGAAGACCACCTCGAGGTTGCGGGCCTTGAAGCCCTCGAGATAGGGACCGCTTTCGAGGGCGGCGCGGTTGGGGCCGACGAGGTAGTAGATTTCTTTTTGCTCGCTGCCCATGCGTGAGACGTAGTCGGCGAGGCTGGTGGTCTTACCCTTCTCGGTGAGCGAGGATTCGAAACGGAGGAGCTTTACGAGGGAATCCTTGTGTGTGTAGTCCATCGCGGCGCCCTCTTTGAGGAAGATACCGAATTCGGCGTAGAACTCGTTGTAGGCATCGACGCGATTCTTGGCTTCCTCCTCGAGGAATTTGAGCAAGCGTTTCGTGATAACTGTGTTCAGTTTCGCGATGAGGGCTTTGTCCTGCATGGTCTCGCGCGAGATGTTGAGCGGGAGATCCTCGCTATCGACGACGCCCTTGAGGAAACGCAGCCACTCGGGGAGCAGGTCCTTGGGTTTCGAGTCGATGAGAACTTTGCGGCAGTAGAGAGCGACGGAGGCTTCGAGGCGGGAGAAGCCGAGCTTCTCGGTGTTATCCTTGGGGACGAAGAGGAGGGCGTTGATTGAGAGTGGGGCGTCGGCGCTGAAGTGGAGACGGAGGCGAGGGTCGTCGTGGGCGTGCGACTGAAATTTGTAGAACTCGGTATATTCCTCGTCTTTGATTTCGTTTTTCGAACGCAGCCAGAGGGCTTGGATGGTGTTGATGCGCTTGCCGTTGAGATTGATGGGGAACGAGACGAAGGCGCTGTAACGTTCGACGATTTCCTTGATCTTCCAGTCGGAGGCGTAGTCGGCGCAGTCGTCTTTCAGTTCGATGACGATTTTGGAACCGCGGCGTTGGCCGTCGGATTCTTCGATTTCGTAGCTACCGGAGCCGTCGCTGGACCAGACGTGGCCCTGCTCGGCACCGCGCCAAGAGTGGGAGTAGACCTTGACGGATTTCGCGACCATGAACGCGGAGTAGAAACCGACGCCAAATTGGCCGATGAGGTTGGAGTTCTTTGCCCCGCCCTCGCCCATGGCTTTCAAGAACTGCTTGGAGCCGGAGTGGGCGATGGTGCCGAGGTTTTCGACGAGCTCGGCGCGGGTCATGCCGATGCCGAAGTCTTGGATCGTGATGGTCTTCGCCTTGTCGTCGGTGGTGACGTTGATCTCGAGCTCAAGTTTGTCGTCGAAGATTTCCTTTTCAGTGATCTGCGTGTGCCGGAGTTTTTCGAGGGCGTCGGAGGCGTTGGAGACCAGCTCGCGGACGAAGATTTCCTTCTCCGTGTAAAGCGAGTGGATGACGATATCGAGGAGCTGTTTGATCTCGGCTTGGAACTCGAATTTTTGAGGAGTGGCGGTGGACATGGGAAGAGCGGGAAGGTTGAGAGGGAGAGGAGCGTTGAGCGTGGAGAGGTGTTAGGAAAAATCGAAAGAGCCCGCTATCTTAACGGACTGGTGGAAAAATCAAGCGGCGCGAGGGTCCGATCGATCTATTTTGCAAAGGCGGAGATATGTTCGCGGGCGCAGACGAGGTCGAAAGTAAGGAGGCCGAGGCTCAGGGCGAAGGGGCATCGCGGTGAAAACGGTGGCTGCGCATGAGAGGACTCTGGTGGCGAAACAGCGTGCGTGCAAGGAGCGGTTGGTCGCGGTTGGCCGACAACCGGAAGCCCTACGGCTGAACGGTTTTCAGCGGCGTGAGGGTGACGGGGCCGAGGAGACCGGACGGGGTGAGGGGCCAAGCGCTGGCGTCGAAGGGGCGGTAGTTGATATTTACGACGTTCGAGTCGCGCATGATTTTCCAAGGAAGTTTATTTTGGTCCATGTAGCGGATGCGGTTGGCGGCGAGGTTGGTGACGTCGAGTTCGAGGACGTTGCGGCCGGGTTTGAGGAGGGCGGAAGCGATGCGCACGCGGAAGGGGAGGCTCCACGCGGTGGCGACGGGCTGACCGTTGAGAATGACGCGGGCGCTCTCGCGGACGTCGCCGAGATCGAGGAGCCAGTCGCTGGGTTTGGTGGTGGGAGCGTCGAATTCGAGGCGGTAGCGCGCGGTGCCGCCGAAGCGTTTGGCTTCGTCGCCGCCGAGGTCGGTCCATGATGTGAGGGCGGTGGTTTCGAGGGCGGGCGGGAGCTCGGGGCCGCCTTTCAGGAAGGAGATTTTCCACGGACCGGTGAGGGCGATGGGAGTGGCGGCGGGCGAGCGATAGGACCAGGCGGCCATGCGAACGTTGGCCGGAATGGGCGCGGCGTGGAGGAGGAGGGATTCGCCGGAGGCAATCTGGAGGTAGATCGACGGGTTCCCCGAAACTGCGGGGCGCGTCGCGGCGAGGCCGGCGACGCCAGTAAGCGGGTCGCGGATTTGGACGGGCGATGATGCGGCCAGTGCAACCCAGCCCTCGAAGGATTTCGCGGAGAGGTTGGTGACAAAATACGCGTGCGAGTGGGGGCCGGTGGCGCGGCGAATAAAACTCAGGCCGGCGTCGGCGAGGGCTTCGCGGTGGGCGTGGGGGGCGACGGCGGTGAGGATGTCGGCGTTGACGGTCGTGCGGGGAGTGAGCGCGGCGAGGGCAGATTTGAATTCGCTACGGCGCTCGGCGAGGCGGCCGAAGCCGGGGACGTCTTCGGGGAGTTTCTCGAAGATGATTTTAGCGCCGCTCGCGGCGAGGGAGGCGAGTTTTTGGAGCGTCTCGAGCGGCATGCGGCGCGTGGCGGGGACGACGATTACTTGGTAACGCGTGTTGCCGCCGGTGAGGAGAGTGCCGGAGTCGTTGCGGGTTTGGAGGAGCTGGGCGTCGGAGAGGTAGTCGAAGGTGTAGCCCTTATCCATGAGCGTGCGGGCGATTTTTCCGACGGGTTGGTCGGTGAGCCATTTCGCGTGGTGGACGGTGAACATTCTTACGTTGCCAGTCTGGTCGTCGAGGAGGTCGGCGAAGGGCCAGTAGAGCAGGATGTCGTTGTCGGGTTGGCCGGCTTGGAGGACGGATTGGACGCGGGCGATGTAGCGGTTGAGGGCGCCGAAGTCGTCCCACCAGGTGTTTTGCGGATTGAACTGCGTGGCGGCGTAGAAGAGCCAGCCGGGCCACGGGGCGTCTGAAGGGGAGAAGACGGCGCCGTGGTAGAAAATGTGGTTGATGCCGTCGGCGAGGATGCGGTCGAGCTCGGGTTTTACGAACGCGAGCGACTCTTTCCAATGATCGCGGAGCCACGTGGCGCTCTCGGAGGAGGCCAGGTTGTGGCCGGCGACGTGGGCGGCGGAGGATGCGAGGCGGACGACGAGGGACTCGGGGAGGTCTTGGTTATTGTTGGCGATGTCGGCGGCGTCGCGGCGGAGGCCCGGGATGGGGAACGGCGTGGAGCCGAAAATTTCGGTCTCGGCGATGTCGGCGTTGGCGTAGAGATCGAGGAGGTTGCCGGGGGCGCCGTGAGATTGGTTGCGGACGATGTATCCGTGATCGTGCGACCACTTCACCCAGGCGCGGAGGTAGTCAAGGTGGAGTTGGGCGAGGGTTGCGCGGTAGTCGCTCTTGATGCGGCCGAGGGTGTCGCGGTCGAGGGTGGTGACCTCGGCGGGCGAGCGGGCGAGGAGGGCGGCGGCGTAGGGCGCAATATCGTAGCCGTGCATCGCGCGAAACTTTTTGGGGAGCTGCGCGGTCCAATTGGCGCCGTAGTATTCGAAGGAGTCGTGAAACTGGCCGCGGATGAGGCCGCGCGGGAGTTTGGCGGTGGTGAAGGCCTCATCGAATGTGGCGAGGTAGCGGCCGAGGGCGTCGGGCGAGTAGGGATCGAGGACGAAGCCCTCGCCGCCGGGGGCGGGGCGCTTTACGAGTTGTTTGGTGGGCTCGAAGGCGAATTGGCCGGCAGGGGAGAGCACGGCTTTTTGGGCGGCGTCGGCGGGAGGAACCCACGGGCCGCCGAAGGGCCAGCCGGTGCCGGTGGCCATGTCGACGCCGAGGCCGAGGCGCTGCGCTTCGCGGCCGGTGTGCTCCAGCATTTCGACCCATTTCGGTGAGAGATAATCGATGTAGCGGCCCTCATAGCCCTTCGCGCCGTAGATGGGCGTGATTTCGACACCGCCGAGCCCGGCAGCGGCGAATTGTTCGAGCTGGCGCGTCAGACTGGCTTGGTCGACGCCACTGCCGGGCCACCACCAGCGAGTCCAAGGTTTGTTTTCTTTGGTGAGCTCGGGCCAGCCGAGGGCGGCGGCGGATGCCGGAGATTGAGAGAAGGAGGGAAGGGAGAGAAGGAGAGACGCGGCAATCAGGGCGAGGGCAGGGCGAAGAGGACGCATAAACCACGAAAACTGTTGGCCCCAGCGGCGGCGACAACGAAGGAGCGCGCCGGACAGTTCGTCGCGGTGGGGCCCGATCAGGCGGAGGAGCGCTTGGCGGGCGCTACGGTACAGGGCAGACGCACGACAAACTCCGTCCAGTCGCCGTCGGCCCGCGGCGGGCAGAGGGCGAGATCGCCGCCGTGGGCGCGGATGATTTCGCGCGAAAGGCTGAGCCCGAGGCCAACGCCCGCGGCGGCGTGGCGGGCGCGGGAGCGGTCGCCGCGGAAGAAACGCTCGAACACGTGCGGTCGATTTTCGATTGAGATGCCGGGGCCGGTGTTGCCGACGGCGACGACCGCGGAGTCGGCTTCGAGGCGAAGCGTTAAGCGGATCAGACCCTCGGCGCGGTTATACTTGATCGCGTTGTTGGTGAGATTTTGGAGGGCTTGTTCGAGGAGAACGGCGTCGGCGAGGACGGAGACGTGGACGGGAATGGCGTGTTCGATTGCGAGGTGGGGGGCGAACGCGGTGGCATCCTCGATCACGTTGGCGAGCAGCTGAGCGAGATCGGTGGGCTCGCGATGAAGTTCGAGACGGCCGGAATCGGCGAGGGCGAGGAGGAGAAGCTTTTGAGTGATGGCCTTGAGGCGTTGAACCTCGTCGAGGAGGCTCGTGTAGAGCTGCTGTTGCGGCGATCCCGACGGAGTGGATGCGAGGGCCTGCTCGAGCTCGGCTTGGAGAAGGGCGAGGGGCGTTTTGAGCTCGTGCGAGGCGTCGGCGCTGAAGCGGTTGGCTTGGTGGAAACCTTTTTCGAGGCGGTCTAGCATCTCGTTGAAGACGGTGACGAGGCGCTCGAATTCGCGAACGTTGCCGGGCGTGGTGATGCGCTGGTCGAGGCCGCGGGCGGTGACGCGTTCGGCAGCTTGGGTGAGAACGTGCACGGGGCGCAGCGCGCGGCCGGCGAGGAACCAGGCGCCGCCCCCGACGAGGAGCAGGGCGAAGGGCAGGGCGGCGAAAAACGCGCGGCGCAGGGCGGTGAGGTCGGCGTTGAAACCGTCGATGTTGGCGACGACGACGAGTTGGGTGTAGGGCGTGCCCATGACGGCGACGCGCCATTGGTGGTCGTCGGACGGCAGCGTGAGAAATATCGGGACCTTGCGGGGCAGGGGCGGGTTGCGTGGCGACAGCGGTTCGCCCTGGCGGGGAGGGGGCGGCGGGCGGACCGACGGTGTGGGACCGGTTTCGAGATCGGTCGGCCGGGGCAGTGACTCGGGAAAGATCTTCGTGGGCCAGTGAGGTGAGCGGTAGAGCTCGCGGTCGTAGTTTTTCACCCAGAGGGCGAAACCGGGAGGACGATCGGCGCCGGAGACGAAACGCAGGGCGCTCTCGACGCGGTGCCAATGTTCGTCGCCGACGACCCGCTCGAGGTTGGCTGCGCCGATGTTGCGCAGCTCACGATCAAGGCGGTCGAGGTTGAAGCTTGTCGTGAGCCGCCACGCGTAGGCGCCCGCCGCGAGCAAGAGCACGGCGGCGAAGGCGCCGGACAGTAACGCGAGCTGGAGCCGAAACGATCTCATGGCTTGCCGGGCGCGGGCGTGGCTTCGGGCCGCACGCGGTAGCCGACGCCGCGGACGGTCTCGATCAGGGTGGGGCCGAAGTCGCCGAGTTTTTTCCGGACGTGTTGGACGTAGACATCGACCAAGTTGGTGCCGGGGTCGAAGTGGTAGTTCCACACGTGCTCGCAAATTTGGGCGCGGGTGAACGTCTGGCCGGGGGAACGGAGTAAGTAGGTGAGGAGGGCGAACTCGCGGGCGGTGAGTTCGACTGGAGCGGAGGCGCAGCGGACCTCGCGGGTGAGGAGGTTTACGGAGAGTGCGCCGTGGTTGAGAATACTCGCTTGGTGACCGGAGGCTCTGCGGAGGACGGCGTGGAGGCGCGCGATCAGCTCTTCGACGTAAAACGGTTTGGTGAGATAATCGTCGGCTCCGAGGTTGAGGCCATCGAGGCGTTCGTCGAGGGCGCTGCGGGCGGTGACGAGGACGACGGGGACGCTCATGCATTTAGCGCGGAGCTGACGGAGGATGCTGAGGCCGTCGCGACCGGGCAGCATGACATCGAGGACGATGGCGTCGTAGTTACGGGTGGTCGCGAGTACGAAGCCGTCGTCGCCATTATCGGCGTGGTCGACGATAAAGCCGCGAGCGGTGAGACCCTTGGTCACGAGCCCGGCGAGTTTGGGGTCATCTTCGACCAAAAGAATTTTCACGGCCCACCATCGCTCTGCGGACGACCGACGGGGTCAAGCGGGCAAAAATGAAATTCTCTTAATGAGAATGCGGTGGGGCGGTTAATGTTCGCGGGTTCTAATATCAAAATGACAGACCACCCCGCTCTGCTCGGCCTCGTGGCGTTGGCAACCCTCTCGTTGGGCGGCGTGGCGCGGGCGCACTTCACGGGCGAGACGGCCCACGATGAGCTCGCGCGCATGGCGGCGCAGGCGTTGGCGGCCGAGCAGGCGGCGACGATACGCGGGGCCTCGACGCAAACGCCCGCGGGGCGAGAGACGCCGAAGCGGGCAGGGCCCTTGAGGATCGCGCAGGTGCGGACGGAGAAACGGGCGGCATTGACGACGGCCGGTGGAGAGGCGGGCACGCCGGGCGCAGCGGGAATTTTCGCGGCCTTTGCTCCGGCAGTGCGCGTGCGATGGGACGAGCGGTTTCTGTTTGTAGAATCGAACGGACTCCCGGCGCATCGGATGATGGTGGGGATCACGGCGTGGCAGCAGCAGGTGCCTTTGCCCCAGTCTTACACGGGAAAAAATGCGTGGCAGCTTCCGCTGCATCCGGTCGTGGCGACGACACCGGTGTCGATCAAGGGACGGTTCCTGCGAGGCGCGATTGCTTTGGCGGCGAATGGTATTCCGATTTTTAATCCGCAGAACAATCGGGGCGAAGTTTCGCAGGAAATCGGTGAACTCGACGAGTGGGGCGGGCACTGCGGACGCGCGGATGACTACCACTATCATGCGGCGCCGTTCCACCTGCAGAGCGTGGTCGGCGCGGGTAAGCCGATCGCGTATGCGCTGGATGGTTACCCGATCTATGGCGTGACGGAGCCAAATGGTGCGGTGCCCACGCAATTGGACAGCTACAACGGCCACGAAACGGCCGCGCTCGGTTATCACTATCATGGCTCGACGAAGTATCCGTATGTGAACGGTGGCTTTCACGGTGTCGTCATGGAAAAAGAAGGACAGGTCGATCCGCAGCCTCGTGCGATGGGCGTGAGGCCGGCGCTCACTGCCTTGCGCGGGGCGAACATCAGCGGCCTGGAGGGAATCCCGGGCCAGACGCCGGTGACCCTGAGCTACACGGTGAACGGCAAGGTAGCCTCGGTGAATTATGCGCCGGTGAGCGAGGGCGTATGGAAGTTTCGCTTCGTCGGTGCCGACGGTACGACGCGGGAGGAAACCTATCGCACAGGAGGTGGCGGTGGTGGTGGCGGTGGGCCGCCACGCGATGGAAAAAAGGGCGGCGGCGGTGGCGGGCGAGAGCGCAAGAGCGGTCCGCCGCCAGAGCGTGGCGAGGCACGTCCGGGTGGCGGCGGCGATGGCGCGGTGACGACGCAAACCTACGAGCCGAAGCGCACGGGAAATTTCGTGTTGAGGAGTGCGGCGGTGGCGACCGGTGGAATGCTGCCCGTGGAATTCACAGGCGACGGAGCGAGTATTTCGCCGCCGTTGGAATGGAGTGGTGCGCCGGCGGGCACGAAGAGTTTCGCGGTGATCATGCACCACTTCGATCCCGAGGGAAAAACGAAGTGGTATTGGACGCTCTACAATATCCCCGCAGACGTGAGCGGACTACCGAAGGATGTGCACGGCGTGGGGACGCTCGGTAATAATAGCGTCACGCGCCGCGCCGGTTATGCGCCGCCGCATTCGCAAGGACCCGGTGAGAAGACTTATATTTTAACGGCGTATGCCCTTTCGGCTCCGGTGCAGGTTACGGTCACAGCGACAGAGGTAAATCGCGACGTGCTGCTGGCCGCGATGAAAGACGTCATCCTCGACAGTGCGGAGCTCAAGGTCGTTTACACGCGTCCGGCTGGCGCGGGCGAAGGCGTGGGTCGAGGGGACGAAAAAGGCGGCAAAACGAAACGCAAAGGAACCACATGAGGTCTTTTGCCCTAACATTACTGATTTTCGGTTTGGGTCTGAGGGCGCTGGGGTCGGACGCGGACGCCAGCCCGAATTTCGTCGTCATCATGGCTGAGGCGCAGGGGTGGCCGCATACCTCGGTGATGATGGACGATCGGCTGCCGGCTTCGAAGAGCGCGATATTTAAGACTCCCGCGATCGAGCGCCTAGCGCGCGAAGGCATGCGATTCGCGTATGGCTACGCGTTGTCACCGCGGTGCACGCCGTCGCGCGCGGCGCTGTTTACCGGCATCAGTCCGGCGGCGCTGCGCATGACTTATGTCGGGATCGGGCGCGAAGGGGGACCGGTACGCACGGCGCTGATTCCGCCGGAGCCCGTGTTGGAAATGCCGACGGCGGTAACGACGGTTGCGGAGATCCTCAAGGGAGCGGGCTATACGACGGCGCATTTTGGAAAATGGCACGTGGGCCGGACGGATCCGGCGCGACACGGTTTTGACGAAAGCGACGGAGCAACGAACAACGGTGGGCCGGACAATGTCGCGAGTCCGAATCCGAAGCAGGCCTACGGCATGACCGAGCGCGGCATCGCGTTCATGACGCGTGCACAGAAGGCGGGAAAGCCGTTCTATTTACAGCTCTCCCACTATCCGAATCAGGAGCGCAAGGAAGGCGCCGGTGGCGGGCGCGACCGAGACACGGTTCGAGCGGATGCGGATGAGATCGACAAGACGGTGATGACGTTGCTCGGTGCGCTCGACACCTTGGGTCTGACTGGGAAGACCTATGTCATTTACACGGCAGACCACGGCGGGCAGGGCAGAAATGGCAATGCTCCCCTCGCCGGCGGAAAAGGTGCGGTGACCGAAGGCGGTCTGCGCGTGCCCTTTCTCATCCGGGGACCGGCGATCGCGGGGAATGTGTGTTCGCGCGTGCCGGTGACGGCGTGTGATGTGTTGCCGACGATCGCGGAACTCGCCGGCGTCACGACCGCGTTGCCTGCGGCGGTCGAGGGTGGAAGTCTGGCGGCGGTGCTGCGCGATTCGCTCGGCCGCGGCGCAGTCAGCCGCTCGCGTGAGGAACTGGTCTTTCATTTTCCTCACTACGACTTGGGCAACGGCGGTCCAGCGACGGCGATTTTGCTCGGCGGCTACAAGCTCGTGCGCAGCTACGAAAAGAAAACGCAGCGGCTCTTCGACCTGGAGAAAGATCCGGGGGAAGAGCGCGATCTCGCCACGATGTTGCCCGAGAAGACGGCCGAACTCGACGCGCGCCTCACAGCGTATTTGAAGGCGGTGACCGCCCAGATGGCGCAGCCAAATCCCCACTACGATCCGAGCAAAGCAGACGACCCGAGTGCGGATGAACGCCGGGGAGGGAAGGGCGGTAAGCAAGGTAAGAAACGCGAGTGACGAATCGATTTGGACACCCATGAAATCGAGCGATCCTCTCCTGAAATGTGTGGGGCGAATGGCGATGGTGACTGCGCTCGCGGCGACGATGATTGCACTCGTTCTGATGACGATGCAGGCCTTTGCGGCCGACGGGGTCGCTGCGCCGCGCCAGGGTGAGCGTCGCCCCGGTCCGGAGGCGGAGGGAAAACGGAGTGGTGGCAAAGGTGAAGGCCGTCTGCCGACACTGGCGTTTCGGACAGAGGTGCCGGCGCACGCGGTTGATCTGATCCTGGGTCGCCCCACGGCAGACTCCGTGACGTTGAGTATTCTCAGCTACGAAGGAGTCGAGGGGCTGGTGGCCTTCGGCAGCGAGGTGAGCGCGTTGACCACGCGGACGCCGCTGCGAAGATTTAACAAGGACTCTCCCGTCGAGGTGGAGCTCACCGGTTTGCGTCCGAACACCCGGTACAGCTATCAATTTCAATCGCGTGCGGAAGGGCGCGGAGACTTGAAGGTGAGCGCGGAAGGATCCTTCACCACGGCGCGGCCACCCGGGAGTCAGTTCGTGTTTACGGTGCAGGCCGACTCGCATCTCGATTTCGGAACCGATCCGGAAATCTACAAGAAGTCGCTCGCCAACGTCCTCGCGGCGCGAGCGGATTTTCACGTCGATCTCGGTGATACCTTCATGACGGACAAGCGCACGGACTATCGCGACGCGCTCCCGCACTACATCGCCCAGCGCTACTATTTCGGTCTGGTCGGGGCTGATGTGCCGGTCTTCCTCGTGTTGGGAAACCATGATGGTGAGCAGCCCGGCAAAGGTGGCGGCGACGCGATGGCGCTCTGGTCGAACGCACAGCGAAAAAAATACTTTCCCAATCCGGAGCCGAATGCGTTCTATTCGGGCAACGCCACACCGCATCCGAAAGCGGGACTGCTGCAGAACTACTATGCGTTCGAGTGGGGAGACGGGCTCTTCATCGCGCTCGATCCCTATTGGTATAGCCACGACCGCAATCGCGGTGGCGACAATTGGGGGCGCACCCTCGGGCGTGAGCACTACGAGTGGCTGCGGAAGACGTTGGCGGCGAGCCGCGCGAAATTCACTTTTGTATTTCTACATCATCTCGTCGGTGGAGAGACCCGCGAAGGGAGAGGGGGTTCGGAAGCGGCGGCGTTTTTCGAATGGGGTGGGTGCGATCTTGATGGGCGTGAGTCGTTCGCGCAAAAGCGGCCCGGATGGGACGCGCCGATTCATCGACTCCTCCTGCGACGCGGCGGCGGCGTGGTGGTGTTTCACGGTCACGACCATCTCTACGCGCAGCAGGAGCGCGACGGAATCGTCTATCAACTCGTGCCGCAGCCGGGCCATAGCCGTTTCGACAACATCCGCAGTGCCGGGGACTACGGCTACAAAAGCGGGGTGATCGCCGGCGCCTCGGGGATTCTCCGCGTGAACGTGTCGGCGCAGCAGGCGCTCGTGGAATATGTCCGCGCCTACCAGGAGAATGCGGAAAACGGCACGAGGAAAACCGGTGCTGTTAGCCATCGCTACACGGTCGCGCCGGCGAAATAATTTCTCCCTTCACCCAACATGAGTGCTTCTCCCTCGCCTCGTCGTTTCGCGAATACATTCCGGTTGGTTTCCCTCGTGGCGGTGGCCGGTGCGTTGTTACTCGGCGCGATCGCGCAGGACGGTCCTCCGGGCGGGAAAAAAAAGGGTGGCGGCGGAAAAAAGGGTGGCGGTGACAGTAAAGGACTCATCAAACCCACCATGGCGGACACGATCAAAGTGAACGTCTACGCGGACAATTGGTTCGTGCTTTATATCAATGGAAGGCTGACGGCCGTGGATTCGATTCCCTTCACGCCGCATAATGTGATCTCCGTTGATATCCTGCCGGAGTATCCGATGACGATCGCCGTGATGGCCAAGGACAATGCTGATCCGAAGACCGGCCTCGAATACGGCGACCACCTCGGCGACGGCGGATTTATCATCAAGTTCGGCGACGGCTCGGTCTCGAACGCCACGTGGAAGGCAAAAAATTTCTTCAAGGGACCTCTTAATGGTGATGTGAAGAATCCTCGGGTGGAGCATACGCCCATTCCGGAAAAGTGGTGGGCGGTTGATTTCGACGACAGCACGTGGGCCAACGCCAAGGAGTTCTCCGAGGAGCGAGTGAATCCGAAAGAGCCGTTTTACGCCGCCGATTTCAAGGGCGCGAAGTTCATCTGGAGTAACGATCTCGACCTCGATAATACGATCATTTTTCGCACGCGCGTCGAAAAGCCGGAGTGGAAGCAGCGCTGGAATACGAAGCCCGAACTTGATGTGAGCGGAGCGCCTGCGAAATGAACGCGGATGCCGGATGGGACCAGGGAAAATTAACGACTTTTAATCCGGCGGATCGTCCTCTGTTAACGTTTCGCGGGTAGGATAGGGGCATGTGCGGGCATGCCGTTTTCTTTCTTCTAATATTTCTCGCCGCGGGCGGGTTGGGCCGGGCTGCGAACGAAGGCACTGCGCGCCTCGTGAACATCGCCACGCGCGCGGCCGTCGGAGGCGCGGCTGGCACACCGATCCCGGGTTTTGTGCTGAGCGGTCCCGGGGCGAAACCCATCGTGATTCGCGCGATCGGCCCGACTTTGGGAGGATTTGGCGTCAGTGGCGTGCTGGCCGATCCGCGTCTCAGTCTTGTCCGTGATGCGGCGACGAGTGCGACCAACGACAATTGGAACGCCGCTGATGCTGCGGTCATGAATGCGGCGGGCGGCTTCGCACTGACGGCCGGGAGCAAGGATGCCGCGCTCGTGGCGAATCTCGGTGCGGGCTCTTATTCCGCGCCAGTAACGGCGACCGATGGCGGTAGCGGTATCGCGCTCGTGGAGGTCTACGACGGTGCCGCCGGTTCCGGGCCCTCGATTGTGAATGCCTCCACCCGGGCCTTCGTCGGCACGGGCACCAGCGTGCTGATCCCGGGCTTTGTTGTCGTCGGCACGGGCACCTTGCGGTTGCTGGTGCGCGTCGTGGGCCCGACGTTGGGAACATTTGGCGTTCCCGATGCCTTGGGCGACCCCACGATCACACTCTTCAGTGGTCCGACCGCGTTAGCGACGAATGACAACTGGTCGACGGCGGCCAATGCCACCGAGGTCGCCACGGCCGCTGCCGCGGTGGGCGCTTTTACTTTGCCGGCCGGGAGTCGCGATGCCGCGTTGCTCGTCACACTTTCGCCGGGCTCATACTCGGCGGTAATCAGTGGAGTCGGCAACACGACTGGCACGGCCCTCGTGGAACTCTACGTGGTGCCGCCGATGCCCGCTCCGACGGGATTTGCCGTCGTAGAAGTCGCCAGGGCGCCGACGGCTCCGAACTACGCGGACAATGTGTTTGTGACGGCGAAAGGTCAGCCTGATCCCGGCGGCACGGTGACGGAACTCCGCTTGAGTTATACGGTTGGCGCGTCAGCTGGAAATACGCCGGTGACGCTCGCCATGCGCGACGATGGCCTCGATGGCGACGGTGCGGCGGGGGACGGCGTGTTCGGCGCGGCGATTCCGGTGCTGCCGGCCGGAACCACGGTCAGTTACACAGTGGCCGCCACGAATAGTGTCGGCGCCACGGCCAGTTCCGCGACCGGAAGTTACGTGGTCGCCGCGACGTTGTGGGATTTCAAAATTTCCGATGTCACACCCAATCTCGGATTCACGGCGCCGGAATTTCTCGGCATTCCCACGGATCGCGGCGTGACGCTCAATCTCGAGACCAACCAGGCGGTAGAAGCCTATGTGGAATTTGGCGCGGCGTCGGGGGCCTACTCGGGCCGGACGCCTATCGCCAGTTATGCGGCGGGCATGCCGTTTGAGGTGAAAATCCAGGCGGCAGAGGGACAGCCGGCACTGTCCGCCAATCGTCGCTATTTCTATCGGGTGCGCTATCGCGCGCTGGGCGAGGCTGTATTTCGCGCCCGCGGCGAACGGAGTTTCCAGACTGCGCGTCCACGCGGCACGGCGTTCACGTTTACGATCACTGCCGACCCGCATCTCGACGAAGTCACGAGTCAGCCGCTCTTCACGCTCGCGATGCGAAATATCCGCGCCGACAACCCTGACTTTCACGTCGACCTAGGCGATATTTTCATGACCGACAAGATGCCCACGATCCTGCCAGGGCTGACGGTGAACTACGGTTTGATTGAGTTTCGCGCAGTGACGTTGCGGAACAATTTTGCCGAATTCTGCCACTCGGTGCCGTTTATGTTCACGCTCGGGAATCACGAGGCCGAATACCGCTACGTCTACGACGCGGATCGCTCGGTCGCGAAAGACAACAATTTGGCCAGTTGGGACATCATGGCCCGCAAGCGCTACTTCGCGATTCCGGTGCAAGACGGGGCATTTTACTCCGGAAGCGCGGAGAGCCGGTTCGTATTTGGGAAGAACGAACTGCTCGAAAATTACTACGCGTATGAGTGGGGCGACGCGCTCTTCGTGGTGCTCGATCCCTTCAACAACACGCTCAGCAATCCGAATTCCAATCCGGCCGACAATTGGCGCTGGTCGCTCGGCAAGGCCCAATACGATTGGCTCAAGACGACGCTCCAGAATAGCCGGGCGAAGTTCAAATTTCTGTTCCTCCACCACCTGGTCGGCGGCATCGAGTCAGCGCGCGGCGGAGTCGAGACCGCGCACCGCTACGAATGGGGCGGAAAGAATGCAGACGACACCGAGGGCTTCACTGCGAAGCGCCCGGGTTGGGACATGCCGATTCACGCACTGCTGGTCGCGCACAAGGTGAGTGCCGTCTTTCACGGCCACGATCACTTTTACGGTTACCAACAACTCGATGGGATTGTGTATCAGGAGTGCCCGCAACCCGGCACGGCCAATTTCTCCACGGCGAGCGCGGGCGACGGAAAATATGTGCAGGGCACGATCCTGCCCAACTCGGGACATCTCCGGGTCACGGTCTCGCCGGACAACACCAAGGTCGAATATGTGCGCGCGGCCTTGCCCACCCAGGAGACGGCGACGCTGAAGAACCGCACCATCTCCCACACCTACTCCATTGTCCCTGCCAACTGAGTCACTTGGTCGCGCTCCGGGCCGTATTTTGTCGGGTGTTCCTGCCCCGATGGGCGGCGGGCGGCGTGCGTGCTACCCGCGTCCCACCGAGGCGGAGCGCGAAGGCTTGTTGATCATTGTGCGACGGGCGAAGGACGGCGACATGGCAGCGCAGTCCGAGCTGATCATGCGCTATCGTAACCGCCTCGCGGCCTTTGTGCGTCCGATGCTGGATCAACCGGACATGGTGGAAGACGTGGTGCAGATGGTGATGATCAAGCTTTGCCGCCAGATCAGTCGACTACGGGAGCCGATCACCTTTGAGCCCTGGCTTTTTACGCTGGCGCGCAACGCCGCGCTGGATTTCCGCCGCCGCCTGCGCTGCCGACCGAGTAGCGTCGCGGGCGATGAGCTGCTGATGAATATGGCGGCGCCCGACAGCACGATCGCGGTGCGCGAGATTTTTGAATCGCTGGAGGGAGCCCTCACCTACCTGGCCCCCGCTGACCGCGCGATCGTGGAGCAGATCGTGGTGGGCGCGAGCTACCGCGCGATTGCGGCTGAGATGCAACTGTCGCTCGGAACAGTGAAAATTCGGTTGAACCGCGCTCGCAAGATTCTGCGGCAATGCATGACCGCGTCGCCTGAGCGCCTGCGGTCGTCGCGGGCGGCGTGAATCGGAGGTAATTCCAATCATGGTATCGAAAATAAATTATACGTTCAACGGCTTACGCGCCGTGGTGCGGGCGTGGGCGGTTTGGGGTGCGGTCGTTCTGGGGGCGGGCCTGACCCTGCCGGCGAGCGCGGCGGATTTTCCGGGCACGCTCGTGTTGGGCCGGCCAACCAACCAATCCATCGTGGCCAACGTCTTAGCACCTGTGGCGCACTCGCTCTATCTAGAGTTTGGCCTGCAACCCGGAGCCTACACTGGCCAGACCCCGCCGGTTGCGCTGGCGGCGAATGTCCCGCGGGAGGTGACAATCGCCGGCCTCGTGACGAATGCGCGCTACTATTATCGCATACGATTTCGCGCGGCGACCGCGACAGACTACGACGCGAGCCCGGAGTATTCGTTCATGACGCAGCGGGCGCCGGGCAGCACGTTTGTGTTCGGTGTGCAGGGGGACTCGCACCCCGAGCGGGCCAACACGCAGTTCAACGCCGCATTCTATACGCGGACGATGACGACCGTGGCGGGCAACCGGCCCGATTTCTATCTGACCAGCGGTGACGACTTCAGCGTCGATACGATCAACCAAGCGAATCCCCGGGCGGTCACGCAACCCCAGGTCGAGGCGCGTTACGCCATTCAGCGACCGTATCTCGGCATACTTGGCCGTATAGCCCCGATTTTCCTCGTCAACGGCAACCACGAGCAGGCGGCGCGCTATCTTCTCGATGGGACGCCTAATAACGTCGCCGTCTGGGCCCAAAACGCCCGCAATCTCTACTACGCCCAGCCCGCGCCGGACGATTTCTACTCCGGTAACACCGAGACCATTGAGCATATCGGACTGTTGCGGAACTACTATGCTTGGGAGTGGGGCGATGCGCTCTTCGTCACCATTGATCCCTATTGGGGTTCGCCCGTGGTGGTGGACAACGATTTTTACGGCGGGGCCAAGACCGCGGACCAGTGGGCGATCACCCACGGCAAAGCCCAATACGACTGGCTCAAGGCCACGCTCGAGCAGAGCAAAGCGAAATACAAATTTGTCTTCGCCCACCATGTGAACGGCACCGGCCGCGGGGGTATCGACGTTGCGTTGAAGTTCGAGTGGGGCGGGCAAAACAACAATGGCACCCCTAGCTTTGCGCAGAACCGGGCCGGTTGGGCGCTCCCCATCCACCAACTCTTTGTCGCCAACAAGGTCACGATCTTCTTCCAGGGCCACGATCATATCTGGGTGCGCCAGCAACTGGATGGAGTGACTTATCAATCACTTGGTTCGCCCGCGAATCCCAACTATTCGCTTTTCAATTCCGATGCCTACGCAACCGGCGAGCGCTTCCCGGACAGCGGTTATACCCGCGTCACGGTCGCACCAGCGGGAGTGAAAGTGGAATATGTCCGCACCTATTTGCCGGCGGACGAACGGCCCGGCACTGAGCGCGTCAACGGCACGGTGGCGTTCTCCTACACGGTTGGCACCGCGGCTGAGCAAAGCGCGACGCCGGTGATCGCAGCGCAACCGCGCTCTCAGGCTGTGTCGGTGGGCACGCCGGTGACGTTTTCCGTGAGTGCGACGAGTTCGCTCCCGCTCACCTACCAGTGGAGGCACAACGGCACCGACATCCCCGGCGCCATCACGGCCGTGCTCGGAATCGCGCGCGCGCAGGCGGCCGATGCCGGAAGCTACACGGTGGTCGTCTCGACCTCGGCGGGCTCCTTAACCTCTGCCGCCGCGACGCTCACCATTGGCGCAAGCCGGCTGGGAAACCTCTCCGTGCGCTCCACCGCCGGCACGGGCAGCGACACACTGATCGTCGGCTGCGTCGTAGGTCAGGGCGACCCGGTGTCGCTGTTGTTGCGCGGCGTCGGTCCGTCGCTCACCGGCTTTGGCGTGACGGGCGTGCTGCCTGATCCCGTGCTGACGCTCGTCGATGCCAACAACTCCACCGTCGCAACCAATGACAACTGGTTTGGCGGCACCAACGTCAATCAGACTGTCGCCGTCACCACGCGCGTCGGTGCCTTCGCGCTCGGCGCTACGTCCCTCGATGCCGCGCTCGTCGCCAACCTCACGCCGGGCAGCTACTCCGCGGTCGTCACCGGCAAGGCCGCCGCGCCCGGCATCGCGCTCATGGAGGCCTACGATGCCACGACCACCACGACCTCCGCGCGCCTCGTAAACATGTCCGCCCGCACGAACGTTGGCACCGGCGGCTCGATCTTGATCGCGGGCTTCGCGATCCAAGGCGACGCGCCGAAGCAACTGCTCATCCGCGCGATCGGGCCGAGCCTCGCACAATTCGGCGTGACGGGCGTGCTCGCCGATCCACAGCTTGCGCTCTTCCGCGAGGGCTCGACCGCCGCGATCCAGCAAAACGACAACTGGCTCACCTTGGCGAACGCCGCGCAGCTGGGCCTCGCGAGTGCGCAGGTGGGGGCTTTTACGCTGCCGGCGAATTCCCGCGATTCCGCGCTGCTCGTCACGCTGGACCCGGGCACCTACACCGCGCAGGTGAGCGGGGGCGGCAACACGACCGGCGTGGCGCTGGTCGAAATTTACGAAGTGCCGTGAGCAAACCGCACCGGAGCCTGGGCCTGACCGTTGCGATCGTCTTGGTCGTCGCCGGGTTTGTGCCGCTTTCACTGCGTGCGGTGGCGCCCAACGTCCTGATCCTTGTCGCCGACGATCGCGGATGGGCCGACGTGCCGTGGCGCGGTTGACCGGCTCGCATGCTGAATCTCGACCGACTGCGACAGGAAGGGACCGAACTGATGCGTTACTACGCCGCTCCGCTCTGCAGCCCTTCGCGCGCTTCGCTTCACACCGCCCGTCGGCGGTGCAGCTGGGTATTCGCGACGTGTTTTCTGCGCAGGACGACGGACTCAACGTTCTCGAGCATCTCATCCCGGAGACGTTTCGCGCGGAGGGTTACCAAACCGCCCTCACCGGCAAATGGCACCTCGGCTCATCGGGTGCGCATCTCCCCACCGCACGGGGCTTCGACCGCTTTTACGGCTTCCTCGGCGGGGCGATTTCCTACTACTCCCACTTTGGCGAAAACACCACGCGCGTCGACTGGCAACGCGATGGAACGACGCTCAACGAAACCGGCTACTCGACCGACCTGCTCCGCGACGAGGAGATCCGGCTGCTGCGCACCCGCGACCCGGCGAAACCGTTTTTTCATGTGGTCACCCTCAACGCGCCTCACATCCCGCTCGAGGCCCCGCCCGAACTGCTCGCCAATTATCCGGCGCTCTCCGGTGATGCGCTAACGTATGCAGCGATGCTGGAGAGTCTCGACGCCGGCATCGGAAAAATCCTTGCCGAGCTCACGGCTCAGCGGTTGGACGCCGACACTCTGGTGATTTTCATTTCCGACAATGGTGGTCCCGGCAATTCTGTTGCGCGCAACATCCCGCTGCGCGGCGCCAAGAGCGGCGTCTACGAGGGCGGCGTGCGCGTCCCGGCGATTCTGCGTTGGCCGGGCGCCATCCGCGCCGGAGCGACGAGCGATCAGTTTGTCTCCGTGCAGGATTTGTTTCCGACGGTGGCCGCCGGCGTGGGCGTCGCTCCGCGGAGCCGTCTGCCGTTGGACGGCCTCAACCTTTGGAGTATCCTGCGCGGTTCCGCACCGTCCGTAGATCGTTCGTTCACCGTCGTATCGACCACAGACAGCGCGCAATTCGAGGGCCGTTGGAAACTGGTTGAGCGGGGAAACACCCACGAGCTCTACGACGTCGTCGGCGATCCTTCGGAGACGAGCAACGTCGCGGCGACGCAGCCCGCTGCGGCGAGCCGTTTGCGCGCGGCGCTCACGGACACCCTTGACCGCTCCTTGAGTGCCGCGGCGAAGGGCGACGCGCGGGTGACGAACCTCTCGGCCCGCGCGGCTGTCGGCGGGGCGGCCGGCACGCCGATTCTGGGCTTCGTCGTCGCAGGAGGCGCGAAGCGCCTCGTCGTGCGAGGGGTCGGCCCTGCGTTGGCGGGCTTTGGCGTCGTCGGCGTTCTCGCCGATCCAATCTTAGAACTGCGCCAGGGGCAGACGCTCGTGCAGACGAACGACAATTCGGCCAGCTCCGATGCGATGGCGATGACGGCCGGCGGAGCCTTTGCGCTGCCGGCCGGCAGCCGCGACGCGGCGCTGGTTCTCACTTTCCCGCCTGCGGCCTACACGGCACAAACCCGTTCGGTCGACGACGGCAGTGGGGTTGCCCTCGTGTAGATTTTCGATGTCGAGTCCGACGCCGGTTCCGCGCGCCTCGTGAACGCTTCGGCCCGTGCCTACGTCGGCACCGCGCGTCGATCTTGATCCCGGGTGTCGCGGTGGGCGGTAACGGAGCGGCGGGATTGCTCATTCGGGTGGCCGGCCCGGCGCTGGGGAAGTTTGGTGTGACCGGCTCGCTGGCGGATCCGGTTCTCACGGTTTTCCGCGGCAGCGATATCGTCGCGAGCAATTATGACTGGGGTGTGGCGCAGAGTTCGCAATACGCGGCCGCGACAGCGCTCCCTTCGCCAGTCGCGTCCCTTACGGCTGCCGTCAACGCGGTCGGCGCATTTCCTTTTGAAACCGGCAGCCGCGACGCCGCCGTGCTGATCACGCTTCCTGCCGGCGCCAACTACACCGTCCAGGTGAGCGGAAAAAACGTCACCACGGGCACTGTTCTCGTGGAATTTTATCTGCTGCCCTGATGGTTGGGAATGAGGTCGGAAAGCGGGAAATTTGAACGGATCGTTTTCCACCGTTCATCATTCCTTAACAATGGTTGGATATCCTGAGCTATGCACTTCAGCCGGTTTCCCTTCGTTGTTTTTCTCCTCCTCCTCCTCTCGGGTTTGAAACCGTGGGCCGCGGAGCCCGATCCGGCTCGGCTCACAAATATTGCGACCCGGGCGCAGATCGGCGGTAGCGCGGGCACGCCGATCGCGGGTTTCGTGATCGGCGGCAGCGGCACGAAGACGATGCTCGCCCGCGCGGCGGGCCCGGCACTCACCGGCTTCGGCGTGAGCGGTGCGCTGGGCGACCCCAGTCTCTCGCTGCTTTCCGCGGTGGCGACCGTCGCGACCAATGACAATTGGCTCGCGGCCGATGCGGCGGCGATGACGGCGGCGGGGGCATTTGCGTTCACCGTCGGCAGCAAGGACGCGGCGCTCGTCGCGACCCTTGCGCCCGGGGCTTACACGGCGCCCGTGACGGCGAGCGGCACGAGCACGGGTGTGACGCTCCTAGAGGTCTATGATGCTTCGACGACAGCGACCTCTGCGGTGGTGAATGCTTCGACCCGGGCCTTCGTCGGCACGGGCGACTCGGTGTTGATCCCCGGTTTTGTGATCAGCGGCACCGGTTCACTGCGGTTATTGATTCGCGCCGTTGGTCCGACGCTTTCGACGTTTGGCCTCACGGGGTTGCTCGCCGATCCGACCATCACGCTCTATCGCGGGACGACCGCGCTCGCGACCAATGACAACTGGTCGAGCGCGGTGAACGCCGCCGAGATTTCGGCCGCGGCTACCGCGGTCGGTGCGTTCGCACTGCCCGTGGGAAGCAAAGATGCGGCGATGGTCACTTCGCTCCCGGCGGGCTCGTATACGGCCGTGGTGAGCGGCGTGGGCAACACCACGGGCACCGCGCTCGTCGAACTCTACAGCAACGTCCCCGCGTTCACCGGCACGCCGACGTCTGCGCCAGCCGTGGCAATCACGAGTCCAACGGCTGGGCTAACGACGGCGTTGGCGACGGTCATCGTGCAGGGCACGAGCTCCGGTGCTCCGGGCGGCGTCACCTCGGTAAAGGTCAATGCCGTGGCCGCGACTTCGACGGACAATTTTGCGACGTGGGTGGCGACCGTGCCGCTCGGCTTTGGCACGAATGCCCTCACCGCCACCGCGACGAACAGTGCGGGCACCTCGATCACGACTTTACCGGTGTTCGCGACGTCGACTGCCACCCCGACCTACAATCCGCTCAGCATCCCCGATACGATTTCCGGCACCACGTTTGACCTCGCGCTCGAGCAGACCTCGAAACAGTTCCGCGCCGGAGCGGCGACGACGACCTACGGTTATAACGGCGCGCTCTTCTGGGGGCCCACGTTGATCATGAATCAGGGGGATGTGGTGCAGATGAACGTGACGAACAAACTCACGTCCGCGACCACCGTGCACTGGCACGGCTTCCACCTCCCAGCGGTGATGGACGGCGGTCCGCTTCAACCGGTCCCTGCAGGCACGACCTGGTCGCCGACGTGGAAGGTGCTCAACAATGCCTCGACCTACTGGTATCACCCACATTTGCACGAGACCACGCAGGAGCAACTCACCAAAGGCGCGGGCGGCTTCATTATCGTGAAGGACCCGCAGGAGGCCGCGCTCGCGCTGCCCCGCACTTATGGAATCGATGACATTCCCCTCGGGATAACGAGTCGTCGTTTTCTGACCGGTAACCAATTCGCCTACGATCATGCCGTCGACAACTACGGTGACTACGTCCTCGTCAATGGCACGCTGAGCCCGCAGGTGACGTTGCCGAAGCAGTTCGTGCGGCTGCGCGTGCTCAACGCCGAGGTCGAGCGGGGCTACAATATCGGCCTCAGCGATAACCGGACCTTTTACGTGATCACGAACGACAGCGGGCTCCTCAATGCTCCCGTCGCCGTCACGCGCGTGAAACTCATGGTGGGTGAACGGGTGGAAATCCTGGTAAATCTTGGCGGGGATGCCGTCGGTGCTGCGGTCGATTTGAAAGCCTTCAACTCCGGGCAGGCGTTTGGATTCCCGGGCAACGAAGGCAATCCCGTGCAGCCCACCGGCCGCTCCGGCCCCATCAACGGCAGCCTGCTGAACAACACGGATTTTAATCTGCTGCACATTGTGGTCGGCGCGACGACCGCCAATGCCATTACGGCGCTGCCGTCCGCACTCGCGAACAACACCTACTGGACCAACGCCAATGTCACCAATTCTCGCACGGTCAACATCACCGGTGGCAATGGCGGCGCTGAGTTCTCCTTCGACAACGTGAGCTACACCGGCACGCGGAATAATTTCACCGTAAAACTGAACGAGGTGGAGAAGTGGACGATCGTGAACAACAATGTGTTTGGCCACGCGTTCCACATCCACGACGTGAAGTTCAAGATTGTCGCGCGCACGCCGACCAATGGACAGGTGTCGTCGGATGGATTGGCGGCGCCCTACGAATCCGGATGGAAGGACACCGTCTACGTGCCGCGGGGTGAGAGTGTCCAGGTGATCGCGAAATTCGAAGACTATGCGAGCACGGCGAACCCCTTCATGTTTCACTGCCATTTTCTGAACCACGAAGACGGCGGCATGATGGGGCAGTTTATCGTGTATGATCCCGCGGTCGTCACCGATACCCGTCCTCCGGCTTTCATTCGGCAACCACGCAGCCTCCAGGCGCGGCCCGGAGAGAACGTGAGTTTGATCGCGGCAGTTGGCGCACCCGCCGGCACGACGTTCGCGTGGTATTTTCGCGGCGGTGAATTTTGCAACACGACCGAGCCGGTGCTCGCGCTGAAGAACATCACCGCGGCGTATGCCGGCGATTATAAGTGTATCGCCACCAATGCCTTTGGCTCAACCACGAGTGCGGCGGCCACGCTCACGCTCGATTTTGACGGGCCGTCCGTGCGCCCGACTCCCGCCGGAAGCAGCACTGCGGAAAACAAGCGACGGGTGACAAGTCCGGCGGCCGTGCGCCGCGATTGGGGCGATCTGCCCGTGTCGCTTCTGAGTCGAACGCGCTAGGCGGCGCGGCGACGGCGCTGAAGATGAACGAATATTAATGTGAGCGCTCGTGAGCCGTTAACCTTGCCGGGGCACCTTCGCGGCATGCACTTTCGCTCCGATTTTTCAGGTGTTCTTGTCTGCGCTGCGATTACGGCCGCGGGCGTCGTCCGCGCCCATGATGGTGACGCGGCAATGCACGCGGAAATTGCGCGACTGCTCGACGCCGAGGCCAAGGCCGGGTCTGGACTCACCACTGCCGCTGCTCCACCCGCCGGCAATGGCGCGCTGCTCGTTTCGTCCTTTACGCCGTTCAAACCCTTCGTGCGATTTTACTCGGATGAAAAATACTTCTATTCGGAATCAGACTCAATGCCCAACCCGGCTTTGATGCCGAATCTCATGGTCGGGATTACGTCGTGGCAGCAGCAGATTCCCGTGCCGGTCGCCTACTTTGGCAATGTGACCAATTCGGAGGGCGATCGCGCCTCGCTGGGATTCGGGCAGCCCAATGTGTGGCGGATTCCGCTCGTGCCGGTCCCGGCGGCGGCGCCGATTCCGATCTCGGCCGGAAATTTTCAACGCGGCGCCGTGGCGCTGGCCGCCGACGGAATTCCCATTTTCAACCCACGCAACAACACCGGCCGGGTCTCGTTCGAGATCGGCGAACTGGATGTCTACGGCGGCCACTGCGGGCGCGCGGACGACTACCATTATCACATCGCACCGACGCATCTGACGGCCGTGCTCGGCAACGCCAAACCGATCGCGTGGGCACTCGATGGCTATCCGATTTTCGGTTACGTGGAGCCGGATGGAAGTGCCCGGCAGGCGCTCGACAGCGACGGCGGCCATGACCACGGCAACGGCTGGGGCTACCACTACCATGCGCGCGGCAGTGTGGCGACGGGGCCGCAGAATCCCTATTTCATGGAGGCGTTTCATGGGACCGTGGTGAATTACGGCGGCCAAGTGGACCCGCAACCGACGGTAGGTTCTTCGCGCCCGGCCGGCGTTCCGCTCGGGGGCGCGACGATCACAGCGTTTAGCCGCCCGGCGACGGACCAATACGTGCTGACCTACACGGTGGGCGGAAACGCCTACCAAGTGCGCTACCAGATTGACCGAGTGGCGAAGTCACTCGCGGTGCAATGGGGCAGCCCGGGCGGCACGGCGAGCAACACTTACACGACGGCCTCGCGTTACGGTTATTACCCGATGGCGCCAGCCTCGCTCGCGAAATTGCCCGACACCGGCCAGACGTTCGATGCGACGCCGATCTTTGGCGAAGATTCCGACTATACGATCAATCCGCCCTCCTACACGGACCACGGCAATGGCACGATCACCGACAATGTGACCGGCCTCATGTGGCAAAAAGTGGACAGCGGCGAGATGACTTGGGACACCGCCCGCGCGAGCGCGCCGACCGACCTCGGCGGGTTCAGTGACTGGCGTCTGCCGACCGCGCACGAGGCGTTCAGCCTGCTCACGCACAATAGCAACCCAGCGTTGAATAGCTCGTTCTTCGTCGCGAACGCGAGCGGGACGCCGGGCTATTTCTGGACGAGTGATACCTACTACGGAGACACCACGAAAGTGTGGTCCACCAATACCGGCGGAGGAATCGGTCCACACCCGAAGACGCAGACCCTGAGTGCGGGCGGGACGTCACGGTTCCACGCGCGCTATGTGCGCGGCGCCCGACCGACGACGGGACACAATTACGCGAACAACAACGACGGCACGATCACCGATCTCGACACCGGTCGCATGTGGGCGCAGGCGCCCTCAGGGGCGCAGACGTGGGCCAGCGCGCTGGCGTTTGCAGAAAACCTGACGCTCGCCGGCTACTCCGATTGGCGGATGCCGAACGTGAAAGAAATGCAGTCGCTCCTCGATATCACGCGCGCGACGGCGACGACCGCAGCGAACGCCGTTGCGCCGGTCAACCGCACGCTCTTTCCGACGGCACCAGCGACGAGCTATTGGACGTCGACGGCGCTTCGGTCTCCGCAGACGCCCACGCAGGCCTGGGTCGTGGAATTCGGCGTGAATACGACTTCAAACCCATCGCGTAATTTTCAGGGGCTCATCAGCTATGAGCCCTTCACGTCGAGCTATCCAGTCTGGGCTGTGCGCGGTCCGGTCGCAGCGGTCGTTGAGCCCGGCACGACGGGCACGGCGCGGCTGGTGAACATCGCGACGCGCGCCGCGGTCGGTGGCGTAGCGGGCTCGCCGATTCCCGGTTTTGTGCTCAATGGCTCGGCCGAACGCCTGATGGTCGTGCGCGCGGTGGGTCCGACGCTGAGCGGCTTCGGCGTCGGGGGCGTGCTCGCCGATCCCCGGTTCAGTTTGGTGCGAGGTGGTGTGATCGTCGCGAGTAGCGACAACTGGCTCGCGGCCGATGCGGCGGCGATGGCGACGGCGGGGGCGTTTGCACTCACGGCGGGGAGCAAGGATGCGGCCATCGCCGTGTCGCTGGCACCCGGGGCTTACACGGCGCCCGTGACTGCGGCGGATGGCGGGAGTGGCGTCGCGCTGCTGGAGGTCTACGACGGCTCCACGGCCACGACGGCGGCGGTGCTCAACGCCTCCACGCGGGCCTACGTCGGCACCGGCGAAGGCGTCTTGATCCCGGGCTTTGTGATCGGCGGGACAGGCACGCTGCGGCTGCTGATCCGCGCGGTGGGACCGGGGCTCGCCGGTTTCGGGGTGGAAGGGACGCTGGCAGATCCGCAGCTCACGTTGTTCGGCGGGTCGACGGCGCTCGCGACGAATGACAATTGGTCACTCGCTGCCAATTCCGCCGAGATCGCCACGACGGCGACGGCGGTCGGTGCGTTTGCGCTCGCGGTCGGGAGCAAGGATGCGGTGATTCTCACGACGCTCACGCCGGGGGCCTATACGGCGGTGGTCAGTGGCGTCGGCAATGCGACGGGCACGGCGTTGGTCGAGCTTTACGTGGTGCCGTAGGTGGCGGCGTAGCTCGGGATGGGCGCCTCGGGCAGGCGGACCGAGCTACGATTGGACGGGGATGCAAACGTGGTGCGTGAGCGACAACCGGGCCTAGCTCAGCCGCCGAGGTAGGTGGCTTTGAGCTGCGGATCGGCGCGGAGTTTTTTACTTTCGCCCTCCATGGCGATGCGGCCGGTCTCGAGGCAATACGCGTAGCTGCTGACTTCGAGGGCGAGGTTGGCGTTCTGCTCGACGAGGAGAATGGTGATGCCGTGGGATTTATTGATCTCCACGATCTTCTCGAAAATCGTGCTGATGAGGCGGGGGGCGATGCCGAGCGAGGGCTCGTCGAGCATCAGGAACTTCGGGTTGCTCATGAGCGCACGGCCGATGGCGAGCATCTGTTGTTCGCCGCCGGAGAGTGTGCCGGCGGTTTGTTTGATGCGCTCCTTGAGGCGGGGGAAAATACTGAAGACGTAATCGCGGTTTTTTGCGATGAGGGTGGCATCGTTTTGGAGGTAGGCCCCCATCGAGAGATTTTCGTCGACGGTGAGGTTCGAGAAAATCATGCGACCCTCGGGGACGTGGCAGAGGCCGCGGGCGACGATTTTGTGCGGGGCGAGGGCGGAGATATTTTCGCCGAGGAAGGTGACGGTGCCGCTCTTGGGGCGGAGGAGACCGGAGATGGTGCGGAGCGTGGTGGTTTTCCCGGCCCCGTTGCCACCGATGAGCGTGACGATGGAGCCTTGCTCGATCTTGAAGGAGATGCCGCCGAGGGCGCTGATGGCACCGTAGGAAACGGAGAGGTCGGAGACGGAGAGCATCGGCTCAGTGATGGGCGAGGGCGTTCTGGTGGTCTTCGCCGAGGTAGGCTTCGATGACCTTCGGATTGGACTGGATTTCGGCGGGCGTGCCCTCGGCGATCTTCACGCCGTAATCGAGGACGGCGATGCGCTGGCACACGCCCATGACGACTTTCATCGAGTGCTCCACGAGGAGGACGGAGAGGTTGAACTGTTTTTGGATCTGCTGGATGAGGCGGACGAGCTCCACTTTCTCGGTCGGGTTCATACCGGCGGCGGGCTCGTCGAGGAGGAGGAGCTTCGGCTTGGTCGCGAGGCAGCGGACGATTTCGAGTCGGCGCTGTTCGCCATAGGGAAGGCTCTTCGCGGGCGCGTCGCGGAAACGGCGGAGATTAAAAATATCGAGGAGCTCCTCGGCGCGTTTGGTGATCGCGGCTTCGTCGGCGCGGAAGGCGCCGAGGCGGACGAGCGACTGGACGGGAGCGGTTGCGCGGTGGAGATTGCAGGCGACGCGGACGTTGTCGAAGACGGAGAGGGAACCGAAGAGGCGGATGTTTTGAAACGTGCGGGCGATGCCGAGCTCGACGATCTGATTGACGCGCAGTCCGGCAATGGGGCGGCCGTTGAAGGTGACGGTGCCCTCGGTGGGCTGGTAGACGCCGGTGATGAGATTGAAGACGGTGGTCTTGCCGGCGCCGTTGGGGCCGATGAGGCCGACGAGCTCGTTTTCGCCCACGGTGAAACCGACGGCGTTGACGGCGGTGAGGCCGCCGAAACGGATCGTGGCTTGGTTGAGTTGGAGGAGGGCGGGCATGGGTCAGCTCAGTTCAGTTAGTCGGGAACGGAGGGTTTGCATAACGCCGCCCGGCTCGCGACGAGAGTGGACCAGAGCGAGTACAGATGTGTGGCGGGAGTCAGCGTGAAACAAGAGCTGATACGGGAAATTAGGCAGGCGGGCACGGCGGGAAATGGCACGCCACGGAGCGTGGGTGCGCGGACGAGATTCGACGCGATCCAGCGTCACACCGAAAGTGCGGGAAAAACTTTCGGCTGCCCACGGACTGTGGCCAGCATACCAGCCGCGAGCCTCGTTCAATTCCCACTCAACGAGGTGATGAACGCGGAGCAACGGCATCAACGAAGTCCAGTTTTGGCGCGAAACTCTGCGGCAGTCAGCCAAGCGCCGGGCGTTTTGTCGGCAAGGCGGCGGCGCAGTTCAGCTTCCAGTGCAGGATCGTTGGCGCGATGGACCCCAGGGGGCTTGGCGTGCATTTCAGTATCGGCGAGAAGGCGGTCAGCGAGCGCGATTTTTTCCCGGCGCGTGAGTCGGGAAATCTGGGATTCGAGTGCGGCGGTCATGATGAAACGGTGAGAGGTGCGGGCGCGTTTTCAAGTCTTGGCCTTGCCGAGCTTAAAATTGAAGAGACCCTGGGGGCGCACGAGCATGAGGACGATCAGGAGAAGCGAGTAGATGATCATGCGATACTCGGCGATGGGACGGAGGAGTTCGGGGAGCAGCGTGAGGAGGACGGCGGCGAGAATGACCCCGAGGGTGTTGCCCATGCCGCCCATAATCACCATGACGACGATCTCGACGCTCTTCGTGAAGTCGAAGCCCGTGGGCGTGATCGTCATTTTGAAGTGGCCGTAAAGTCCACCGGCGGTGCCGGCGAAAAACGCGCCGATGACGAAGGCGACGATTTTGTAATGCGTGGTGTTGAGGCCGACGGCTTCGGAGGCGATTTCGTCGTCGTGGGTGGCGAGGAAACCGCGGCCGTAGGTGGAGTTGACCAGACAGGAGACGACGAAGACGGAGAGGGCGACGAAGGCGAGGACCCAGAAAATCGTAGTGTAAGCGGGGATACCATTAAGGCCGAGGGCGCCGCCGAGGAACTCCACGTTTTGAATGATGACGCGGATGATTTCGCCGAAGCCGAGGGTGACGAGGGCGAGGTAGTCACCTTTGAGTCGGAGGGAAGGGACGCCGACGAGGAGGCCGGCGAGCGATGCGAAGCATCCGCCGGTGAGGAGGGCGCCGAAGAACAGGCACCCTTGTTGGAAGGCGGTACCGCCCGCGTAGCCGAGGAGTCGCGGGCCGACGAAGAGGGAAAAAGCGGCGGCGGCGTAGGCGCCGACGGACATGAAGCCGGCGTGGCCGAGGGAAAATTGACCGGTGAAGCCGTTTACTAGATTCAGCGAGACGGCGAGGATGATGTTGATGCCGATGCCGGTGAGGACATCGAGGTGGTAGGGATCAATCTTATCCGAGACATGGGAGATCCCGAGGGCGATGAAGAGTGCGGCGAGGAAATAGCGGTGCGGCTTCGGCATGGCTCAGACTTTTTCCACGGTGAACTTACCGAGCAGGCCGGCGGGGCGGAAGAGGAGAATGATAATGAGAATGGCGAAGGCGATGGCGTCCTTGTAGGTGGACCACTGGCTCCCGTTCACGAAGGTCTCGACGGTGCCGAGGAGGAGTCCGCCGAGGGCGGCACCGGGGATGTTGCCGATCCCGCCGAGGACGGCGGCGACGAAGGCCTTCAGGCCCGGCATCACGCCCATGAGCGGATCGATGGACGGGTAGTTGAGCGCGTAGAGGATGCCACCGGCGCCGGCCAGAGCGGAGCCGAGACCGAAGGTGAAGGAGATGACGACGTCGTTGTTGACGCCGACGAGCTGGGCGGCCTTCGGATTGAGTGAGACGGCCCGCATCGCAGTGCCGATTTTGGTGCGGTAGACGATGAGCTGGAGGGCAACCATCAGCAGGGCCGCGACGACGATGACGAGGATTTGGTTGCTGGAGATGACGAGGCTGCCGAAGGCGTAATTGGCCGAGGGGAAGACGGCGGGAAAGGTGCGGGGCGTGGCGCCGAAGAAGACTTGTCCGGAGTATTCAAGAAGCAGGGACACGCCGATGGCGGTGATGAGGACGTTGAGCGTGGCGGCTCCGCGGAGCGGGCGGTAGGCGAGGCGCTCGATAATCATGCCGAGGAGGGCGCAGCCGAGCATGGCGGCGAGCAGGACGACGAGACCGCCCCACACGGTATTTTCGGGGACGAGTTTGCCGAGATAGTAGCCGATGAAGGCGCCGACCATAAAGACGTCTGAGTGGGCGAAATTAATGAAGCGCAGCACGCCGTAGACCATCGTGTAGCCGAGCGCGATGAGCGCATAGATGGCACCGAGGGAGAGGCCGTTGAGGAGTTGTTGGAGGAATTCGGACAAGGTGCGTGGTGGACGGGGAGGGAGATTTGGGGGAGCGGGCGGTGGGCTCGCAATGAGGAATGCGCCCGGGGGTGGTCGCGCTCCGGGTCAGGGTGTGACGGACTCGAAGAAGAGGCTGCGGCCGTTTTTCACGGTGAGCATGACCGCGGCTTTGGCGCTGTTGCGCTTTTCGTCGATGGTGGTTTGGCCGGTGACGCCGGGGAAATTTTTCGTCGCGGCGATGGCGTCGCGCAGTTTGGGGCCTGCGGTGGTGCCGGCATTCGTCATCGCGGCGGCGATGAGATAGACGGCGTCGTAGCCGAGGGCGGAGACGGCTTCGGGCGTTTCATTAGTCCAGCGGGCGGAGAATTTTTTTACGAAGGCGCGGACTTCGGCAGCATCGTTTTCGGCGGAAAAATAAGTGGAGTAGTAGGTGCCTTCGACGGCTTTGCCGCCGAGCTCGATGAGTTGGGGGGCTTCCCAGCCATCGCCGCCGATGAAAGGGACGTCGATGCCGAGCGCGCGGGCTTGGAGGCAGATAAGGGCGGCTTCGGCGTAGAAACCGGTGATGGCGATGACGTCGGGTTTGAGGGGACGGAGCGCAGTGAGTTGGGCGCGGAAATCTTTTTCGCCTTCGTTGTATTTTTGCTCGGCGATGATCTCGCCGCCGCGGGCAGTGAAGTCCTGGCGGAGGACGGCGGAGAGGCCGACGCTGTAGGGGGAGTTGACGGCGGTGAGGAGGGCGACGCGTTTAGCTTTGAGGGAAGTGTGCGCGAATTTAGCGAGGACGGCGCCCTGGAAGGGATCGATGAAACAAATGCGGAAGATGTAATCGCCGACCTCGGTGACGCGGGGGTTGGTTGAGGAGATCGCCATCATGGGGATTTGCGAATTTTGGCAAATGGGTGCGGCCTCGAGGGAGTTAGCGGAGGCATTGGCGCCGATGACGGCGACGACTTTGTCGCGGGAGATGAGTTTTTTGACGGCGGTGGCGGATTCGCCCTGTTTCGACTGGATGTCTTCGACGAGGTAGGCGAGGGGACGGCCGAGGACGCCGCCCTTGGCGTTGATCTCCTCGATGGCGAGGAGCACGCCCTTGCGGGTGGCGACGCCGAACGCGGCGTCCTTGCCGGTGAGGGAGGCGTAGTGGCCGAGTGTGATCGCGTCCGGCTCGCGCGTGCAGGCCGTGAGGATGAAGAGGGATACGGTGACGGCGAGGAGGGTGACGGCGCGGGGGAACCGAGCCCCGACGAAAGAGGAAAAGGAGTTCATGGATCGATGGTTTCGACGTAGGTGGGTTTACCGTTTTGCACGGTGATCATCACGGCGGATTTTGTGGCGTTGCGTAGGGCGTCGATAGAGGTGCGGCCGGTGACGCCGGGGAAGTTTTTGGTGGCGGCGAGAGCGTCGCGGAGTTTCGGGCCGTCGGTGGTGCCGGCGCGGGCGATGGCTTCGGCGACGATGAAGGTGGCATCGTAGGCGAGCGGGGCCATGGAGTCGGGGGTCTCGCCATTGTAGCGGGCGCGGTATTTTTTCACGAACGCGCGGACTTCGGGGGCGGTGCTTTCGGAGGAATAGTGGCTGGCGTAATAGGTGCCCTCAACGGCT
>CANIJN010000022.1 GCA_947467625.1 Opitutia bacterium | reverse complement strand
GTGACGGCGACACAAATTCGTGAAGCGATGGACCTGATTTCGGCGGAATTGCAAGCGGCGGACGAAGGTCTGGTCTTGGTGGAGGGGAGCTCCGGTTACCGGTTGATGACGCATCCGCGTTTTGGGCGTTGGCTGAGGATTTTGCGCCAAGAGCCGCCGCCGGTGAAATTGAGCCAGTCGGCCATCGAGACCTTGGCGGTGGTGGCGTATCGGCAACCCGTGACGCGGAGTGAAATCGAGAATATTCGCGGCGTATCGGCAGAAGCGGGCATTAACAAGCTCCTCGAACGTGAGCTGGTCTATATCACGGGGCGGGCGGATACGCCGGGCCGGCCGCTGCAATACGGGACGACGGATCAGTTTCTCGAGTACATCGGCATCAAGGCGCTGGATGAAATGCCGGCCTCGGACGTGCTGTCGTCGCGGCAGATTGATGCGTGGCTCAAGAATTCTTCCTCGGCCCACAAGCCGACGGATACGGACATGGGCCTATCCGACGAGCAGTTGCCGTTGGAGGGGCCGGGTGCGGTGAGGGTGGTCGAGACTGGGCCCGAAGTCGTCGCGGCGGTCGCGGCGGAAACCGCACCAGCGGTGATTGACGAATCTCCGGTCCCTGCGGTGAGCGCAGACGCTGGGTCGGGTCCTGAGATTGAACCGAAAACGCCGGAGCAAAGCTGATATGAGCCTCGAACCCATTCGCACCAAGATCGACGCGATCGACCTTCAGTTGGTTGAGCTGATTAACGAACGCCTCGGACTCGCGGCTGAGATCGGCAAGGTAAAGCGCAGCCAAGGCGGGCAGATCTACGTCGCGGAGCGGGAGGACGCGGTGATGCGGAAGGTGACCGGGCGCAACCAAGGTCCGATCAAGAACGAGGCCTTGCGGGCGATTTACCGGGAAATCATGTCGGCGGCCATCGCGTTGGAGAAGCCGTTGGTGATCGCGTATCTCGGGCCCGAGGCGAGCAACACGCACGCGGCGGCGATGAAAAAATTTGGGGCGAGTGTGGATTACCACGCGATGGCGACGGTGAGCGATATTTTCACGGCGGTCGAAAAAGGAGAGACGGATTATGCGGTGATCCCGATCGAGAATTCAACCGAAGGCTCGGTGCGGGAGGCGCTGGACAGTTTTGTCGAGAGCGATCTGAAGATCGTCGCCCAGCTGTATCTAGAGATTAACCACGCGCTGATTTCGGATTCGCCGCTCGAGGCGATCACGCGGGTTTATTCGAAGGATCAGGCGCTGGCGCAATGTCGGCATTGGCTGCAGCGCCATCTGCCCCACGCGCAGTTGATCGATGCGCCGAGTACGTCGCGGGCGGTGCAGATCGCCAAGGGCGAGCGGGGCACGGCGGCGGTGGCGAGTGAATTGGCGGGCGAATTCCACGGGGTGCCGATCGTGGAGCGCAACATTCAGGACAAGGCGGATAATACGACCCGTTTTTTTGTGATCGGCCGGAAACCCTCGGGGGCGGTCGGTGGCGGTAAGGACCTCACGAGTCTGCTGGTTTCGCTCGGGGATGAAGCCGCGTCTCATTCCGGAGCGCTGCTGAAGATGCTCAATCCCTTGGCGAGTCGGGGGATCAACCTGTCCAAGATTGAATCGCGGCCGAGCAAGAAGCGCCCGTGGGATTATTATTTCTTCCTGGATGTGACCGGTCACTACGAGGACGCGGCGATGCAGGAAGCGTTGGCCGAGCTGAAGAAATTTTGCCCGTTGGTGAAATGGTTGGGGAGTTATCCGGCGGTGAGCTGACGGCGGCGCGTGGAGGGGAGGCGCGCGCGCCGCGCTCCGACGCTTTGGAACGAGTCGCGAGCAGGCTCGTACCTACAAAACCGCGCGTGTTTGCCGTGAATGCCCGAGGGATCTTTACCTGCGCAGGGCGTGGTCGCGCGCAGTGACCACGCTGGCGACGCTCGCTGGCGCGCAGAAAAACGAGAGTAGGCACCCTCGGCTCACGTCGTTTTCAGGGAGTCCGGTTGGACGCCGGGTTGGTCGAGGATGGCGTCGGCAAAAGCCATGACTGGACGAGCTGGCGCTCGCGGAGGAGTTTCCCGAAGACGGTCCGACTTAGTAGGGGTACGCAGCCTGGACAAGTCGCTTGGGCTAGCAGTCCACAAAAAAGCGCCGGACTTGCGTCCAGCGCGAAAATGTTTGGGTGAAGGCTACGTCTGCTAGCGACAGCCATTCACTCAACTGAAGCGGTGCCTCAGGCAGTGACGACGGCGACCCGGCGGTGGGGCTTGTCGTATTTCACGGTGCCATCCTTGAGCGCAAAAAGCGTCCAATCGCGGCCGATGCCGACGTTCTTGCCCGCGTGGAGCTTGCTGCCCCGCTGGCGCATGATAATGGTGCCCGCGAGGACGGACTCGCCGCCGAAGCGCTTAATGCCGAGCCGCTTGGAATGGCTCGAACGACCGTTGCTGGAAGAACTCTGACCTGTTTTGTGCGCCATGGTGGGTGGTCCTAGTTAGGCTTTGATGGATTCGATCTTGATGACGGAAAGTTCTTGGCGATGGCCGCGTTTACGCTCCATGCCCTTGCGCTTCTTTTTCTTGAACACGATGACTTTATCGCCGCGTTTGTTTTCGAGAATTTTGGCGGAGACGGAGGCACCAGCGATGCGCGGGGTACCGACTTTGTAACCTTCGCCTTCGCCTGCGGCGAGCACGTCAGTAATTTCTACAGTCGAGCCTTTTTCTGTGCCGGGATAGCGGTTGACGATAAGGATGTCGCCCTCGGTAACAGTGAACTGCTGTCCTTGGGTTTTGATGGTGGCTTTCATAAATAAAACCGCACAAAAAGCGTTTTTAGAGAGGCGAACGCAAGGATTATTTACGGGAGCGGGAAAATTCGCGGGCTTTAGCTGATCGGTTCGGGGAATTCGGCGACACCGGCGTGGGCGGCATTGGCGGCGGCCGCGGGCAGAGCAGCGACGACGGACTCGCGCCAACTCAATCCGCGATGGAACCGGGCGTGCAAGACACCCGCGAGCATGACGTCACCGCAGCCTGTAGGGGAGACCTGGCGAACGTTGGGTGTCGGGATCGTCTCGGGGGCGTGGTGATCGGCGCTCAACCAGATCGGCGCGGCACCGTCCGAAACCACCCAGCGCAGGGCCTGAAAGCGGTCGCGGGCAAGTTGTAGCAGTTCGCCGCCGGAGAGTTTCTGCTCGGCCGGGGGAAACAGGGAGACGAATTCGGTGCGGTTGAGGCGGATGAAGGAGACGCTTTGGTTGGCGAACCAGGCGAGCGGGGGGCCATAGGTGTCCACGATCAACGGACCGCGCTCTGGCCAACGGTGCAGGACGGCGCGCAACGGTTCGAACGCAGCGGAGTCCCACCCGGGCAGGCTGCCGCAGACGGCGAGGACGGAACCGGTGGGCTGGGCTTGGAGGAACGCAGCGCAGGCGGCGACGGCGGCGGCATCGGGCGCGCGGTCCGGCCCGAGAAACGTCGTCTCGGCGAAGCCGCCGCTGCGAACGATGATGCCCGTGCGGGTGGGCGTGGAGGTCGCGAAGGCGTGAGCGACGATGCCGCGAGCGGTGAGCCAGGACTCGCATTCGGCGCCAGTGGCACCGCCACTGAAACACAGGGCGGTGCAGGGAGCGCCGAGACGTCGCAGCATTTTGGCGACGTTGATGCCCTTGCCGCCTACTTGGAAGCTTTCGGAGGTGGCGCGCTGGGTCTGGCCTGGCGTCCACGTATCGAAGTTGAGCGTACGCTCGGCCAGCAGATTGCCGGTGAGAGTGAATATGTGGGGCGCGGCGGGGTTCGGCGGTATCATGGAGAGGTGGCGGGGGGCCTTTTCTCGGCTTTGAAGAAAATGTAGTTGGTGAGGAAACTGAGCCCGAGGACGCCACTGAGCGTGCGGATATTGCGCATCGCGCCGAAGACCATGGTGAGCGAACTGGCCTGAGGTTCATGGACGCGGCGCAGCAGCAGGCAGCCGGCAAGCGCGAGGACCGGTTGCAGCAGGAAGCAAGCGTGGTAGACGGCGAGTGGATCGCTCCAGCGGACCAGCGCGTGGGTGAGAATCCAGCCGCCGGTGATCGGGGCGATGGCGGCGACGAGGGACGTGATGGCGAGGTGGATACCAATCGCGAGGTTTTTGGCCTCGACGGGGATGAGGCGCAGCAAAATGATAAATTGACCGAGGATAAAGCCGGCGCTGGTGACGCCGCCCCAGACCCACATGGCGTAGAGGAGCCCGCGGTTGTCCGGTGTGAGGACACTCCACGTGAGATTTTGCGCCTGCCAAAGGATCAAGGAGAGGATCATCACCGGTTTGTTACCGTATCGGTCGAGGAGTTTACCCCACGCGGGCAATGAGAGCGCGCCGCCGAGCTGAGCGAGGGTGGCAAGGACGCCGACATCGAAGGCAGAAAAATCAAGCTCCTCGAACATGAACACATGGTAGAATGGACCGAAGCAGTTGGCCGCGAAGGACCAAGCGGCGCCGAACGCAATGAAGAGCAAAAAAGCGCGGGATCCCGCGACGACTCTGATTTGGTCAGGCAAGGGGAGAGCGACTATGGCAGCTTTCCGGCGGGCGAGGGTGGGGCTTTGCCACTGCCAGCGCAGCGAAAAAGCGCGCATGAGGACGGCGGCGGCGATGATCACCTGGAAAACGGGAATCGCGTAGTTCCATTGGGCGAGGGCCCAGCCTGCCAGGAGGAGAAACGTGAGCGTCGAGATCTGGAGCGTGCCGTTGCGGCGCCCGAAATATTTGCCGCGCAGGCGGGCCGGCACCCACTCCTGGATCCACGCGTTCCACGAAACTCCAGCGATGGCGGCAAAGCAGCTGGAGAGGAGGAACCAGACGATGAAGCACTGGCCGGCGACGGCGGGATTATCGCGGGGGACGAAGGGCAGGAAGACTCCGGCGGCGGCCCACGTGATGAGGTGCAGAGAGGCGGCGAGGACGGAGATGGTCTTGGGGGGCTTCCAGCGCGCGAGAAACGGGGCGGCGAAAATTTGCAGGAAGTTGCCGAAAAACGGGAGCGAGCAGATCAGGCCGATGGTAGTTTTCGGGAGCGGGTAGGCCTTGGCTACGAGGGCCGTCATGAAAACATTGACCGGCAGCGACATCGTCACAAGGGGCATGGCCATAATGCCTTCGGCCGTGCACAGGCGGAGGGAACGAAGGAGATCGGCCTTATGTTGGACGGCGGCGGCGCGCGCGGTGGTTGCTTTCACGATACGTTTGGGCCGGAGCAAAGAGGCTTGGCGCGGATAATTAAAGCGAAAGAATTGCAGGCGAAGAGTCTGACCGTGGGGCCGCGCTTCGGGGGCGACGATGCGGGGTCGGTGTGGGCGGCGAAGCCGTGGCGCTTTATTTTCGAACCGTGAGTTGAGGACGAAGCGCGGCTTGAACGTCGGCGAGCGAAATCTCGGCGAGACTCGGCCCGCGACGAATCACGGTAACGTGCGGCGCAGGTGGTGCCCACAGGGCGGGATCGGTGGGACCGAAGAGGAGGACGCTGGGGACGCCGCAGGCGGCCGCGAGGTGGCTGATGCCGGAGTCGTGGCCGAGGAAGCGGCTGCACTCGGTGAGACGCGCGACGAGTTGGGCAAGCGGGAGTTGGTGTGCGGACGTGCCGAATGGAGCGAGGGCCGTGGCGGCGGGGCCGTCGGCTTCGCCGGTGATGATGAGGAGTTCGGCATGGTGGTCAGCGTGGAGCCAGCGGCAGAGCTCTATCCAGCGAGAGAGCGGCCAGTTTTTTTGCGGAGAGCCGCTACCGGGGTGGAGGGCGATGAGGTGCGGGTTGAGTGATGATTCGGCGAGAAGATGAAATGAGGTTTCGGAGGTGAGGCCGAGGGTGCGGAGCGGCTCGCAATAATGGGCGGCGGCAGGAGCGCGGATGGGGAGCGCGGAGGAGGACCGAAAAATAGGGGTAGAAAGATGGGCGAAATGGTTGGCGAGCGTTTCGCTGGGGTCGGGCCAAAAATTCAGGACGAGGTCGAACGTGGCGAGGTATTCGGCGAACGCGCTCGGCAGCGGATCGCTGCCGTAGAGGGCGCTCCAGCGGGCCTCGTGCTGGGAGTGGGCGCGGTCGATCAGGCCGGTATGAATGCCGAGGGCGGCGGCGGTGGCGTTGCCGGCGAGTTCGATGTGCGCGGCGGGCCAGCGTTGGCGTAGCAGGGCGAGCGCGGGCAGGGTGACGATAAAATCGCCGAGGGCGCCGCCTCTAAGGACGAGGATTTTTCGCATCCGTAGTCGGGGCGGCGGGCGGTGCGTCGTAGCGCGCGAGAGTGGCGACGCCTGTGCCGATTTTAAATTCGACTTCAAATTTTACGGGCAACCGGCGTTCGTCCTGCGAAATCCAGACGCGGACCGTGGAGCCTTTTTTGAACATGCCCTTGGGCGGCGTCTTTTCCATCCGCGGTTCCAGCACCAGCGTTTGGAACGTGCCGAGCGAGGTGCGGACTTCTTCGTAGCGAGTGGCGTGAATCGTGAGTTCGTAAAAATCGCTGTCGAAAAGCACGAGGGCGTCTTGTTGCTGGCCGGGCTGGAGAGTCCACAGCCGCGTTTGCACGAGGCACGTAATCAGATCCACCGGATCACCGGCGGGCAGCGCGAGCGGACAGGTTTGCTCCGTGGGATGAGTGCGGGTGTAGAGCGCTTGGGCCGCAGGGTAGTCGAACGTGACGGAGTGAGCGGCTTGCTTGTTTCGCTGCTCACTGGATTCGGTGAGTGCGATGAGACGGCCGGTGCTTTGGTCAAAAAATGAATCGGCCTGGGCGTCGAAAGGGAGCAGCGCGCGGGCGAGGCCGCGGGTGCGAGTCGTGGTTGAGACCACGAGGCGGGGGACCGGGCCGGACGTGTCGGTGGTGGCGGAGATTTTGATTTCGCCGGCACCGGGGAGGATGGCCCACGAGATCTTAAAGGTGAAGGCCTCGCCGTCGCGCAGCGGGAGCTCGGCCATGGCGGCGGGCAAGGCGGCGAGCAGGAGCAGGGCGAAAATCTGGCGCATGGCGTGGGCGGACAGAAAATGATCGGACGGGAGAGGGCGATGCAGAATTGGGGGAGTTTTTGCGGAGAGCGGGTCGGGCGCGAGGTAGGCTGACGCGCGGGCCGGCTGAGGATTCGTAGGGTGTATTGGTAGGTTATCGGCGGACGGAAATCTCGTGGGCTACACCTCTAACTCATGCGCCTCGACGCCATTAATCAAAATCTCGCACGCTTTGAAGTTGGCACTCGGGAAAACTTACCGGTGACCCTTTTTTCGCGCCCGGTTGCGGGGCCGGAAATCCGGGTGAGTCAGGATGACCGCAAAACCGAGGCGGACGGCGGGTTTTTCGCACTCAGCCATCGGATCGTGGGGCGAGTGGCGGACGGGCTAGACGCGGTAGCCGACCTTTGACGGGGTGGAGAATTTAGGTCGGGGGTGGCGCGAAAAGATCGAGTTGGTTGGCGTGACCGAGGGCGAGGGCGTCGACGCCGCGTTGGCGAAGCGTGGCGGCGAATTCACGGGCGAAACCGTGCAAGGTGAGCACGCGCTTGGGTTGCACGAGCTCGACGAACGTGAGCAGACTCGGGTAATCGGCGTGGTCGGAAAGCGGGAATGCTGCGGTGCAGCGGCTGCGGTGAATCGTGGACGGATCGAGCGCCCAGCCGGTGATGACGGCGGTGCGGACGGAGGGAATACGACTGAGTAGGCCGGACGAATGCGCGGGACAAATGACGATGTGGCCAGCGACCTCGCGGCCGTCGAACTCGCGGAAGGGAGGAAAGGCCATTCCGAGTTTTTCATAGACGCGCGTGAGGCGGAGGGTCTCGGCGTGTAGCATGATCGGGAGACCGGCGGTCGCGAGGGCACGGAGGACTTCCTGACTCTTGCCGAGGCTGTAGCAGAGGAGCGCGGGCGTCGCGCCGTCGGCGACGGTCTGCTGACAAAACGCGATGATCTGCGCGATGACTGTGGACTCCGGCGGCATGACGTAACGCGGGAGGCCAAACGTCGTTTCCATGATCAGGGTGTCCGCGCGTGGAGTGGCGCAAGGTTCGGCTGCGAGGCCGGGGCGCAGCTTGAAATCGCCCGTGTAGAGCAGCGAGCCGTGGTCGGCGGAGGAGAGATGGATTTGCGCGGAACCGAGAATATGACCGGCGGGGTAGAGGGTGGCGGTCACGCCGAACTCGAGTTCGAGGGGACGGCCGAACGGGAGTTCGTGGATCAGGCGCTGGCCGGGGATGCGCGCGTGGAGAAAACGGGCGGTGGCGGGCGTGCAGAGGACCTCGGGATGGCTCGCCACATGGTCGGAGTGAGCGTGCGAGATGAAGGAGCGTGCGACGCGGGATTGGGCATCGAGGGACCAGCCGATTTGCGGGAGGTGGACGCCTTTGCGGAAAATAATTTCCCAAGGATTAGCCATCAATGGAAGCGCACGATGCCGAGCACGAGACTGGCGACGAGGAGCGCGGCGACGACATACCAATACCACGCGATGCCCGCGCGCAGCGTGGGGCGGCGTGACTGCTCGGAGGCGTTGTCGTCGGCGTAGGCCGAGTCGGGCAGGTCGAGGCCGTCGTAAACGGTGTCGGAGGATTCGCGCCAGCCCGTGCGCTCATCAGCGCCGCACTCGGGGCAGGCGCGCGCGTGGCGGCGGAGGCTCGTGCCGCAGTGGGCACATTCGTCGGGGGGCGGTGGCTCAGACATGAGGCGCGGCGAAATATTTCTGTTTGGCGAGGCGCCACGCCGTCACGAAGAACGCGGTGAGCGGAATGGCGAGGAGCATGCCGAGTACGCCGCCGAAAGCGGTGCCCCAAAAGAAAATCGCGACGATAATGGTGACGGGGTGAAGACCGGTGCGTTCGCCCATCACCTTCGGGGTGATGACCCAACTCTCGATGAGTTGGACGACGGTCTTCACGAGCAAGACGAGCCCCAGCAGTTGCCAGCCGCCGCCGGGTTGGAAAAATGCCAGCGGTACGACCGTCGCAAGGCCGATGATCGTGCCGAGGTAGGGGACGATGTTGAGGGCCCCCAGGACGAGTCCGATGAGGAGACCAAATTTCAGGCCGACGAGTGTGAAGCCGATCGAGAGGAGCACGCCGAGGATAAAGCCGATGAGCATCTGACCGCGAAAAAAGGATTCGATGATGATCACGAATTCACGGATGAGAAACACGACATCGGCGCGCAAGTCAGGGCTCAGGAAGGGCAGGTGATCGCCGAGCTTCCCGGTGGGCTCGCCTCGGGTGAGGAGAAAGAAAAATAAATAAACCGGCACGATGGCCAAGTGAGTGAAGAAGGCGAAGACGCCGAGGGCACCGCCGCCGGCGGCCTTGAGCGAGGGGACCGCGAGGGCAGCCACGCCCGTGACCTCGGCGCTGAGTGAATCGGCAATTTTCTGGATGGTAGGGTTAGCAAGCTGGCGTTTCGAAAATTCCATCCACTGCGGATAATGATCCTGCACGTAGACGGACGCTCGCGCCCAATAGTCCGACAGGTTGGCAATAAAGGTGATCGCCTGCTCGATCACTGGCGGAAAAATGAATACCAGTGCGCCGCTAACGCAGAGGACAAAGATACCGTAGAGCAGCACGACCGCGGACGTGCGGCGCAGGCGGAGGCGCTGCTCGGCCAGTTCGACGACGGGGCGGAGAATCAGTGCGAGCACGCCGGCCACAGCCAAAGGCCAGATCACGCTGGAGAAGAAGCCGACGAGTTGACCGAGCAACATGACCGCACCGATCAGCAAGGCGAAGATGCCGAGCAGGGAGAGAAACGTGAGTGCGAAGGCGGCGAGGCGACGCTGCGTGGGATTGAGAAAAGGGGAGGCGGGCTCGGCAGGCACGCGGACAAAGGAGCGGGGAGCGGCAGCGGTGGCCAGTTTTTTTGCGCAGGACCGAGGAGGCCCGGCCGGTCCGGGATGAGGGTCCGGCCATTCGCGCGACGCGCCCCCGATCGCCGGTCGGCGGCTAGGGTGCTTTGAAACAGTGCGGACAGCTGATGTCTGGCACGTAGCGAGGATCGCGTTGTTCGGCCTCGGTGAGGGGCATCTGGCAGTTGAAACAGAGTTTGGAGTTTGTCTCGCGCAGCGAGGGGTCCACGCAGACGCGACGATCGAACACGAAGCACTCGCCGTCGTAGTGGGCACCGCCGCACTCCTCAAAATATTTGAGGATGCCGCCGTCCAGTTGGTGGACGTGTTTGAAGCCGGCCCGCTCCATAAAAGGTCCGGCCTTTTCGCAGCGGATGCCACCGGTGCAAAACATCACGAGGGGCCGCTCTTTCATTTCCTCCGGGAGACGGGCGACCGCGTCGGGAAACTCACGGAAGTGGTCGATGTGCGCCGAGATCGCCCCGTGAAATGAGCCCATGCGGATTTCGTAGTCGTTGCGCGTGTCGAGCAGTGTGATCGGGCGGCCCTCGTCGAGCCACTGCTTGAGGGTGTGTGCGGTTAGTTTGGCCGTGGGGCGGCGAGCCGGATCGATCCCCTCGACCCCGAAGGCGATGATTTCCTTTTTGATCTTCACTAGCATCCGATTGAAAGGCTGTTCAGCGCTGAGGCTTTCCTTCGGAGTGAGATCCTCGAGGCCGGGGATCGAGCGCAGTTCGACGAGGAGGGCGTCGATGTCTTCGCGTGTTCCGGCTACGAAAAGGTTGATGCCCTCGGGGCTCAGGAGAATGGTGCCGCGTAATCGGCGGGCGCGACTGATCTGTTGCAGCCGCTCACGCCACGAGGGGAGATCGTCGAGGGGGGCGAACTTGTAGGTCGAGATATTGATGAAGGCGGACATGGGCGATGGCGGCGCAACCGGAGACGAGACAAGAGCGGAGGGAAAACTCAAGGGATTGTCGGTGCGACGCCCGAGAGGGAGAGGAATTGTTTGAGCAGCGTGAGGTCGGTCGCCGAAGTCTTGGCGACGAAGCCGCGGGCGTGGGCGAAATGGATACCGGGTTGGTCAGCGATGCGGGTGAAATCGAGACGCGCGCTGTCCCGATAACGTGAAAGGCCGTAACCGGTGCTGCGGCGATCGGGGCTCACGGTGCCGACGACGTCGTCGGCAAGGCCGCGATTTTCGATGTAGCGATCGATGCCCATCGACGGATCGTCAGGCAGCGGATCGGTGCGCGGGAGAAAGAGGATTTTGGCGGGTGTGCCGGCGAGATCGATGGTCCAAATCTCCGCGTGTTCGCCGATGAAATCGAGGCGGGCGCGGAGGGACTTGACGTAATCGAGCAAGTCCTCGCCGATCATGCGCATGATTTCCCAGAGTGGCTGGCCGGGCTCGAGACGGGGCGCGAGCGCGAAGCGACGCAGGAGAGTAATGTCGATCGGTGAGATGAGTTTCGCGAGGGCGCCGGGCGACACGTCGAGCCGTTTGGCGGTGGTGAGGGGCCCGCGGCAATCGAACCACTCGGCGGTTTCGAGCCAGTCGCAGAATTGGCGGGCGTCTTCGTAGAGTCCGAGATGTTGGAGGACGAGCGAGAGGGAGCAGGTGGGAGGGTGATCCTTGGGCAGCTGATGATGGTCGAAATTATTGAGCTCGGGGGCGTGCTGGTGCCCGACGTCGACGACGGCGGTGGCGGGATCGGCAAGGTCGGCGGGCGACGGCTCGCGGCGAACGATCGGCGCGGGGTGGAGCGCGATTAGGACAGAGCACGCGAGGAATTCGTCTTTGTGGGCACTGCCGGGGTGCGTGAGGATCGTGGCGATGGGTGTGGACATGAAGAGAGCGGAGCGTTGGGCCGAGGGCGGTGTGCCGCAATGGCGGATGTCGAATGGGAAATGGGACCGAAAAATTCGAAGAGCGAGTTGCCCACCGAAGTCGCGGACGCGGGGCATGGGGCGGTCTCTCAGATTTCAGCTGGCGACACACACTCGACCAAGGATTGCACGGAGGAAGCGGATACGCCCGCGTGAGGCGATCGCTGTTCAGGCTGACTTGTGCGGTGCGGCTACGGGGTGCGTCGGCGAGGGAAGAGATTCCGAGTTTTTCTGACCCCAGCTTTCTGACGATCTAGGGGAGGCGCGGTGGATCGGTGGGGTGGGTGCGGCTGTGGCTGGCGCGAGTCAATCCGGGGGTGCTCGCGTCCCGTGTATCACGGGAAGTGGGTACGAAAAAGCCCGGGGTTTTGCCCGGGCTGAGGTGGGGGGGCGGTGCGTAAAGCACCGCTTTCATGCGAAGTGATTAGCGGACGACGCGGGCGCCGCCGCCGGCGATGGCTTTCTCGACTTCTTTGCGGGTGGCCATCGAGGTGTCGCCGGGGGTCGTCGAAGCGAGCGCGCCGTGGGCGGCTCCATACTCGACGGCTTTTTGGGCGTCGTTGAACTCTAGGAAACCGAACTGCACCCCCGAGGCGAAGCTATCGCCGCCACCAACGCGGTCGAGAATCTCCAGGCCCGGATACGGCCTGCTCTCGTGGAACTTACCGGCGTGCCAGAGAATCGCGGACCAATCGTTCTTCGTGGCGGTGATGACGTGGCGGAGCGTAGTCGCAGCGACCTTGAAGTTCGGGAACTCGGTCACAGCGGTTTCGATCATGGCCTTGAAGGCGTCGGTCTCGATGTGGCCGAGGGTCTCGGCGCCCTTGACGGCGAACCCGAGAGAGGCGGTGAAGTCTTCCTCGTTGCCGATCATGACGTCGACATACTTGGCGATCTCACGGTTGACCTCTTGGGCTTTTTTCAGGCCGCCGATGGTTTTCCAGAGCGAGGGGCGGTAGTTGAGATCGTAAGACACGATGGTGCCGTATTTCTTGGCGGCTTTGACGGCCTCAACGGTGACTTCGGCGGTGGAGGCGGAGAGCGCGGCGTAGATGCCGCCGGTGTGAAACCAGCGTACGCCGAGTTTGCCGAAGATGTGGTCCCAATCGATGTCGCCGACCTTGATCTGGGAGGCGGCGGTGTTGCCGCGGTCCGGATTGCCGACCGCGCCGCGGATACCGAAGCCGCGCTCGGTGAAGTTGAGACCGTTGCGGACGGTGCGGCCAATGCCGTCGTCATCGCGCCATTGGATGAAGTCGGTGGCGACGCCGCCCTGCATGATAAAATCTTCGACGAGGTGGCCGACCTCGTTGTCAACGAAGGCGGTGACGACGGCGGTTTTGTAACCGAAGCATTTGCGGAGACCGCGGGAGGTGTTGTACTCGCCGCCGCCTTCCCAGACGTGGAAATTGCGCGCGGTGCGAATGCGGCCCTCGCCGGGATCAAGGCGGAGCATGACTTCGCCGAGCGAAATTTGATCGAAGGCGCAGGAATTGGCGGGTTTGATTGGGAGGCTCATGTTGATGGAAAAGTGAGAGGAAAAGTGAACGCGTGGGTACCCACGGAACACACGTTAAACACGGCAGAAAGCAGAGCCAAGAACGCGGTCGGCGGACGGTCAATGGCGGACTGCTGATACGTGTGTCAGCGGGTGTGAGTAGGACTGCGCCTGACCCAACAGGAATGGATCCCGACTCCCGATTTGAAACGCGGAGAACGCGAAGTACGCGGAGGACTGGGACTACGCGGAGAAATCAGGCGGGGCGGCTGCGCGGCGCTGATCACACCCGGCGAAAACCTACGTTTTTTTCTTCCGTCCCGGCTTCGACTCGATGTTCAGGTAGGTCTTGTTGAGCATTTGGCTTTCGTAGAGTTCGAGGAGGCGGACGCCCTCGCGGGGTTTCACGATGTCTTTGCGCGTGGCGGCGTCGATCTGGGCCTTCATCTTGCGGCAGAGTTCTTCCTGCTGATATTGCACGCCCTCGAGGACGTCGGCGATCCGACTGCCGCTGAGCGCTTCCTCGACGTAGAAGCCGTTGGGTTCATCATCTTCGAGGAAGACGTGGACCTCGTTGACACGCCCGAAGAGGTTATGGAGGTCGCCCATGATATCCTGATACGCGCCCGTGAGGAAAACGCCGAGGAAGTACGGCTTGCCGTTGAGCGGGTGGAGCGTGATGTAGTCCTTCGTGTCTTGGAGATCGATGAACGAGGAGATTTTTCCATCGGAGTCGCAGGTGATATCGGCGAGGATGGCGTTGACGGTGGGCCGCTCCTTCAGGCGATGAAGCGGGGCGACGGGGAAGAGCTGCTTGAGCGCCCAGTGGTCCAGGAGCGACTGGAAGACGGAGAAATTGCAGACGTATTGGTCGGCGAGGAGCTTGTTGAGATCGTGGAGCTCTTCGGGTTGGTAGCCGGTATCGCGGCCTTCTTTGGCGATTTGTTCGCAGATCTGCCAATAGATCGATTCGGCGGCGGCGCGGTTTTCGAGGTCGAGGTAGCCGAGGTTAAAGAGTGAAAACGACTCCTCTTTTTTCTGTAGCGCGTCGTGAAAACGTTCCAAGCGGCCGAGTTTGCCCTTGTTCTTGAGCATCACCTCGAGATCGGTGACGACTTTGTGTTTCACCTTGGGCTGATGTTGTTGGCCGAGCGACTCGTGTTTGTTGATACGCTCGAAGACTTCGACGACGAGCAGCGAGTGAGGGGCGACGATGGCGCGGCCGGACTCGCTGACGATGTCGGGCACGGCTACACCGGACTCGGTGCAGATGTCGCGGATATTGGAGACCACGTCGCGGGCGTATTCCTCCATCGAGTAGTTCATGGAGCTCTCAAAGTTCGTCCGAGAGCCATCGTAGTCGACGCCGAGACCACCGCCGACGTCGAGGTAGCCCATGGGGAAGCCCATTTTGTCGAGCTGGCAATAGAAGCGGGTCGCTTCGACGACGGCGTTCTTGATCGTGATGATGTTCGGCACCTGGGAGCCGATGTGGAAGTGCACGAGGCGCAGGCAGGATTGGAGTTTGGCGGCGCGGAGTTTTTCGCAGGCGAAGAGGATTTCGGCGGTGTTGAGGCCGAACTTCGCGTTGTCGCCGGTGGACATCGCCCACTTGCCCTCGCCGCGGGTGAGCAGTTTAGCGCGGAAGCCGATCATGGGCTTCACGCCGACCTCTTGGGAAATCTTGATGATGTCGTCGATCTCGGCGAGCTGCTCGACGACGATGATGATCTTTTTGCCTAGTTTGCGACCGAGCAGGGCGAGACGGATGTAGTCGTGGTCCTTGTAGCCGTTACAAATGATGAGGCGCTGGGTGCCCTCGTGCATGGCGAGCGCGATCATGAGCTCGGGCTTCGAGCCGGCTTCGAGACCGTAGTTGAAGTCCTTGCCGGCGGAGACGATTTCGTCGACGACCTCGCGGAGCTGGTTGACCTTGATGGGGAAGACTCCGCGGTAGCTGCCTTTGTAGGCCTCCTCCTTGATGGCTTTGGCGAAGCAGGCGTTGATTTGGACCACGCGATGGCGGAGGAGATCTTGGAAACGGATCACCAACGGAGCTTTGAGGCCCATGCCGACGGCCTCATCAATGACGTCGAGGACGCGGATGCCGCGGCCATCGGCGAGCGGTTGGACGTTAACGAAGCCGGCGTCGTCAACCGAGATGTGGCCGGAGCCCCACCGCTTGAAACCGTAGTGTTCTTCGGACTTGGCGACCGACCAGGCGGAGGAGGATTTGTTTTTCAACGACGTGCGAGGGAGACGGGGGAGTTATGGCTTGCTTTCGAGAGAGTGGACTTAGTTAGATAGATCTTTTCTTTTTTCAAATAACTTATCACGCAATGACGAAAATGAGCTCACTGATTACCTTACCCGAACTTTTAGCTGAATCCGCCGCACCGGCAGGTGGTCCCGGCGGTGGCGCAGGCTGGCAGATTTTGGTTTTTTACGCTCTGATCGCGGGTGGTTTTTATTTCTTATTCATCGCGCCGCAGCGCAAAAAGCAGAAGGCGCTGGAGAAAATGCTCGCCGAGTTACAATCGGGCGACGAGGTCATTACGACGGGCGGGATTTTTGGTGTGATTACGAACGTGAAGGACGATCGTTTCGTCGTCCGCATCGCCGACGACACCAAAATTGAAGTTAGCAAGGGCTTTATTCAGTCGGTCATCAAGAAGCCCGTAGCCTCCGAGAAGAAATAATTTTTGTGCGACGGGTGACGCGCGTGGCCCGAGTGGCCGCGTGACATGTGTGACGTTTCCCGGCTCGCCCTATCCTTTTCAATAAACCCAAACGAACCATGCTCAAACGCCACCTCTGGAAGATCGTCTTCTCCATCGCCATCGCGGTGTGGGGGATTTCCGAACTCCTCCCCCTGCAAGATGCCCCGTCCTTCGCCCAGTTTGCGAAAGAACACGCCACCGCCAAGCCGGCTGATTTCGCGAAACTCGTCGATGAAGCGACCGCCCGCAAGAAGGCTGGAACTGCGGCGAGCGAATTCGTCGCCCTCAAGCAGATCGGCAAGGAGAAGAAGATCGATCTGTCGCAGTATTTCCCTGACGTCCGCCTCGAGGCGACGCTCAAGAACGTCGAGAAACGTAATAACATCCTCCTGAACGAACTCCTGCGTCGCTCGAAGGCGCGCCTTCAGCTCGGCCTCGACCTCAACGGCGGCGTAGCGTTCACCCTCGAAGTCGATGACAAGGCCGCGAAGTCTGACAATTTGCAGGATCAAAAGGAGAAGATCACGAAGGCGATCGAGATCATCCACACGCGTATCAATGCGTTCGGCGTGGCCGAGCCCATCATCCGTCAAATCGGCACGAATCGCATCGAGATCCAGCTCCCAGGACTTAATACTAAGGACAACCCCGAGGTGCTCGACGCCGTGAAAAAGCCGGCCCGTCTCGATTTCCGCGTGGTGCATCCGTCGCTTTCGCCTTCGGCCGGGGTGGAAACACCTCCCGGTTACGAAATCCTCACGCTCGATGACGAAGGGCGCAACGGCGAGAGCTACACCGAAGAAGTTTTCGTCCGCCGGATTCCGGAAATGTCCGGGGACAAGATTTCAAATTCGAGTGCCCGTCCCGATCTTTACGGCAAACCCGAGGTCGTGATGAATTTCACGAAAGAAGGCCGCAAGCGGTTCGCGGAAGTCACCCGGTCCATCGCTGAGGGTGGTCAGCAGGGCGGGCGCACGGGTCGCCTCGCGATTGTGCTCGATGGAAAACTCTACTCCGCGCCGACCGTGAAGCAGGAGATCGACAGTGAGTCCGCGCAGATCAGCGGCGGCAACATGTCCGACCGCGAGGCGCTCAATCTGGCGAACATCCTGAACAATCCGCTGGATCTTCCGCTCATCGTTAAGGAGCAGTACGAAGTCGGACCGTCGCTCGCGAAGGACGCTGTGGACAGCGGCGTGCGTTCGGCGCTGATCGGCACCGCGTTGGTCGCGGCCTTCATGATTACCTTCTACACGACCGGCGGTTTGGTCGCGGTGGCGACGCTCGCGATCAATATTTTGATCATCCTTGGCGTGATGGCCAGTTTCGGTGCGACGATGACCCTGCCGGGTCTCGCCGGTATCGTTCTGACGATCGGTATGGCGGTCGATGCGAACATTCTGATCTTCGAGCGGATGCGCGAAGAACTCGAGGCCGGCAAGAGCTTGGCCGCCGCCAATGAGAGCGGATATTTCAAGGCGCTCTGGACGATTCTCGATGCTCACGCCGTGCAGCTGATCATCTGTGCGATCATGATCTGGCTCGGTCAGGGACCGATCAAGGGCTTCGGGGTCACTTTGGCGATCGGCGTCATTTCGACGCTGTTCTCGGTTCTCGTCACGGCTCACCTCGTGATGGAGATGCTTATCGAGTCCGGCTGGATGAAAACGTTCACGATGAACCGGCTGTTGAAGAACCTTAACGTGGATTTCATTAAGTGGGGTAAGCCCGCATTCATCGGCTCCTGGCTCGTGGTGCTGCTGGGCGTCGGCGTCGTGATCTACAAGGGCAACGCGATCTACGGCATCGACTTTGCCGGCGGCGACGAGGTCCGAGTGGCCTTCAAGCAGAAGGTCGACACGGGCAAGATCCGCGAAATCGCGAAAGCGAACGGAATGCCCGAGATCAACGTGACCTACGTGAGTGCGATCGGTGGCGCCAGTGAGACCCTTAAACTCGAGACGCCCGAGGGTAAATCCGTGGTCCTCCTCGCGGCCCTCCAGAAAGCTTTTCCGGCGTCCGCGCTCGAGAAGGTCGGCGAGAATCATATCGGTGCCTCCATCGGGAGCGAAATTCAATGGAATGCGCTCAAGGCGGTCGGTGTTTCGATGTTGGTCATTTTGCTCTACATCGCGTTTCGCTTCGAGTTCGGGTTCGGCGTCGGCGCCATGTTCTCCACGTTCCACGACGTCCTGATGACGATCGGTATCTTCGTGTTGTTCGGCCACCAGTTTTCCGCGCCGATGGTTGCGGCGATCCTGTGTATCGTCGGCTACTCGATGAACGAAACGGTCGTCGTGTTCGATCGTATCCGTGAGGAGTTGAAGAACAATCCGAACGGCTCGCTGCGTGACATCGTGAATCTCGCGATCAACAAAGTGTTTGCCCGCACGATCATGACGGCGTCCACGACTTTTTTGGCGGCGCTCGCGTTGTTCATCTTTGGCGGCGGTGTGCTGGCTGACATTTCGTTTACCTTCCTCGTCGGTATTGTGACCTCGACCTTCTCCGCGATCTTCATTGCGGCGCAAGTATTCTACTGGTGGCACAAGGGCGATCGGAAGCATGTTGAGGCGTACCAAGATGTTGCCCCGACCTACGAGTGGCAGGGTTCCAGCAAGGCATCCGAGTAAGTGGCGGCAAGCAGAGCCCGATCTTAACATCGGGCTCTTTTCCTTGGCAGCCGCGCGCTGAAGCCAGCGCGCCTGCCCGGGCAAACCACCTAAGCGATGCACTGGACTCATACGCCGCTCCAGGCCGACGAGGTCGAGGCGCTGAGGAAAAGCGCCGGCATCAGCCGTGTTTTGGCTGAGCTATTGCTACGCGCGGGCCAGCGCGACGCGGTCGGAGCGGCCGCGTTTCTCGAGCCGACCTTGGCGTCGATCCATGACCCGTTCTTACTGCGCAACCTCGAAGCGGGTGCGACGCGCTTACGCACCGCGATTGCAAAGCAGGAGGTGGTTGTGGTGTTGGGCGATTACGATGTCGACGGCGTCAGCAGCACGGCTCTGCTGGTGATGGTGCTGCGGCGTTTTGGGCTGAAGCCGCGATTTGTGGTGCCGCGCCGTTCGGCGGACGGCTATGGGCTGTCGCGCAGTGCGATTGATCGCGCGCTGGAAGGTGGCAAGCCGGATTTGTTTGTCGCCTTGGATTGCGGGACGAACTCGATCGCGGAGGTGGGCTACCTGCGCGGGCAGGGCATCGATGTGCTGGTGGTCGATCACCATCGTTCGCGCGAGCAAGTGCTGACCGAGGGGATTTTGATCAACCCGCATGTGGAACCGGACGAGAGCAATGCGGATGCGCCCTGGCGAAATCTTTGCACGGTCGGTCTCGTGTTTAAACTCTGCCATGGACTGCTCAAGCAGTTGCGCTTCGAGAACAACCCGATCGCGTTTGCCATCAAGCTGCGCGACTATCTCGATCTCGTTGCGCTCGGGACGGTGGCGGATCTCGTACCGTTGCAGGGGGAGAACCGGATTTTTGCGCGGCACGGGCTCCGGATATTGCAGACGACGAAACGGCCCGGGCTGCGGGCGCTCATGACCGTGGCGGGCGTACGACCGGAGAATGGACTTACGCCGACCGATATTTCGTTTCGCTTGGGACCGCGGATCAACGCCAGCGGACGGCTTGCCGATGCGGCTTTATCGGTGGAGTTGTTGATCAGTGACGATGCGCAGTTTTGCGAAAACACGGCGGAGCAATTGGACACGTTTAACCGCGAGCGTCAGGACATCGAACGTGGCATCACAGAGGAGGCGGAGCGTCTGGTGGAGACGGAGTTTTTGGCCCTGCCGGGGATCGTGCTGTTCCACGAAGACTGGCACCCCGGTGTCGTCGGGATCGTAGCCGGGCGCGTCTCGCGCAAATACAACCGACCCTGCGTCGTGCTCGGCAACGACGGCGATATGGCAAAAGGCTCTGGGCGCAGTGTCGACGGGGTGAATCTCGTGGAAGTGTTGGGTACGTGCTGTGGAGAATTGACGAGTTGGGGCGGTCATCCGATGGCGGTCGGGATTTCGCTACCCAAGGTCCATCTCACCTCGTTTCGCGCCGCCTTCGCCGAGGCCGTGCGCGCCCATGCGGGGAGCGACATTGCGGAGGCGCAGCTCGCTCTGTCGGCCTGGCTGACGCCGGAGCAGATCAATGACCATTTGATGGACGAGCTGGATTTGTTGCATCCGTTTGGTCAGGCAAACCCTGAGCCTATTTTTGGGGTGAGAGGAGTGGTGCTGCGTGCGCGGCCGGAGATTTTCAAGGAGCACCATTTCCGTTTTCATTTTGAGGATGGGCGGGGCCGTCGTATGCATGGCGTCGCTTGGAAGATGGCGCACCGCTTGCCGCCCTTGGGTGTGCCTCTCGACTTCGCGGTCGATTTAAAATGGAATCATTTCAACCACCGGAAGCTGCTCCAGCTCGGATTGAATGACTGGCGCCAGTCGGTTTGAAGGGGCGACGCGGAGGAGTAGCCGGTGGTGACGGCGAAGCGGCTGGCGCCGCCCAATTGGGGTGCCTGCGTCAACCGTCGGGTAACGCGTGCTCGTCAGAGTAGTGGAAATGCCTCGTCGCGACGTGGGGAGGGCTCTGATTTTTTATAGGTTTTTTCGCCTGCTTAGCAGCCGAGGTTCTGCTCCGCTAGGCGGCTCATGGCAGAAACGCTGAAAATCAATCTCGCTGAACGCAGCTACGCGATTCACATCGCCGCGGACTTGGGGACGGGGGTGCGCCATGAAGTGACGCGGCGCACAACTGCCGGGCGCAGAGTCGCGGTGTTGACCGATACGAATTTTGCCGAGGCGCAAAGCGCCGCTTTGTGTGCGATGGTTGGTGAGACGCCGGTGCTGATCGTCGAGCCGGGCGAGGGGAGCAAGTCGCTCGCCGGCCTCGGCCGCGTGCTGGATTTTCTCGCCGAGCATAAAATTGACCGTGGTGGCGCGCTCTTCGCGATCGGCGGCGGCGTCATCGGCGACCTCGGGGGATTCGCTGCGGCGAGCTGGCTGCGCGGGATTGATTTTTTCCAAGTGCCGACGACGTTGCTCGCGATGGTGGACAGCTCGGTGGGCGGGAAAACCGGGATCAACCTCGCGGCAGGAAAAAATCTCGCCGGAGCCTTCCATCAACCGCGAGGCGTCTTCATTTCAACCCATTTGCTGGCCACCTTGCCGCCGCGGGAGTTTTCCGCCGGTGCCGCCGAGGTGATCAAGTACGGCCTGCTCGGCGACGCCGCGCTTTTTGACGACCTAGAAAAATCTCCGCTCACCGCGACGAGCCCGACGCTCGCTGCGCTGATCCGCCGCTGCTGCGCGCTGAAGGCCCGCATCGTCGAAGCCGACGAACGCGAGACCGCGGCGGACGGTGGTCGCGCGCTGCTCAATCTCGGTCACACGTTCGGGCACGCGGTGGAGAATGCGGCGGGCTACGGGGAGTATTTGCACGGCGAGGCGGTCGCGATCGGATTGTGCGCGGCGGCGCGGCTGTCGCATAAACTCGGTTACGTGACGGCGGCGGACGTGGGGCGCGTCGAGCGCGTGGTGGCGGCCCATGCGCTGCCGGTGCGTTTGCGGGCACCGCTGGCTTTTGGGGATTTGCACGCGGCGATGACGCGGGACAAGAAGGTGCGCGCGGGTGGGCTGCGCATGGTGGTCTTGAAGCGACTGGGTGAAGCTGCGACCCAAGATGGAATTTCGCCGTCCTTGATTGAGGAGAGTTTTCGCGAAGTCGGGGCGGCGTAATGGGGCAGGGGCGAGTCGCCCGGAGTGAGCCGGGGACAGTGGAGCGAGCGCCGCTTTTCAAAATGCTCGCTACCCGCTACCCACTACTCACTACTTTTCGTCATGTCTGCCATCGACGAAGGTATTGTCCGCGAATATTTCGAGCAAAACGGATTTCTGGTCCGTCAAGCGCGCAAGTATCAGGTGTCCTCGCGCCGCAAGCTCGCGGACGAGGAGATCGATCTGGTCGTCTACAATCCGGCGTGGAAGCGCACGGACCGGAATCCTGATTTTTTTCTCTTCTCGAATGAACTGCCCTTTGTCCAGAAGGCGGTGGTCTCTGTGAAGGGTTGGCACACGGGGGTGTTTACGCCGCAAATGCTCAAGAGCAGCCCGGAGATTTTTGGTTTCCTGAAACAGAGCGTGCTCAAGGAAGCGGCGCGGTTTTTTCCGGCGGAGACGGCGGACAACGCCGGGCACTCGTTGACGAAGATTCTCGTGCTGCCGAGCTTACCGACGGCGGAGCCGTTTCGCTCGCAGAGCGTCGAGTTGCTGAAAGCCAAGGGCGTCGATGCGATCATCTCGTTTCGGGCCATGTTGCTGGATCTGCTCGATAAGGTTGAGACGAACCAGAACTACACCAAGAGCGACACGTTGCAGGTGATGCGCATCTTGAAAAACTACGATCTGCTGAAGGACACGCAGCTCGATTTGCTGTCGGAGCGCGCCTCCCCGCGTCGCTCGAAGAGTTAAGGCACCATGGCCACCACCATTCATCCGACCGCGATCGTTGAGGCGGGGGCGCAACTCGGCGCTGACTGCGAGATTCAGGCGTACGCCGTGGTTACGAAGCATGCCGTGCTGGGTGACGCCGTGGTGGTGCATCCGTTCGCGGTCGTCGGTGGCGATCCGCAGTATTTGAAATTTGACCGTGCTGCGGCAACGGGAGTGCGAATCGGTGCGGGCACGGTGATTCGCGAACACGTGACGATCAACCGGTCGATCCACGCGGGGAAGTTTACGGTGGTGGGGACGAACTGTTTTCTGATGGCGGCGAGCCATGTGGGGCACGACTGCGAGGTGGGCAATCAGGTGGTCTTCGCGAATACGGCGCTGCTCGCGGGCCATGTCAGCGTGGGGGACGGGACGTTTCTAGGAGGCGGTGCGGCGGTGCACCAATTTTGTCGGATTGGCGAGGGCGTGATGGTGGCGGGCCATGCGTCGATCACCCGCGATGTGCCGCATTTCACGATGGTGGCGGAGCGGGATGACGTCATTGGGTTCAACGTCGTGGGGCTGAAGCGCCGGGGGGTGTCGCGCGCGGTCATCGTGGAATTAAAGGCGGCGTTTGCCGCAGTCTATTTCACGGCGGGTAATATTCGCGAGGTGGCCGCGCAGCAGCTCGCGGGAGGGACGTTTCTCAGCGTTGAGGCGAGACGGTTCCTCGAGTTTTTCGCCGGCGGCAAGCGCAGCTTTGCCCGGGCACGTCGGGCGGGCGGCGCGGAGAACGACGATGCCGAGTAAATTGGCCTTCACGTGTGGCGATCCGGCGGGGGTCGGCCCCGAGATCATTGCTGCTTGGCTGACAGCGCACGCCGACGAGGCGGGCGAAGTTGCGGTGCTGGGGCCGGCCACCTGGCTGGCGACGCTGACGACACCCGCTGAGAAAATCGCGGTTGGGGGCGAGGAGTTTTCGGCGACGCCGGGGGTGCCGTCGGGTGAGGGGGCGCGGGTGGCGTGGGCAGCGATGGAGCGGGCGGCGACGGGCTGCGCGTCGGGCGAATTTTGCGGCGTGGTGACTGGGCCGGTGAGCAAGGAAGCATTGGCGCGCATCGGCTACGGCTTCCCTGGGCAAACGGAGTTTTTTGCAGCGCGGTGGGGCGGCGAGCCCGTGATGGCGTTTTGTGGAGGCCGGCTGCGGGTCGTCCTCGCAACGTGGCATGTGCCTCTGAGCGCAGTGCCGCAGCAGCTCGGCCCGCAGGTGTTGCGGCGGACGGTCGCGGCGGCGGATCTGCTCGGGAAGGCGGAGGGGATGACGTGTCCGCGGATCGGCGTGTGTGGGCTGAACCCGCATGCAGGTGAGGGCGGGCTCCTTGGGTACGAGGAGCGGGATTTTCTCAACCCGGCGTTGGACGCACTGCGGCTCGACTACGCGGGGCTTTCGCGTTGCGAGCCCGGTGACACGTTGTTTGCGCGCGCGCTGCGGGGCGAATTCGATGTCGTCGTGGCCCTCTACCATGATCAGGGCCTCGCGCCGCTCAAGGTAATCGATTTTGACGAGGCGGTGAATGTAACGCTCGGTCTGCCACACGTGCGGACGAGTCCGGATCACGGCACGGCCTTCGGGATTGCGGGCAAGGGTGTGGCGCGGGGCACGAGTTTTGCGAATGCCGTCAAGGTCGCCCGGCGACTCATCGCGTGGCGGGCTTTGGGCTAGTCGCCGTGGGTGACGCCGTCGCACTGCGTGAGGCGATCGCCTTTTTAGATCAGGCGAAGGGAGGTTTGTTGTCGGTCAGAATATTTGGCTGTGGATCAAGGGGACGTGCTTCGTGTCAGCAACGCTGATTTTTTTAAGGCTTTGTAAGAATTAGCGTTTGCGGCGCGGTCGATTTCAGAAACTCCACACGAGTGGTACGGTGGAGCTCAGGCGAACGACACCGCGCCGTAATTTTGAGGGGTCTGAGCGGGTCGCGCGAAAACGTTGCGGTCCGCGGAGTGACACGTTTGTTTCGCCGCGCATGTCCCTTGACCTCCTTTCGCCGCCACCCGTCATCGTACTCCCCGCAGGTGTGCGCGAGGGCAACGAGAAGCTCGTCCTGCTGACGCCTGCCGCTGGCACCAAGGTCAATGCGCTGATCGCGCGGGAAAAGGCCGGAGAGTTGCTGCGGCTCGCGATCACGGGGGGCGGCTGCAATGGCCTGAGTTACAAGATGAAGTTCGTGCCGGAGCCAAAGCGCGGCGATATTGTGGTGCACACCGCGGGTGTGCGGGTGCTCGTGGACAGCAAGAGCGCGCTGTATTTGAAAGGCACGCATCTCGACTATTCGAGTGCGATGGTCGCCGGGGGCTTTAAGTTTTCCAATCCCAACGCCAAGGCGAGTTGCTCCTGTGGCGAAAGTTTCAGCGTATGAGCGCAGCCCCACGGTCCGGAGTCCGGGAGTTGGCTAAATAGGTGTTGTCATCCCTGCGGGTCTGGGCGAAATCCATCCCCGACCTAATCATTCGTTAAATTCTTATTGATGGCTACTTCGTTTCCCTCTGCCGCTGGCGGCAACCGTTCCGGCTCTTATCAACGTCGCAATGTCGACCCGTTTGCGGCCATCCGTCGCAACCACCGTATCAAGGTTCCGCAGGTTCGCTTGATTTCACCCGAAGGGCGTCAGCTCGGCATCATCGACACGCAAAAAGCGATCAGTCTGGCGCTCGAGGTTGGGCTCGATCTCGTCGAGGTTGCGCCTAATGCGACGCCGCCGGTGTGCCGCATTATGGATTTCGGTAAATACGTTTACGAGGAGCAGAAGAAGACCTCGCACGTGAAATCCACTGCGAGCAAGATCAAGGAAATCGAGTTCACTGCACGAATCGCGGACGGCGATTTTTTCACGAAGGTACGGCATGCCGAGGAATTCCTAGCCCACGGCAACAAGGTAAAACTCCGCCTCAAGTTTCGCGGTCGCGAGATGGCCCACACCGACATCGGGTTCAATCTGATGACTCGTGCGGTGGCCGAGCTCGTGGGGATGAGTCATCCTGATGCGCCGCCGAAGCTGATTGGGAGAAACATTCACGTCATGCTGACGCCATTGGCGCCGAACAAACGTAAACCCAAGTGGCACGTCCCAGGCAGCGTCAGCCAAGCGATCGACGATGGTCCGGAGCAGGACAACGACGATGACGACGAGGGTGAGCCGTCTCCAGTCGCCGCTCCGAAAGAGACCTAACTCTCCGCCGCCATGTTCTCGGCGGCTGTCCGTTTCGGCGTGTTGGGCGGATTTTTACTGCTGTTCCTCGCGTGCGTAGCCGCGACGAATGCGGCGACGCCAGCGATCCCTGATGCTGCGTCGCCTTTGCGGGCTGCTCCGTCGCGTCCCGCGGCTGGAGTCGCAGGCGGCAGTGGTGCGAACCGAGTCGCCGCTTCGCGACCGCTTGCTCCATTGCCGACGACGCGGATCAGGGGGAAGGATTACGTGGCGGCGGACGACATGGCTGCTCGGTTGGCGTCGAAGGCGACCTGGGAAGAGAGCGAGCGTCAGCTGACGTTGGTCGTGGGTGCCCGGCGACTGGTGCTCACGGCGGAAAAACGCGAAGTCAGCTGCAGCGGTCTGCGGATTTTTTTGGGTGACGCGGTACGGCTCCACCTCGGTCGGCTTTTTGTGAGCAAGACTGACTACGAGGGCTGCCTCCTGTCACTGCTGCGGCCGGATCTGGTCAGTGATCCGGTCCCGCGGCTCCGGACGATCGTGCTCGATCCCGGCCATGGTGGGGCTGACCCGGGCATGGAAAACAATTCGTTGCGCATCCAAGAAAAGGTGCTCGCGCTGGATGTGGCTCTGCGGCTGGAGAAGTTACTCAAGACCGAGGGCTACAGCGTGGTGTTGACTCGGCGAGACGACCGCCAACTCGCGCCAACGAAGGAGGCGGATTTACAGCGGCGGGCGATCATCGCGAACGCGGCGGGTGCCGACTTGTTTGTCAGTATCCACTTCAATTCACTTTTTCCCAATACGCGCGTGGGTGGCACCGAAGTGTACGTATTTACCCGTCCTGGTCAGCGCTCCGACACTTCCTGGGGCATTGGCCAGGCGGACGATACCGAGCGCGATTCGTCTCCTGTTAATCGGCACGACGCGTGGACCTCGGTCCTCGCTCACGCGCTCCACCGTGAGACGATCGCCGGGCTGAAAACGGTGGATCGCGGACACAAGACGAAGCACATGGCGGTGCTGCGCGGGCTCACGTGTCCGGGCGTGCTCCTCGAGTCGCTGTTCTTGTCGAATGAAGCCGAGGCGCGGCGGGCAGCGACGCCCGCGTATCGGCAACAAATCGCCGACGCCATGGCCGCGGGTATTCGTGCCTACGCGGCCACGCTTGAGTCGGTGCGGGCAAAATCTCCGGTTCTTCCCGCAACCCTCCCGCGAGCGGCGCCGTCAAACTCTCCATGAAACCACGCTCCTGGCTCGCCTTCGTCGTTCCCTTGTTCGCCTCTGCTGTGCTCCACGCGTGGGACTATCACGGGCACCGGACGGTGAACCAGCTCGCCCTGAAATCGTTGCCGGCGGATTTCCCGGCGTTTGTGCGTGAGCCGGGGGCGATGGAGCGGGTGATGTTTCTCAGCGGAGAACCCGATCGCTGGCGCAATACACCGGATCTCACGATGAAGCATTCGGGAGGAAGTTGGACGGATCATTTCTGCGACCTCGAGCAGCTCACGGATGCCGGGCTCGATCTGGCGACGCTCACGTCATTTCGGTTTGAGTTCGTCGTGCAGTTCGCGGCGGGCCGAGCCGCGAATGCGGACAAGTTTCCCGCGGTCGACGTCGCGAAAAATTCTGACCGCACGCGCGAGTGGCCGGGTTTTGCGCCGTGGGCGATTACAGAATACTTTGGACGGCTGCGCTCGGGTTTCAGTTATCTGAAAGTGATGGCAGAGCTCGGCACGCCCGAGGAGGTCGCCAATGCGCAGGCCAATATTCTCTATGTGATGGGCGTCATGGGGCATTACGTGGGCGACTGCGCGCAGCCCTTGCACACGACGAATCATTACAACGGTTGGGTCGGCGATAATCCTAAGGGCTACACCAAGTGGTCCGGGATTCATTCGTGGATCGACGGCGGTTTTGTGGCCAAGGCCGAGATTACGTTTGCCGGTCTTGCGCCGCGCGTGAAACCCGCCTCGGCGATTTCAGTCGCGTCGCGGGAAGATGGCCGCGATCCGATGTTTGTTGCCGTCATGGATTATCTGCTGGCGCAACACCAACGCGTCGAGCCGCTCTATCAACTCGAGAAAGCGGGTAAGCTCAGTCACGGTCGCGATGAGGCCATTGTCCCTGAAGGGCGCGCATTCATCGAGGGACAGTTGCTCCAAGGGGGGCACATGTTGGGCGCGATCTGGCTCGCGGCGTGGAAAAATGCCGTGCCCGATACCTATCTGCGCGCGCAATTGGTGAAACGGCAGGGTGGCGCCGACGCTGCGACCAAATCCAAATAGTGGATTTTGCGAGATCGAGCGGCAGAAAATTTCCGTGGACCTCATCCGCCTCGGGGAGGAAAGGACGGGCTGGAAGTAAGGGGCGGCCCGCCGTTTGAATGCGATGGGTTGTTTCCCTAGCGGGTTGATCGCGGCAGTTCCGAAATTCGGCTTATTGCTATCCTCCGGGTTCGGAAATGTTTTTTCGAAAGGACCTCAAGAAATGACCGCCGAGCCAAACCCGCGGACGGCAGAGCCACGCGATCAATCTGTTTTGCGCCGTGCCGATTTTGCCCTTGCGACTTCGGTCGCACTTTGCGGCCATGACCGCTCGTCACCATGGTCTCCACCGAAAATCTAAACCAAATCGAATCCATCAAGAAGCGCTCGGGGCATCTCTGGAGGTTTCTTTGACTGCGATCAAAAGTTACGTGAAATAGAGGCTATGGACGCCCAGATGGGCGCTCCCGATTTTTGGACCAGCAATGAGCGGGCCCAGAAACACATCGGCAAGCTCAACGGCTTGAAGAAGTCCGTGCTTCCGGTCGTCGCCTATCAAAAGAAAATCGACGATATCGGGGTTATGCTGGAGCTCATGGCGGGCGAAGACAGCGCCGCCCAGGAGGCCTACGACGTCGAGCTTAAGGGCACGCTCGCGGCGCTCACGACGGCGTTGGACGAACTGGAGATCGCGTCCTTCCTCACTGGGCAGTTCGACCGCAATAACGCCATTTTTTCGATTCAGGCCGGAGCGGGCGGCACGGAGTCGAACGACTGGGCCGATATTCTCTTTCGGATGTATTCGCGTTGGGCGGAGCGCCGGAATTTCTCCGTCGAACTCATGGATGTGCAGCCGGGCGACACCGCCGGCATCAGTAAGGCGACGATTCTCATCAAAGGCGAAAATGCCTATGGTTACGCCAAGGCTGAGCGCGGCGTGCATCGGCTCGTCCGCATCAGTCCGTTCGATTCGAACAAGCGTCGGCATACGTCGTTTTGCGCGATCGACGTCGTCGCCGAGATCACTGAGGACATCGATATTGAGATCAAAGAAGACGACCTCCGAGTTGACGTTTACCGTTCGTCGGGCAAGGGCGGTCAAGGCGTCAATACCACCGACTCCGCGGTTCGTCTGACGCACGCGCCGACGGGCATCGTGGTTGTTTGCCAAAACGAGCGTTCGCAGATCAAGAACAAGGCCACTGCGATGGTCGTCCTGAAGGCTCGCATTTACGAACGACGGCAGGATGAGCAGCGCGCGGAGATGGACCGTTTCTACGGAGAAAAAGGTGAAATCGGCTTCGGCGCGCAGATTCGCAGTTACGTGCTCCAGCCTTACCAGATGGTGAAGGACCTGCGCACCGGCATCAGCACAAGTGATACGCAGGGTGTGCTCGACGGTGATCTCGACCGCTTTGTCAACGCGTGGCTGCGGGCAGGCTGTCCCCGCCACCGGAATAAAGATATTCAGATGGACGAGTAAGCGGCCGGAGCACCGCAATGACCTATGCCTCATGTTCTAGGAAGCTCCCCAGCGACTCGGACGGCATTGCGGAGGTTTCTTTTGTTCCCCGTCGTTGGCGATTAGAACCTCGGGCCTCGTCATGCTCCCTCCCGGTATGCCTCTGACCTACGAACACATCCGCTCCACGTTGGCCGGGAAACCGTTGTTCGAGGACAAGACTTGGCAGCTTTCGCCCGATGCCTGGCCGCTTACGCTGGAGCAAGTCGCCCAACTTGAAGCCATCGGTGCGGCGTGTCTCGAGTTTCACCAAGCACTGGAGACGCTCTACCTGCGTTCGGTGGCCGGAAAAAACCTCCTGCGCAACAAGCCGCTGCTCGCACCGTGGGTCGCCGACTACCTAGATCGCGGCAAGCCAGCGGCGCTGGTCGAGCATGCGCGGGATCCACACAATCGCGGGGTGTTTCCGACGGTGTTGCGACCGGATCTGTTGCTCACGGACGAAGGCTTCGTGCTGACCGAATTGGATTCTGTCCCCGGTGGCATTGGGCTGACGGCGTTTCTAAACCGCCTCTATTCCAACGGGAGCGGGACAGGTGCGATCCTCGGCGCCGGCGATGTGATGATCCGGAATTTTTACGCCTCGCTGACCGGACTGCGGCCCGGTGTACCCAATCCATTGATCGCCCTGATTGTGAGCGACGAAGCCGGGACCTATCGGCCCGAGATGGAGTGGCTGGCGCACCAGCTGCAGTTGCTGGGTAAGAGGGTTTTTTGCCTGCGGCCCGAGGATATTTTTCCGCTCGAGAACTCGCTGTTCTACGACTCAGACGGGAACCCGGAGAAAATCGATATTATCTATCGGTTCTTCGAACTCTTCGACCTCGCGAACATCCGCACCGAGAAATTTATTTTCGAATCTTGGCGGGCCGGAGAGGTCGCCATTGCGCCGCCAATGCGGCCATTCCAAGAGGAGAAACTCACCCTCGCGCTCTTCCATCATTACCGGTTGCACGACTACTGGGCGGAGGCGCTGAGCGGTCCCTCGCTGAAACTACTGCGGGCGTTGATCCCGCCCTCGTGGGTGATTGATCCGGCGCCGTTGCCGCCGGGGGCGGTGCTTGACGGACCGCGTGTCGGCGGGCGTTCGCTCAGCGATTGGCGCGACCTCGTAGGAGCGTCGCAAAAGGAACGCGATCTCATCATCAAGATCAGCGGCTACCATGAGACCGCTTGGGGCGCGCGTAGTGTCGTGCTGGGCAGTGATTGCTCGCGGGAAGAGTGGCAGGCCGGTGTCGCCCACGCCATCGCACTCGCGCCGACGAATCTTCATGTGCTGCAAGCCTACAAGAAACCGCAACGCCTTGAGCATCCTCTCTTCGACCCGCGGGCGGCGGTAGGTTCAGCGCCGGTCCCAGCCGCCATCAAGGCCGGACGCCTCCGACTCTGCCCTTATTATTTCGTGATCGGCGGTCGCGCTCAGTTGTCGGGTGCGCTCGCGACATTCTGTCCGCCCGACAAGAAAATCATCCACGGCATGACCGACGCCGCACTGCTCCCGTGCTGCATCGTCCCTGCGTGACCAGCGCCCGGCCGTGAACCGGGCGCGGCGGCGGGCGAAGGTGGGTTTACGGCGTCATCTCGCTCGCTCCGCTGTAAGTATTTTTCCGCTACGAAGCGCGTGTGCAATGCATGAGCGAAGCGTCATCGAGCCGGATGTGCCGCGCAACGGTCGGTGCGGCGTGGCGGCGGAGCCAGGCGCAGATGGTTGGCCGCAGCTCCTGATTGCCGGCTCAGGGGGCGACTGAGAATGGATGGGCTCTTTGTAAGCGCCCGGTTTGCCTCCGAAGGAGCGGCGGTGGGGAAACCGCCGTTCCGCCAAACGCACGTCGACACGAGTGTCGCCGGTCCGTCGGACGCGGGGTCTCTCTGGAAACCGTCAACCGGGAGATCCGTCCGCCGGCGAGTGAGTGGAAGCTGCGGAGTTGCGCGGCGGATTGAATTGGCCGACAACGAGGGCCCCTCATGAAGAACGCCTTTCATACCTCGCTCACCGGCGTGCCGCGCGGTCAGAGACCGGAGTCGTCGAAGGGTAAGCGCGAGCGCCCAGGGGGGCTGCTCCACGGCTCGGCGGGGATCGACTCGCGATTGTTACGGTTGCACGCGGCGAACGACATTCCGCAATTTTGGACGGCGTTGCAGGCCTTGCTGGGCGCGACGATTCCCTATGACGCGCTGATCGTCTATCTCAACTTCCTCGACTTCGAGACCTCCTGGCAGGCAACGGAAATCCTCGCGACGCCCAACGCCCAGCGGCCGACGAAGTGGTTTCAAAACCGGCGGCAAGTGGACATGACCCCGCGCTTCGTCCTCGCTCAGCCGAAGAAGATCAAAATCTACCGGCTGTCGGATGTGGTTCCGGACCAGAGCGAGTTACGGCGCTCGGCGTTTTTTAAAGAATTTCTCGAACCCTTCGGGTGGCACCATCTCGCCGTCGCGCTCTATTGGCGGGGTGATCGCGTGGGATCGCAGATCGCGATTCGGCGCACGGCCAAGCAGGGTGACTTTACGGCGAAGGAAGTCGCTTTGCTTGAAGCGGTGTATCCGCATATCGATACGGTGCTCCATCGGCTGCTCGCCTCCGAGGAGGAACGCGCGCGACGCCGGTGGCTCGAGGCATTTAACCATCACCTGCCGTTTGCGCTGCTCTTTCTGAACTGGGAAATGAAGTCGCTCTATGTGAACCAGGCGGGGCTCGAACAGTGTGCGCTGTGGAATTTTGGTCCGGCGAAGGCGCGGGCGTATCAGCCGCGAGCGGTGTTTGCGCCGCCGGCGGAGATTGTGCAGGCGTGTGCGGCGTTGAAGGCCGAGTGGTTGGAGCACCAATCGATGGGTAAGCGACACCCGGGCGGAGCCACCAAGGTTAGTCAGCCCACGCAGGTCGGGTTCACGGCGACGATCCGGTTGCACGTGGAGGAGCACGTGAGGACTGCGTATCCCGGATTTATTGTCTATCTCGAGAATCACGCGGCCATGCCGGCGCTCGACCAGTTGCCGGCGCATTCCCTGCTCGGGCAGCTCACGGTGGCCGAACGCGAGATCGCCCGACAGGTGAGCGCCGGACTCGACAATGAGGAGATCGCGCGGCGACTCCGGAAGAGTGTTAAAACCGTGAAGGGGCAGCTGACTTCGATCTTTAAGAAGCTCGGCGTGAACGGGCGGAACCAGTTGATGGTGCGGTTGCGGTGAGTGCGGGTGAAGGATCGGGCGACGTGGTTTGCGACCTTGGTCCCATGTGCGAGCGGATGTTTCCTGCTATGGTAGGGTGTGCCTAACCCCTCTGCGCTGCGGCGCGCGTTTCACCCGTTGCTCCCATGACCATCGCGCCCTCCTTTTCCCTGCCGAAAATTGGGTTGCCGGGGTGGGCGCGCGGATTGTTTGGGCTGGTGGTGGTGGCTTTCTCGGCGAATCGGGGGATGTCGGCCGCTCAGACGCCGGCGGTAACCGTCATGGAGGTGAACGACCATGAAGTGCTGCGTCCGGTGACGGGCGGACGGGTGCGTTTGGCGGGGGCCTTGGAGGTGCGTTTTACGGGACGCATTCAGCCGCACGAAGCGTCGGTATTTTCCTTCATCGGTCCGGGGGTCGAGTCGCTCGAGGGCACGTTCGACCGCGTAATTTTACCGGATGGCTGGCTCGGCGATGTGAGCTATGACGCCCAGGCGCGGTCAGTCACGCTGCGCAATCTGCGACCCAGTCATGCGCCCGCGTTTCCGGGGGTCGAGGGCTTTGGGAAATACACGGTGGGTGGTCGCGGAGGAAAAGTGATTGAGGTCACGAATCTCCACGACGCCGGTCCGGGAAGTTTTCGGGCGGCAGTGAGCGCGAAGGGCCCACGCACTGTCGTGTTTCGGGTGTCGGGCACGATCGCGCTCGAGTCGGAGCTGAAGATTCGTGAGCCGTATCTTACTATCGCTGGGCAGACGGCACCGGGAGACGGTATCTGCATCAAGAATTATCAGGTCAACTTCGACACCTCGCAGGTGATCATGCGTTATCTACGTTTCCGTCCGGGGGATGAAAAAGGGAAGGAGCAGGACGCTTTCGGGGGTGCCGGGAGCCATATCGTGGTCGACCACTGTTCGGCGAGCTGGGGTGTGGACGAGACTTTTTCCATCAACAAGGCCGCCAACCTCACGGTGCAATGGTGCCTCGTCAGCGAGAGTCTTTACCATTCGCTTCACAAGAAAGGTAACCACGGCTACGGCGGTTTGTGGGGCGGGCCGGGCGGTTCGTGGCATCATAATATCCTCGCGCACCACTCGAGTCGGAATCCGCGCGCGTCAGGTAACGTTGACTCGGGCCTGATGGATTACCGCAACAACGTGATTTACAACTGGGGCTTCAACAGTGCCTACGGCGGTGAACTCTGGCCGCGGAATTGGATCAATAATTACTACAAGTCTGGCCCGGCCACGGACGACAAAGTGCGCGGACGGATTTTTCTACAGAAGGATCCGCGCGGAAAAATGTTTGCGGTGGGAAATTTTGTCGCGGGCTTTCGGGCGATCAGCGCCGACAATTGGAACGGTGGGATTAACTTCGCGCCCGACGGCGAGGCCACGGAGAAAACCTTGCGCGTGGATCGCCCGTTTGTGGTCGCGCCAGTGACGACCCAATCGGCCGAGGTGGCCTACGGCCTCGTGCTGGCGCAGGCGGGCGCATCGCTCGTGCGCGATGCGGTGGATCGGCGCGTCGTGGAGGAGATCCGCACGGGCACGGCAACGTTTGGCGCGAGCTACAAGGGCGGCGGCAAGGGGATTATTGACTCGCAGAAAGATGTCGGCGGTTGGCCGGAGCTGCGGTCGTTGCCCGCGCCGGTTGACACTGATCACGACGGTGTGCCGGATGTTTGGGAGCAGGCGCACGGCTTGAACCCCCAGGACCCCGCCGACGGACCCCGCTCCACGACGCCCGGCGGCTATTCGAATCTCGAACGTTACCTCAACTCACTCGTTTTAACCTCAGAACCCTAAACCCCCAATCGGAAGTCCGGCGCTCGCCGCCGGGCCGCTTCGCGTCGCACGTCATTTTTATGACGGCGCGCCGACGAGCGGCAGCCCTACCTGAAATAAATAAATCATCATGAACTACACACGCAGACAGTTTCTCGGCACGACCGCAGCAGCGGTTATCGTTGGCGGCATGAAAGCGCAGGGCACCGTCATCGGTGCCAACAACCGTATCCGGGTTTGCACGATTGGTTTCAACGGCCAAGGCGGTAGCCACATCAAGGACATCCTCGCGATGAAGGGTGAGGCGGAATATGTCGCGCTCTGCGATGTTGACGCCAACGTCCGCGCGAAAGGGGCCGCGTTGGTGAAAGCCGCGCAGGGCAAGGAGCCGAAGCTTTACAAGGACATGCGCGATGCGATGCAGGATAAAGACATTGATGCCGTCACGATCGCGACGCCGAACCATTGGCATTCGCTAGCGGCTGTCTGGGCGTGTCAGGCGGGCAAGGACGTCTACGTGGAAAAGCCGATCTCGCACAATATCTACGAGGGCCGGCAGGTCGTCGCGGCGGCGGCGAAGTTTGGCCGGATCGTGCAGCACGGCACGCAAAGCCGCTCGAATGGTACGTTGATCCGCGACATGAAACTGATGCACGACGGGTTCATCGGGAAGATCGTCGAGTCGCGTGGCTACGTTTACAAAAACGGCAACCGTGGATCGATCGGCCACGGGGTGCCGGGTGCAGTGCCGGAGAGTCTCGATTGGTCGCTGTGGCAGGGGCCGGCGAAAGAGCGTGCGTTCCTCGTGAACAAAGACCGGAAAAAGCCCGGGCTCTTCGTCCACTACGATTGGCACTACTTCTGGGAATACGGCAACGGGGAGATCGGAAACCAAGGGGTGCACGAGATGGACATCGCGTGCTGGGGCCACAACCGCGGCCTGCCGACGAGCGTGCACAGCGCGGGTGGACGCTTCGGCTTGGAGGACGATGGCCAAGCACCTAACACGCAGGCGACGACGTTCTCCTACGCGGACGGTTCGATCATGACGTTCCAAGTGCGCAACCTCGGTTCATTCGAGGAAGCGATGGGCGGCAATTGCGGTAATAGTTTCTTCGGTACGAAGGGCTTTTATGTGCGCGGAAAAGGTTTTTTCTCCTACAAGGAAAACAAGGGTGGCGAACGCGAAGCCATCGCGATTCCGGAGAACGCGCCGAAGCCTCCCAAGGGCGATAAGTGGCAGCGTTTCTTCGCGGCAGTGCGATCGCGCAAACCGGCCGATCTCCCGATGTCACCGCTCGAAGCGCACCAATCGTGCGTGCACTGTCACCTCGGCAATATCGCGTTTCGCGCCGGTCGTTCACTCGCCTTCGATCCGAAGACGGAACGTTTCATGGACCAAGCGCTCAATCCTCAGCTCACCCGCGAGTATCGGAAGAATTTTGAGGTTCCGCAGATCGCCTAAGCGTAGGGGCGTCGCTGGCC
>CANIJN010000021.1 GCA_947467625.1 Opitutia bacterium | reverse complement strand
TGGCGCAAAATCCTCAGCCAACGCCCAAAACGCGGATGCGTCATCAACCGGTAACCGGAGCTCCCCTCCACCAAGACCAGACCTTCGTCCGCCGCTTGCAATTCCGCCGAAATCAGGTCCATCGCTTCACGAATTTGTGTCGCCGTCACCAGCGACGACACCTCCGAGTAAAGCTCCGGATCTTTTTCAACTGAGGCTTCAACCGGCACCTCGAGGACCTCCGCCAGGGGACCACCGGAAATTCCCGCCTCCCCATCGGCACCGGCCTCCGGACGATCACCCGACGTCGCGCTGGCGTCCGCCGCTGTCGCCGGGGCCTCGCCCGCCGCTGGCGCCATCGGCAATGCCGCCGCTTGGTCGTGAAAGCGCGTAAAAGCCGCCTGCACGTCCTTGATCGACAGCGGTTGATTGGTCGAAAGCAGCAATGCCTTCAGCACTTTTTTCAGATTGAACGCCATGCGGGTAGAGTCCCACGAGTGAATGCGGCGCGCATTCCCCCACGCAACCACGAAAACGAATCGCCTCCGCCACCGAACGGTAGGGCACTTTCCCCTGCGCCCGCAGGGCAACCCACTCCCTCACTGCACGCTCCTTCCTTCACTCCGCCAGGGTCCGCCGATCCCCGGAAACATCCTCGCCGAAACGTCCTTGCCGCCTCGCCTCCGAACACTCAGCTCTGAACGCTCAACGCTTAACCCTCAGCTCTCCGCCCCACCGCTCAACGCTCATCCCTCAACGCTCAACGTTCCGCTCCCATGTGCCAAACCGCCCACTCCCTCCGCCCGCACTCCTCCGTCGTCGTCGACGGCCATGACCGCGCCCCCGCCCGCTCCATGCTGCGCGCCGTCGGCTTCACCGACGAAGATTTCAAAAAACCCCAGATCGCCGTCGCCTCGTCCGCCAGCAACATGACGCCTTGCAACGTCCACCTCGGCGAACTCAGCGAGCACGCGCAAAAGGGCATCAACGCCGCCGGCGGCAAGGCCGTTTATTTCAACACAATCACCGTCACCGACGGCATCAGCATGGGCACGCAGGGTATGCGCTACTCCCTCGTCTCCCGCGACGTCATCGCCGACTCCATCGAGACCGCTGTAGCCGCCGAGGGCTTCGACGGCCTCGTCGCCATCGGTGGCTGCGACAAAAATATGCCGGGTTGCATGATGGCCATCGCCCGCCTCAACCGCCCCGCCGTCTTCATCTACGGCGGGAGTATTCTCCCCGGTTTCGCCGCCGCCGACTGCGATAAACAGAAGCCGCTCGACATCGTCTCCGTCTTCGAGGCCGTCGGCAAACACGCCAAGGGCGAGCTCACCGACGCCGGCCTCCGCGACGTCGAGGCCACCGCCATCCCCGGCCCCGGCTCCTGCGGTGGGATGTATACTGCCAACACCATGGCCACCGCCATCGAGGCCCTCGGCATGAGCCTGCCCAACAGCAGCGCCCAGCTCGCCGTCGGCAAAGAGAAACGCGAGGACTGCGAGCGCGCCGGCGCCGCCGTCATGGCCATGCTGAAAAAAGGCATCAAGCCCCGCGATATTCTCACGCGCAAGGCCTTCGAAAACTCTATCACCGTCTGCCTCGCGCTCGGAGGTTCCACCAATCTCATTCTCCACCTCCTCGCCATCGCCCACTCCGCCGAGGTCCCGCTCACCCTCGAAGACTTCAAGACCATCGGCGACCGCGTCCCCCTCCTCGCCGACGTGAAACCATTCGGCAAATACGGCATGGCTCACCTTATCCGCATCGGCGGCATCCGCCCGATGATGAAGATGCTCCTCGACCGCGGCCTCCTCCACGGCGATTGCCTCACTGTCACCGGCGAGACCATCGCCGAATCCCTCAAGGATGTGCAGCCTTACCCGTCTTACCCCGACCAGCAGGACGTTATCCGTCCCTGGGACAAACCGATCAAGGCCGATACCCACCTCCGCGTTCTCCACGGCAACCTCGCCCCCGGCGGCGCCGTGGGCAAAATCACCGGCAAGGAAGGCCTCTACTTCAAAGGGACCGCCAAAGTCTACGAAGGCGAGGAAGACGCGCTCCAAGGCGTCCTCCGTGGCGACGTCGTCAAAGGCAACGTCGTGGTAATCCGCAATGAAGGTCCCGTCGGCGGCCCAGGAATGAGAGAGATGCTTTCACCCACTAGCGCCATCGCCGGGCGCGGCCTCATCAAGGATGTGGCGCTCATCACCGATGGACGCTTCTCCGGCGGCTCACACGGTTTCGATGTGGGCCACATCACGCCAGAGGCTGCCAAAGGCGGGCCCCTCGCCATCGTCAAGAACGGCGACCTCATCGAAATCGACGCCGTGAAAAACACGATCAGCCTCCTCATCCCGGACGCCGACTACGCCGCCCGCATGGCCGCCTACACGCCGCTTCCCCCGAAAGAAACCCGCGGCGTCCTCGCCAAATACGCGAAACTCGTCAGCAGCGCCTCGGAAGGTGCCGTCACGGACAAGAACCTGTAGGTCGCGTCGCCACATTCCGTACTGCCTTCACGCTCGACGGCAGGAGCGGGTTTACCCCGCGATCCGCGATCAGCACCACGCGGCATAAAACCGCTCCTCCAGGACAGTCTGAAGACGCCCTAGCGGAGCGTGCTCACGCGCGATTCGCGCCAAATCCACGTTCGCGTCATGAGCGAAACCGACGCCGTTCAGACGATGCTCAAACCGCTTCGACCCGACGTCTCGCTTCACGAGGTCACCCGCGAGATCGCATTCATCGCGGGTATCCGCGCAGGCTGCGCCCAGCTCGAACCAAGAGAAGGCAGGCCGATCGAGGAAATCGAAACGCCGATCCCAAAATAGGCAGGGAAGTAATGCTTCCGCGCCGCGCGATTGAAGACGTGGAGGCGATTGTCCGCCACATCGCCGTCGACCACGGTACCTACCCCAAACCGCAAAACCGGACCCGGTGCGACCGCACCGGTCGGACCGTACGTCCGACCGTGCACGTCCCGATTCCCAACGTGCCCGCTTTTTCAGGTCCTGCGTCCGGTGCCCGCGCGCCCGCGCTTAGGCACCCATCCGCTTCGGCAACTCGAAGCCAGGGCTGCGCGGATCGGCGAGGAGCGCGTTAGCTTCGTTCGCGAACGCGCCGGTGTGGCGCTCGGTCTTCGGGTCGAAGGTGAGCCACGGCCCGACTACATAATCGGTGCCGTCTTCCGGCACGCCGACGCCGTCGCGCATGATCGCGTGCAGCTTCATGAAGTGCTCATACGCGTCCTTGTTGTCGCCGAAGCGGCCGGCCTTGGCGTTGAACGGCACCTTCGTGCCGAGCCGGTAGGAGTTGTTCATGAGGTGACCAAGCACCGAGCCGTAGTGGGCTTCCTCCACATTGCCATTGGCCATTTCGGGTTTGCCAGCGCGGCAGGCCGCGATGAACGCACCCCAGTTGCCGCCGGGCGTCACCTTACCGGGCTTGATCGTCAGTTTTTCCCCGGTCGTGCTGCCCTTCGCGAAATACAGGTTGCGGATAATCTTACCGCCGTCCTCGAAGTAATACTCGTTCTCCACCTGATGGAGGTAGCCTTGGTAGTTCACATTGCGGACGTTGAAGAACGCGTATTGCCCATTGGGATACTCCGCGAGCGCGAACATCGTGTTCGGCGTCTCGCCCTGGTCGTTCCACTTAAAGCGGCCGCCGAGCGCCATCACACGCGTCGGGCTGGTGAGCTTCGGGTCAAGCGCCCAGCGCGCGACGTCGAGCTGGTGCGTGCCCTGGTTGTTCATGTCGCCGTTACCGGTTTTCCAGAACCAGTGCCAGTTATAGTGGACGAGATTCGGGTGGTAATTGGTCACCGCGGGGCCGCGCCAGAGATTCCAGTCGAGATGGCTTGGCGACGCGGACGGGGCCTTCATGCCGATCGTATCGCGCGGCTTGCAGCAATAGCCGTAGGAAATCTTCAACTTGCCAAACTTGCCCGCTTGAATCGCCTCGTGCAGGCCCGCGATCTTCTCGTCGCTGCGACGCTGCGTGCCGTGCTGGATCACGATGCCGTAGCGCTTCTGCGCTTCGACGGCCGCGCGGCCCTCAGCCACGTCGTGGCTCATCGGTTTCTCGACGTAGACGTGTTTACCCGCCTGCGCGCCCCAGATCGTCATGAGCGAGTGCCAATGGTTGGGCGTCGCGATTGAGATCGCATCGAGAGTCGGGTCTTCGAGGGCGCGCCGCACGTCAGAAAGGCCCTTGGCGGCAAACTTTTGGCCGGCCTTCGTTTTCAGATCTGCCAGCGACTTCTCCAGCACATGCTGGTCAGGATCGATGAGGTAGGCGATCTCGACGTTCTTTTGCTCGGACCAGCCGCTGATGTGACTCTTGCCCCGGCCGTTCAGGCCGACGACAGCGATGCGGAGGCGATCGTTCGCGCCGATCGTTCTGGCATAGGAAGGGGTGCTGCGAGCGAGCAGGGCTGCGCCGGTGGCGAGGGCGGAGGTCTGGAGGAAGGAACGCCGTGTGAACATAGTCATGGGTGGAGAAGACTTAGGGGGCTGGGGAAATGAAAAGACGCAGACGGAATCTGAACGATGCTCTTTTTGTGCGAATCGCCAACAGCGAAGGGGCGCGGCTGAAAAACAGGGGCCCAGCTGGCAAGGAAACGGGATCGGCGACGGTCTTTCATGCGAGCTTAAATTTTGGATTTCTCAGAGTCAGCAAAAAGGGTCAACCTTTGCACTTTTCACGTACTGACGTTCCACACAGGGAGTTGCCCTGGAGCATCGTACCGGCCACGATGTGAGGCTAGACGTGGAGCTCAGTGTGAGATGCCCCCGCCGCATTGGCAGCCCGGTCGTCTCGGTGTCGATGAAGAGGTCGCTCAATACGAGGCCATCAATACGAGCTCAGGACTTCAGGTTCTTCCCGATTACAGTCACAACTTCGAAGGGTGTTTCCAAGACTGCCCGCGCGGGGAACCGAAGCACGACGTATCCCTGTGCGTGGAGGAATGCATCTCTTGCCTTGTCCTGCTCCTTCCGACCCCAGTGGTCTTCACCGCCACCGTCCACTTCGATGGCGAGTTTCTGGCCGCTGTCTGCCGTAAGTTCAAAGTCAGCTTCAACATCGCCAATTCGGGGATGAATCTTCGGGGTCCAGCCTTGAACTATCATCCAGCTGTAAAGCTCGAGCTTAGCCGGACTCGTATCCCGCAGTAACTGAATGTCGCGGCAATAAAGGGCCAGCTTTCTTAGGATTCCCTCCTGCTGCAGGCAGTAGTCGAAGTCCGCCACGACATACAACGCTTCCTTCGCGCGGGTTAGGGCGACGTTGACTAAATTTGGGGGGCTTTCGACCCAACGACTGGCGCTACTCGTGATCCCGCGGGCGACAACGGGGCTGAAAATCATGATGTCGCGCTCATCGCCCTGAAAACCGTATGCTGAATCAACCAGAACTTCTGAGCTTAAGCCACGTTCTTGAATCTTTTCCCGCAACCAGTCCTTGTGCGCGGCGAAGGACGTCACAACACCCAAGCTGCGGTCTTTGGCGACAGGCGTGGAGCGCAGCTTCGTGATAAGGTCCAGAACGGCATTTCCCTCCGCTTGATTCACCCAACTGCGTCCCCGAGGTCCCTGTTCCGCTGCTCCAGTGACGTGGATGCGGTGGACGCCGCTCCCGACAGGCAATGCCGCCGTTCTTGTCGGGTCTTTTTTCAGAATGAGCCGCTGAAGGTAAATGTGACGATTGGAGAACCCAATAATCTGCGGGTTACTTCGGAAGTGCTCATTGAGCTGGAGGACATCCGCTCGCCGCCTTGGAAGCGATTCCGTCGCAGTCTTGTAAACGTCGTTCCCCGCGTGGCCGACAAGGTTCAGGTGTTCGAGGATGTTATGCTTTGTTGCCAAAGCCTTCTCCTCTAGCCCTTGGATCGTTGGAATGGCGGGCAGTTGTTCGGCGTCGCCAATGATTGCCAAGCGCTTGCCGCGGTAGAGCAGCGGGAGCAAGTTGGTCAGCGTGCATTGGGAAGCCTCGTCAATTATCACGAGGTCAAACAATTCCGGGTGAAGGGGGATTGCCTGAGCTGCCTGCGCAGTCGTAATCCAAATCGGAACCAGAGGGAGTGCCTTCTGAAAAAGCGGCAGGTCGCCCTCGGGCAGTTCGCCGTGATTTCTCCGCAAGGTCTTTTCAAGTGAGTCAACTGCCTGAATCCCTTCTTTCTCCTTCTGGAGACGTTCCAGCCATTCGGCCTTCGCATCTTCGAAGGAACGTTTTTGAAGCTGCGCGTTGATTTGCTCGATGCGCGCCCGAAATCGGTCGGGGCTTACCTCTGCGAATGCCGCGTTCAGCGCCTCCACTGGCCAGTCTACGGATGGGTTATTCTCAATTGCCGAAAGTTGTGCGCTAAGGTCAGCAGAGCGCCCTTGCTCAGGAAGCAATTCTACCGCCTTTGCGAGCTGCGTGACCGACCACTTGGCTTCTTCCTCCGCCTCTCTCAATGCCGTGGGCTTAGTCTTGTCGTGGAACGTCTGCCACTGACCGTGCAACTCTCTGAGGCCGTTTAGACAGTTCTCCCATGCACCGGTGTCGGGCCATTCAGATTCATTGGCGGTTGCCGTATTGGGATTCGCCTGCGGTGCCTGGCTCCATACGGTCGCAATGTGATCGCTCTCGGATGGCAGTTTGGCTGCTTTGGTCAGCAGGCTTCGACGACTCGCTTCTTCGTTGAATGCTTCGACCCAAGCCGCGCGCAATCGACTCAGTGCTCCAGAGTAATAGGATGACCTGAGAGCGACAACCTTCGCTGGCGTGGGCTCCTCAAGAACAGCGGCGACGTCTAGGTCCAGCTTCCGTCCGATGTGGGTTGCCCAAGAAATTTTGAGCGGCTGGCCACTGGCGAATGTCGTCCACTCGCGCGCCAGATTGGCAAGACGCTTGGTGGCACTTTCTGCTGCGGTGCGCCGACGCCAAGCTTCGGAGGCTGCGGTCCCTTTGACGCTGAGGACATCGCACGATTTGATAACGCCTCGCCACAAATCAGGGTCTGCCTCAGCCGGAATGTTTTCTAAGTTTAGCAAACCTGCCGTGGCCCGTAGGCGCTGCAGTATTGACTCAACCTCGCTCCGCTCCGGTTCGAGGTTCTGCCACGCCATTCGGTTTTGCACGTACCGCCGAAGAGATTCAACGGTGGTTGCAAGACGAGAGCGGCCCTCGTCATTCAGCGTACCTACTTGCTGCCACTTACCGAGTGGTACCCAGTCTCGCATCAGACGCTCCTGCGTTTCCAAGTGACGACTCAATTTTCCCGCAGGCGTCCAAGGTAGAAAATCCCAGAACGACTTTTGCCGCGTGGATAATTCCGCGTAGCCGCTGCTCCATGCTTGCAGCACTTCCAAACGTAAATCGTCTCGTTCCTCCAGGCCTAGCTCGGCCAGCTTGCTGGCATGCTCCCGCAGCGCCTTTTCACCGGATGAGATTTTGTTTACCTTCGGCGCCAACTCCGCAGTGGCACGTCTGATTTCCTCACTGAAGGCCCGCGCGAGTTGCGCGGACTTTGCGGCATCTTCATTGCTGACCCAGCGGTTGAATTCCTCCTGCCAGTGGTAGGGCTCCAGAGCGACCTCCAGCGGCTCTTCGAGCAACGCCTTGAGTTGGGTTTCCCAGGCGTCGAGCTGGCTTGTTTGCGGTCCATCGGTGAGCCAAGTCCAATCTTCAAGTTGGGACGCTTCGAGCCCAACCGCGGAAACTGCTTGGTCACGGACCCGGCCACGCAAAGACGCCTCAGACCGCAGCTGGTCCCGCTCGACCGATTCGGTTTGAACCTGTTGCCGATGCTTTGCCACAGAGCGCAGCCATCGCTGGGAGGCATCGAGCAGTGATTCAATTTGAGCCGAAGAGAAGCCTGGCAGGCCAAGCTTTGCGGTAGCGTCAAGCAGTGCGGTCTCTTGCTGGGCGAGCTCAGCCCGCTTCATTTTGCATGCGCCGTACCCACGCAGCGCGGTCTTCAGTGCTTCCGAAGTTCGTTGAGGCAAATGCGACTCCAGATGCTGCTGCAATCGAGCCCTTTCGAAGAGGAGTTCGTCGCGCCGCTGCCGTAGCTGGGTTGGGTCAGTAACTGTATTCGCGGCGAATGACCCTGCCGCCATGTTGAGCGTACGGCGAAGCACCTCGATGATGTTATTTTTTCCCGATTACCTGCCCTCACGGCGATTGGGAATTCGGCTTCAAATTTCTCAAGCCGCTCGCGAACGACATCGACGGCCTTATTGTTGTTGCTCGCAAAGAGCACTGACGTGCCTCTCGCCCATGCATTCAGTAGGACGGAGACCACAACCTGACTTTTCCCGCATCCGGGCGGGCCGCTGATGACCGTCAACGGCTGGTTGCCGAGAACGGATTGCACTGCTTCAAGCTGGAGGTTGTTCAGCGGAACAACTGGCAGTAAATCGGTGGCGGCGATTGGCGCAGGAGGTATTTCTGCATCGAGCAGCCGTAGTCCGCCGATAGCGCTCGGCGATTTCGTCAGACGCGCTTCCAGTTTCTCATAATCCTGCATGAGATAGCGAGTCAGCGCTGAGAACTTGGTCGTCGGCGCAAAAAGCAACCAGGGGGTTGGCTGAACTGGTACATCCCCCGTGCGTAGCTCGCGACTGATGACGCTTTCCAATTCCGGGACGATGCTGGCGGTAGCCTTTGCAAGGGCAACATTCCAGGGCGTTGCTGCGTCATTCCTGTACGCTGCGGCCTTCGCCATTATTCGATTCGCAAGCACATCTAGTGGCGCACCCGTGTCGACCTGAACCTGATTCAGCAGGCCGTAAATCAGCGGAGTCAGGGACCATGCTCCCTGTTTGGGTGAAATTTCGTAGGCTCCGTTGGCAGCACGAACCTCGACCTCGCGGTAGAACAGCGGCCGCCAACTGGCGATCCAAACGCCACGCTCGCCTTTTTCCCAACCAACGAAGCACGGTCCTCCGAGAAAAACGCTTTCCTGGCCACCTTGGTCGAGTGCGAGACGGAAGGGGTAGCTTGCGATTGACTCACGCGGGATACGCCAAGGCCCAGAGATTTCCTCAGGCGCATAGTCCAAAAGGCTGGACCAGCGTTCCGCTTGGTCGTCCTTCGCGTACTATGAAAAGAAGCTCTGCTCTGCTCGGGCCGCTATTTCCTTGTGAAAGCGGATAACTGCAGGCCACGGAATCCCGCGACTTCTCCAGCCAACAGGATGTCCGGAGGCTTCGGGGGCAGGGTTGTTTTGGCCAGAAAGGGACATCGCTTGGAGTCGGTTGAGTTATGCAGACTGGGCTTGCCTCGAAAAAATGGACACTAACTTAGGCAGTTTTGCTTTTGTTTAGTGTATGTTGTTTTTCGAATACCACGGGGGATATGTTACCGAGCGAGGTGTGGCGCCTCTTCGCGTTTTAAAAGGTCTCGATGTAATCAAAGACGGCAAGCTTGGTGTGGTTGCGGCTGACTGGAATCGCCTCATCCAGTCCGGTATCGGACTTCAGGGTGCTCCAGAACGATTCCATGGCGGCGTTGTCGTAGCAATTGCCAGCGCGGCTCATACTGCGTTCAATACCGCCGAAGCGGCGCGCCGCGATGTAGTCGTCGGCGACATACTCGCTGCGTCCGCTCACGGATCACGTCCTTCCGCTCGAGCAGCTGACCACCGAGGAAAAGTTGCGCGCCCCAGGGCTCGTTGAGAAGTCAATCGCGCGTCGCCACGCGAAAACTCCCCCATCTCGCCGAATCTTTGCTTGAGTCCCAAATTGGCCGGAGCAATACCATCCCTACCCCGCTCCTGTTTAGACCAGCGCCTTCCACGGCGCAGTGAAGGGTGTTCCCACCCCCACCCTGCAGCCCCCGCCGAAGCAACCCCGAACCACTCCGTTTTATGGATACCCCTGCCGCTTGCCCCCACCCTGCCCCACTCCGCCTGTTCATCCGCATCGTCCTGCTGATCGCGAGCCTCGCCCTGCCTTCGGCCGCCTCAGCCCAAACCACCGCCAACGGCACTATCGAGGGTCGCGTCCTCAACACTCGCAATGGCGAGTTTCTGGAAAACGCGCGTATCACCATCGAGGGTACAGCGCTCGTGGTCCTCACCGACTCGACCGGCCAATATCGTCTTCTCAACGTCCCCGTCGGCGTGGCCAAGGTCCGCGCTTTTTTCACCGGCCTCGAGGTGCTCACCGCAACGGTCGTCGTCACCGGCGGCTCGGTCGTGCAGCGCGACTTCAATCTCGGCGACACAGGAAAAACGTCCGCCACCGGCAAGGATAGCGGCACGGTGAAGCTCGCCCAGTTTGTCGTGGGCGCCTCCAAGGAAATGGACGGCGCCGCCATCGCGATCAACGAGCAGCGGTTCGCGAGCAACATGATCAACGTCGTCTCGGCGGACGAATTCGGTCACGTCGCCGAGGGCAACGTGGGCGAGTTTTTGAAATTCGTGCCCGGCATGGCGATGGACACCGGCGGCGGAGTATCGCGTTCGATTTCGATCGGCGGGGCTCCTCCGGACAACGTGCCGGTCTCGATCGGCGGATTCAGCGTGGCCAGCGCGACCTCCGGCAATGCGGGTCGTCGCGTCGAGCTCGAACAGATTTCGATCAACAACATCTCGCGCATCGAAATCTTTCACTCGCCCACCCCGGAGTCCCCAGGCTCGGCGCTCGCCGGCGGCGTCAACATGGTGCCGCGCGGCGCATTTGAACGCTCCAAGCCACAATTTAACTGGAGTGCGTTTCTCATGTTCCGCGATGCCGAGAAACAACTGCACAAGACGCCCGGACCGACCCGCGATGAGACTTACAAAATTCGCCCCGGCTTCGATTTCTCCTACGTCGTGCCGGTGAATAAGCGTTTTGGTTTCACGGTCTCCGCTGCCAATTCGTCGCAGTACACGTTGCAGGACTACTTCTCGAACACGTGGCGCGGCGCGGGCAACACGACGAACACTCCCGTCGTCGTCGCCGGCATAACGGTACCCGGAGCCCTCCCCGACACGTCACCGGACAAGCCCTACCTCTCCAACTTCAATATCAGCGACGGCAACTTTCCCTCGATCCGCAATTCTCTGGGCACGACCGCGGATTTCAAACTCACGCGGAACGACATGATTTCCTTCTCGTTTCAGTACGCACAGTTCTATTCGGATTTTAATAACCGCACCCTGACATTTAATATCGCGCGGGTGCTGCCTGGCCATTTCGACGCTCGCACGGTCAATGGCGACGTCGGCCAGGGTAGCATACTTAGCAACGCCGGCGCCGCCGAAAAGTCCGGCACCACTTACACTCCCTCGCTGATCTGGCGGCACAATGGCCCGACTTGGAAAGCGGATTTCGGAGGCAGCTATTCCCATGCGACCAACCACTATCGCGACATCGACAAGGGGTATTTTCGGACGACCAGCGCGCAGCGGACTGATGTCACCGTGGCGTTCAACGAGATCACGGCCACGCGCCCGGGTATCATCACCGTCAGGGATGGCGCCAGCGGTCGCCTCGTTGATCCGTACAGCCTCACGGACTACGTGATCAATTCGGGGACGAGCACGCCGACCGAGGGCGCCGACCTCCAGCGGGGCCTCAAGGGCAATCTCGCCCGCGATTTCCAAGTGCGCGGCGTGCCCTTCACACTCAAGGTCGGCGCCGGACTGCAGCACTGGCAGCGCGACATGGAAGGCCGGAGCGACACCTACACCTTCGTCGGCGCCGACAAGATCCGCGCGACCACGCCCTCGGCACCCGTGGTCGATGACGGCGCGGCCATTATCCTCGATACAATCTTCTCGAAGCGTTTCGCCCCGTGGGCATTCCCCCGTGTGCAATGGCCCGATGGCTACGCGTTGTGGGAACTCTACAAGCAGCACCCCGCGTATTTCACCCGCGACTTAAACGCCGAATACCGCAATGCGGCCATGCGCTCGAAGTATGCGTCGGAGGTCATCTCCTCCGCCTACATCCGCGGCGACACGGCCCTCCTCGGCGGTCGGCTAAAACTCGTCGGCGGCGTCCGCGCCGAGCAGACCAATGTGAACGCCTATGGCTTCATCAGCGATCCGACGAAAAACTACCGGCGCGACGCCAGCGGCGAGGTGATTCCGCAGCGCGATGCCACCGGAGCGATCATCTTCACCGGCTCCGGCGTGAACCGCATCCCCGCGCCCACGTTGATTGAGCCGCTTACGATTCCCGATCCTGCGGGCGGAGCCCCGCTCTCTAATGCGCTCGCGATTTCCAAGCTGACTTATCTCCAGCGCGGCGGGCACGTGCAGAAGGAATATCTGCGCTTTTTCCCGAGCCTCAACGTGAGCTACAACCTCCTGGAAAACCTGATCGTGCGCGGTTCCGCTTACCAGTCGGTCGGGCGACCTGGCGTGGATCAATATGCCGGCGGCCTGACCCTCCCCGACACCGAACTGCCGTCCAACGCATCCAGCAACCGGATCAGCGTGAACAACGCCGGCATCAAGGCTTGGACTGCCCGCACGTCCAAGATTCGCTTCGAGTATTATTTCGAAAAAGTCGGGCAGATCTCGATCGGCGGGTATCGGCGCGATTACCGAAATATGTTTGGTTCGCTCACCTTCCAGGTCACCCCGGAATTTCTGTCCCTCTACAGCCTGGATCGGGAAACCTACGAACCTTACTACGTAGCCACCAACTACAACGTCCCAGGATTGGTCCGCATGGAGGGCACGGAGTTTGACTACAAGCAGGTGCTGACGTTTCTGCCGCAGTGGGCGCGCGGCGTGCAAGTCTTCGCCAACATGACGGCGCAGCGCGCGGTCGGCGACGTAACGGCGAGTTTCTCCAACTACCAGCCGCGTATTTACAACTGGGGTGCCAGCCTCACGCGCCCTAAATACAATGTCCGCATGAACTGGAATTACCGCGGACCGCGCCGCACCGCTCCCATCGCGACGTCTGCACGCAGCATCGAGCCGGGCTCCTTCAACTGGATCGGGCAAGCCCTCTACATCGACCTCAAGGGCGAATACAATCTCAGCGATCGCTTCGGCGTCTTCCTCAGTATCCGGAATCTGGGCAACGCCTATGAGGACGTCGAGCGCCGTGGCCCCAACACCCCCGACTATGCGAAAATTTATTCGCGTTACGACTACGCGCAACTCTGGACGGTCGGCGTCAAGGGGTCTTTCTGATTCTAATTTAATTTTTCAAGACGAACATAAGCGGTCGGGATCTAGGAGCCTGCAGGCAGGCGATGTCGGTTGCGACGGCAAGAAACATCGATTGCTCGCGTTCGTAGCCCCGCCTTCAGACGGAAGGTTTGCCCGATTCCGCCTAATGGCGGGAGTACGAACCAACAACGCCACGTGCTTCACCCCCGGGGCAACGCGCAGGACAGCGAGCGGCGTATCCAACTTCCGGATCACACCCGAGGGATTGGTGATGAGCTCCACGCGTTTCTCCGCGCGCACCTTGAATCCCTCCGCCGCGCGCACCGCGTTGCCGAGCAGGACATCCCTTTTCGCCTCCGCCGCTCGTCCGACGACCGCCCCATCGTCAGCCCGAAAATCAACCCGATCGTCACCGCGGCTCTGGAGAAACCGTTCATCCTTTTTTCAAACGCCTGCTTTCCCCTGCACACGGCCAAAACCCCAGAGCCACCCGCTCTTTCACCATTGAGCCCACGCCCCCCTGTTCCCCACGCTGCCTCTTCACCCGTCCCCCTATGTCGCGCTTCCACGTTCCCTTTCTCCCCCTCTCCCCCTCTCCCCCTCTCCCAGTCTCCCCTTCTCCCAGTCTCCCTTTCTCCCACTCTCCTCCCCTCTGCCGCCTTCTCTTTGGAACCCTCGCCCTCCTCCTCACCACGAGTTGCCTCCACCGCCCCGGCGCTCCTGCCACCCGCATCGGCGACGAAATCATCGTCGCCGGCCAGTTCTTCCACACCGGCACGCGTGTGATCACATGGCTCGATCCGCAGGGCTACGATGCCTACCGCACCGAGCGCCGGTTCTCCCCGCTCGACGACAGCAGTTTCGAAAAATCCCAAGAGACCGTCAAAGACCTCAAGTCTCCCGCGCGCTACGGCCTCCGCCGCGATCCCTCGCTCACTCCCGCTGACCTCGAACGCATTCGCGGCGGCGGCTGGGATCTGCCCACCCTGCGCAACGTCGTCGATCAATTCGTCATGCACTACGACGTCTGCGGTATCAGCAAGACCTGCTTCAACGTCCTCCACGATCACCGCGGTCTCAGCATCCATTTCATGTTGGATATCGACGGCACCATCTACCAAACGCTCGATCTCAAGGAACGCGCGTTCCACGCCACGACGTCCAACACCCGCTCAGTCGGCGTCGAAATCGCCAACATGGGCGCCTACCCGCCCGGCAACATGAAGGTGCTCGATACGTGGTATCAACCCGATGCCGCCGGTCGGCCCACGATCACGATTCCGGCCGCGATCAAAGACCCGATGATCTACACGAAAAACTTCGTCGGCCATCCTGCCCGCCCCACGCCCGTGCGCGGCACCATCCAAAACACCGACCTCGTCCAATACGATCTCACCCCGCAGCAATACGCCGCCCTCACCAAGCTCACCGCCGCGCTCTGCAAGGTGTTCCCGAAAATCACCTGCGACTACCCGCGCGATTCCACCGGAAAACTCATCCCGAAAAAACTCTCCGACGAAGCGCTGAAAACCTACGGCGGCATCTTGGGCCACTACCATATTCAGACGAACAAGACCGACCCCGGCCCCGCCTTCGACTGGGATCGCATCATCAATGGCGCCCGCGCCGATCTCCGCCTGCCGCCCCTTTCCCCGCGTTAACCGCCCGAGCTCACTGCGCGCCCGCACGGCACCTTCCGCCGGCGACTTCGGCGGCGTCCATTTTTCTCAACGCCTTCACTGCACTATTCGTCCGCGCACCTACCCATCGCGGCCATGACTACCACGCTCCGGAAGCAGCGTGACGCGTCCCTCGTCGCTCGGCGCCTCGGCTAGGTTGCCGCCGGGCGGCCGAAGGTCTCGACCAACACCGCCCCAGCGAATCGTGCGCGGGCCGATGAGTCCATTTTCGAAGCCGCCACGACGCCCCTCCCCCGTCACTTCCCCGCAATCATCCGCAGCAACTCCGCCTCATCGATCACCGGCACCTTGAGCGTCCGCGCCTGCTCCCGTTTCACACCCGGCTCCGTCCCTGCGACGACGTAGTCCGTCCGCGCACTCACGCTGCCGCTCACTTTCCCGCCCGCCGCCTCGATCTTCCCCGTCGCCTGCGCGCGTGACAGGGTGGGCAACGTCCCCGTCAGCACAAAAATCTTTCCCAGCAACGCGCGGCCCCCTGCGCCCGCGGCGACCACCGTCGGCCGCACGCCCACTGCAATCAGCTCGAGCGCCACCGTCCGGTTTCTCGGCTCCGCGAAATACGCCGCCGCCGCGCGCACTGCTGCCGAGGCGCCCGCCGGTGCCGCCGCGTTTCCGAGCGCCGCCACCGCTTCCAAACTCCCGCACTCGCGCGCCAACTCCTTCGCGGCCACCGCCCCAATCTGCGGAATCCCGAGTCCGTAAATGACCCGCACCAGCTCAACCCGCTTACTCGCCTCGATCGCTCCGAGCAATCGCTCGCCCGACTTGCTGACATTTTTCCCCAGCGCCGCCACGTCCTCACGTCGCAACCGATAGAGATCAGCCAACTCCTTCACGACCCCGCGCTCCACCAGGGCCTCAATTGTCACTGGACCGAGCCCCTCGATATCGACGCCCGCCTTCGAGGCAAAATGTTCGATCCGCCGCCGCAGTTGCGCCGGACAGGCCGCCCCCGGACAACGCACCGCCACCTCGCCTGCCCGCTGCACCACCGGCGTTTGACACGCCGGACACACCGTCGGAAATACAAACGGCACCGCCTCCGCCGGCCTCCGCGCGCGGTTCACTCCCACGAGCGCGGGAATGATCTCCCCTGCCTTCTCCACATACACAAAATCCCCCACGCGAAGATCCCGTCGCGCGATCTCGTCGCGATTATGCAACGTCGCCCGCGCCACTTTCGAACCCGCGAGCACCACCGGTTCCAACTCCGCTACCGGCGTCAGCACTCCCGTGCGTCCCACTTGAATCGTGATCCCGCGCAGCAGCGTCTCCGCCCGCTCCGTTGCGAACTTGTAGGCCACTGCCCACCGCGGCGCACTTTCCCCGACACCGACTTCGCGCTGCCACGCCATCTCATCCAACTTCACCACCGCACCGTCCGTCGGAAACGTGAAACTCGCCCGCGCCGTTTCCACCGTCTGCACCGCGCGCCACAACGCATCCGTTCCCATCGCCCGCCATACCTCGCCCACCCCCGGCAATCCCCACGCTCGGATTTTTTCATGCAGCCCGTGCTGTGTCGTCGGATACGCCGTGAGCGGCTCGCACGCACCGATGCCATAAAACACCACCGCGAGCCCCCGGCGCGTCACCTCCGATGCATCGAGCTGACGCAGCGTACCCGCCGCGAGATTGCGCGGATTCGCAAACCGCGTCTCGCCCGCCGCCTCCCGCTCCGCGTTCACCCGCTGAAATTCCGCAAACGGCACATACACCTCACCGCGCAACTCAATCACCACCGGAAGCTCTCCCGCGCCCACACCCTGGCCCAGCACCCGTAGTGTCTGCGGCAGTCCCACAATCGCCAGCACATGCGCCGTCACCTCGTCGCCTTCGATCCCGTTCCCCCGCGTGACCGCTCGCACGAGCCGCCCCCGCTCAAACGTTACACTCACTGCGAGCCCGTCGAACTTCGGTTCGATCACAAACGCGAGCTCACGCTTGCCCACCGCCTTTTCCACCCGCGCGGAAAACGCCCGCAACTCCGCCTCCGTGTAGGCCTTCTCCAAACTCATCATCCGCTCGCGATGCCGATAGGTTTTAAACAACCCGCTGCGGTCGTCGCCCACTTCCGCCACTGCCGGCACTTCGAGGGCAATCTCTGGATAGGTTTGCTCCCACACTCTCAGTTTCCGCTTCAACCCATCGTAGTCCCCATCGCTGATCTCCGGCGCTGCCTGCCGATGGTAGAGCGCATCATGCCGCGCAATCTCGATGCGTAGCGCAGCAATCTCCGCACGCGCCGCCGACGGTGTCGTCACCGCCGGCACGACTTGAGCCTCGACCCCGGCCAAGACCAATCCGATCACCCAAAGCCCCGCCCGAAGATGACGAGAAAAATTCTCAGCTACCGAAAAAAAACGAACAGCCATGGGGTGACCACGACGATGCGACTCGCACCCCCTAACGCAAGTCCGCCCACGTCACGCCAGTGGACGGCTTATCCCAAGCTGCTTCAAGCAAGCTTAACCGGCTCGGCGGTCGGTGCCTGCTTGGCTGGCAACGGTAACGTCCTACCCCCCCGCGAGCAGGCCACAAAAGACAGGCCCAGCGCACACTCAATCGCTAGCACAGCCCCGCAGCTCAACGCCGCCAGACCCCTCCGCGCGTCACGCCCGCGTCGCGTCAAAGATTGCCATCCCCTCACCCGCTGAGTCCATTTCCTGAGCTCCTCACTCTCTCGCCCCCCCGATGCCCCGCCTCCGCACCCTTTTCGGCTCCCTGTTTCGATTCATCGTGCTCGCATTGGGTGCGACCGTCGCCAGCGCTTCCGCCACCACTCCGCCGGTCGACTACGGCCGCGACGTCCGTCCGATCTTGTCGGACAAGTGCTACCACTGCCACGGCCCCGATGAGAGCGGACGCAAAGCCAAACTCCGCTTCGACACTAAGGACGGTGCGTTCCGCGTGAAAAATGACTCGGCCGTAATCATCCCCGGCAAAAGCGCGGAGAGCGAAATCATCTTCCGCATCACCAGCACCGACCCAGAGGAAATGATGCCGCCGCCCGACGCAAAAATCGGCCGCCTCACCCCGGCCGAAGTCGCCATCCTCAAGCGCTGGATCGACGAGGGCGCACCTTTTCAAAACCACTGGGCCTTCGAGCCGCTCTCACCCGTCCCCACTCCAGCCACCCAGATCCCAAACCCCAAAACCCCGCCCGCCAATTTCCCGCCACTCTCTCTGTCGCCCATCGACCGGCTCACGTTCGACGGACTCGCCCGCCGCAAACTCGCACCCCAACCCGCAGCCGACCGCGCCACCCTTATTCGCCGGCTTTCCTTCGACCTCACCGGCCTCCCACCTTCACTCGCGGAACTCGACGCGTTTCTCGCTGACCGCTCGCCCGACGCCTTGCCCAAGGTCGTCGATCGCCTCCTCGCCTCCCCTCGCTACGGCGAACGCATGGCCACCGACTGGCTCGATATCGCCCGCTACGCCGATAGCTACGGCTTCCAAGTCGACCGCGAGCGCGAGATGTGGCCGTGGCGCGACTGGGTCATCAAAGCCTTCAACCAAAATCTCCGCTGGGACCAATTCGTCACCGACCAACTCGCCGGCGATCTCCTGCCTAACGCGACCGACGATCAAATCCTCGCCACCGCTTTCAACCGCCTCCACCCACAGGAAACCGAGGGCGGCTCCGTCGAGGAGGAATACCGCATCAATTACGTCAACGACCGCGTGACCACCTTCGGCACCGCCTTCCTCGGCCTCACCCTCGAGTGCTGTCGCTGCCACGATCACAAGTTCGACCCTATTCCGCAGAAAGATTTCTACGCGCTCGCCGCGTTTTTCCAAAACATCGACGAGGCTGGTCTCTATTCCTTCTTCACCCCATCAGCGCCCACGCCCGCCATGTGGGTGCCCAATGCCGCGCACCAAGAAAAATTCACCGCCGCCACCGCCGCGGTACAATCCGCCGAAGCCGCGCTCACCGCACTCCGCGATTCCCGACGCGACGCCTTCACCGCATGGCTCGCGCAACCGGCGACGGCCTCACCCACGGCGACGATTCGCGGCGAAGTCGCGCATTTCGATTTCAACGTCCGCGACACCACCCCGCTTCCTCCCAAGCCCAAACCTCCCGCGAAACCAAAAGTCGCTCCCACCGCCACCGCGCCCGATGCCGTCGAGACAGTCCCCTCCGAGGAGAAACCGACCAACCTCGCCCGCTTCCCCAACCCTGTCCGCGCCGACGACTACGCCTCCACTGCGAAGGAAAACGAGTCCGTCCCCGGTCGCCCGGGTGCCGGGTCTGCGGTCCGTCTCTCGGGCGACCACGCCATTCAGACGAAGCTGGGCAATTTCCACCGTCACGACCCCTTCACGATTTCACTCTGGATCAAGACGCCCGACGTCAAAGAGCGCGCCGTCGTCCTCCACCGCTCGCGCGCCTGGACCGACGCCGGCAGCCGCGGCTACGAACTCCTCATCGAAGACGGCCGCGCCAAATGGTCGCTCATCCATTTCTGGCCCGGCGACGCGATTTCTATCCGCGCCACCGATCCGCTCCCCGTCAACGAATGGGTCCACGTCACCGTCTCGAATGACGGTGCGAGCCGCGCCGCCGGCCTTCGCCTGTTCATTAACGGCCAACCTGCACGCACTGAGATTATCCGCGATCACCTCACGAAAGACATCACCGGCGGCGGCGGTGACAACATCGCCCTCGGCGAACGCTTCCGCGACCGCGGTTTCAAAGGCGGCCTCGTCGACGACCTCCGGGTCTTCTCCCGCGAACTCACCTCCTTCGAGATCCGCGGCATCTATTCCGCTCCCTCTGAGTCTCCGCTTTCGACGCCACCCGACTTCGACACCTACCTCGCGAATCACGACGAGCCCTACCGCACCCAACTCGCCGCACTCGCCACCGCCCGCGCGGCGCAAACCAAACTCGCCGACGAGGCGAAGGAAATCATGGTCATGCGCGAATTGCCGCAGCCCAAGACGGCCTACATCCTCAAGCGCGGCGAATACGATCAGCGCGGCTCCACCGTTCGCCCCGACACCCCGGCCGCCCTCCCCGCTTTTCCATCCGATCAACCGCGCAACCGCCTCGGCCTCGCCCGCTGGCTCACCGACCCGCGCCATCCGCTGCTCGCGCGCGTGACGGTGAATCGCTTCTGGCAATCCCTCTTCGGTCGCGGCCTCGTGAAGACCTCCGACGACTTCGGCAGCCAAGGCGACCGCGCCGAATATCCCGAACTCCTCGACTGGCTCGCCGGCGAATTCATCCGCTCCGGCTGGGACGTGAAAGCCCTGCATAAAACCATCGTCCTCTCGCAAACCTACCGCCAACGCAGCTTCGCCACTCCCGAGATCATGGCCGACGATCCAGAAAACGTCTGGCTCGCCCGCGGTCCGCGTCACCGCCTCCCCGCCGAGATGATCCGCGACCAAGCCCTCGCCACCAGCGGGCTCCTCGTGGAAAAAATCGGCGGACCGCCCGTCTACACTTACGACATCCCTGAATCCTTCAAACCCGCGCCCGCCGGCACAGGCGAAGCACTCTATCGTCGCAGTGTCTACACGTTCTGGAGACGCACCGGCCCCGCGCCCATGCTCGAAGCCTTCGACGTCCCCAAGCGCGTGGTCTGCGTCGCCCGCCGCGACACCACGAACACCTCGCTCCAAGCCCTCGTGCTTCTCAACGGCCCTCAATTCGTCGAAGCCTCCCGCGTCCTCGCCGAAAAGCTCCACCTCGCCTACCCCGGCCAGCGCGACGCACTCGTCACCGCCGCCTTCCACCAACTCCTCTCGCGCCCGCCCGACGTCGCCGAGCAAAAAATCCTCGCCCGGCTCTACGACGAACAACTCGCCCACTTCCGCGCCCACCCCGAGTCCGCCGCCGCCAGTCTTGCGGTCGGCGCAACCCCGCGCAACGCCACGTTGCCCGCCCCCGAAATCGCCGCCACTGCCACGCTCGTAAACACCCTCATGAACCACGACACCTTCGTCGTGAAACGATAATGAATCCCCGTCCTCCGCCGTCACCCCACGACTCACCCCCCTGCACCGGTCACGCCCCGTGGCTCTCCCTGAGCCGCCGCGAGTGCCTCAATCGCCTCGCCCTCGGACTCGGCGGCATCGCCCTCGCCGATCTGCTCGGCCGCGACGCCACCGCTGCCTCCGTCTCCCCCTCTCCCTCTCTCCCTCTCTCCCCATCTTCCGCCGCCGCCCTCCCTTCCCTTCCGCACTTCACCCCAAAGGCCAAGCGCATCATTTACCTCTTCCAATCCGGCGGCCCCTCGCAGCTCGATCTCTACGACTACAAACCGCTCCTCAACCAGCGCCACGGCGAGCAACTCCCTGACAGCGTACGCGGCGGCCAGCGCCTCACCGGCATGTCGGGCAATCAGAGTTCGATCCCCATCGCGGGTTCACCATTCAAGTTTTCCCAGCACGGCCGGAGCGGCGCGTGGTACAGCGAACTCCTCCCGCACACCGCAAAAATCGCCGACGACCTCTGCATCATTCGCTCGATGCACACCGAATCGATCAACCACGGCCCGGGCGTGACCTTCATGCAAACGGGTTCGCAAATTCCCGGCCGCCCGAGTTTCGGCTCGTGGCTCGACTACGGTCTCGGCAGCGCCAACGCCAATCTCCCTTCCTTCGTCGTGCTCATTACGAAGGATAAAAAAGGCCAGCCCCTCATGTCCCATCTGTGGGGCGCCGGTTTTCTCCCCGCGAAACATCAGGGCGTGCGCTTCCGCTCCGGTGCCGATCCGGTCCTCTATCTTAACAACCCCGCCGGCGTTTCTCCAGAGAACCGCCGCCTCGCGCTCGACCGCCTCCGCGAGTTGCACGAACACCAGTTTGCCGGCACGCCCGACGCCGAGATCTCCGCGCGCATCGCCAACTACGAGATGGCGTTCAACCTCCAGACCAGCGTACCCGAGGTCACCGACCTCAAAGACGAGCCCGCACACGTAGTCGATACCTACGGCCCCGACGCGCGCAAACCCGGCTCCTTCGCCGCCAACTGTCTCCTCGCCCGGCGGCTCGCCGAACGCGGCGTGAAATTCATCCAACTGTATCATCAGGACTGGGACCACCACGGCGGCCTCCCCGGCGGTATCAAACGCGAGTGCCAGCAGACTGATCAACCCGCCGCCGCGCTCGTCGCCGACCTCAAGGCCCGCGGCATGCTCGACGACACCCTCGTCATCTGGGGCGGCGAATTCGGCCGTACCAACTACTGCCAAGGGCCGATGACCGCGAACAACTTTGGCCGCGATCACCATCCGCGCTGCTTCTCACTTTGGATGGCCGGCGGTGGCGTGAAACCCGGCGTGACTTACGGTGAGACCGACGACTACGGCTACAACATCGCGAAGGACCCCGTGCACATCCACGACCTGCACGCGACGATTCTCCACCTCTTCGGCGTCGATCACGAGCGCCTCACCTACAAATTCCAAGGCCGCCGCTACCGCCTCACCGACGTCTTCGGCAAAGTCGTGAAAGACATCTTGGCTTAACAGAACGGCGGTTTTCCAAGCGACGGATTCCGCCCCCCCGCCCCCCACGCCACACCGTCGCCCCTTCACCCGTCGCGGGTTTACGGAACACCGTTCGCCTCGGCCCACACGCGCGCCAACACCGGCTTGAGGATCGCCGTAAAGGCAACGTAGGCCGGCGGGTGAAAATGAAGTTTGTCGGCGACGTAAAGATCGAGCCGCGGGTGCCCATTGGCGTCCACCAACGCCGGATTGATGTCCACAAACGTGCGGCCGGGCGTGGCTGCGCAATAGGCGCGCGCCAGAGCATTGTAGTGATCCACCTCCACCCACAGCGGGACGCGATCCGGCGACCGCGTGGCCGAGACGTAGATCAGACGCGTCGCAGGATACCGGGTACGCACGCGCTCGGAGAATTCTCGGAAGCGCGCGAAGATCATCTCCGGCGCATCGGCTGGCTTGGCTTTGAGGTCGTTGCTCCCGCAATAGTAGACGATGACTTTCGGCGCATAGGGCGGCACGACTTGCTCGAAACGCGCAAGCTGGTCACCGGTGCGCGAACCGCCAAACGCGCGATTCAACACGGGCAGCGGTGCCATGTGTTCGGCCACGGCTTCCCATTTGCGAAAAATGCTGCTGCCGACGAAGAGGATGCCGCCTTTGACCGGGGGCTGCGCACGATCTGCCTCGGCAAACGCTTTGAACGAAGGCTCATATTGCGTCCACCGTTTATCCGCATCGTCGGCCGCGCGGACGAGGCACGGCAAGATCAAGAACAGGATCAGCAGGCGCAGGGAGTGGGATTTCATAGTGCAAAAAAACGAATGAAAAATTGGCAGAACAGCGCGCCGACCACAATCATTGCCAACCCCCACAGCAACATCTGCCGGAAAAGTTTCTTCGCATCGCCACCGGCCGGCAACCCGGCGATGCAGAGCGCACCGATCGTCGACAGCGGCGACACATCCACGATGGCCGCGCCGACATTGATACTGAGCGCAATCTCCAGCGGATTTCCGCCGCCGAGCTTCGCGACCAATCCCGGGACCATCGGCAGAAACGCTGGATAGACGACGCCAGACGTGGAGCTGTAGGTGGAGATCAAGCCGGTCACAAACGCCATCGCGCCGTTGACAGTCCCAGGCGTGGCAATCTGCGCGAGGAGCGATGAAAACAGATCCATCCCGCCAGTTTTCTCCAAAACGCCGACCAACACGCTCACCCCCGAAACCATGAGCAACACCGACCACGGGACGGCCGCCACCGTCTCTTGGTCTTCCACTGTGCGCGCCATGATCAGCACCGCCGCCGCCGCAAACGCTGAAAGACCCGGGTTGATCTTGAACGCCACGACGCCCGCGATCCACAGCGCCAATACCCCCAAAGTAAACCACTGCCGGGCCGTGAGCATCGCATCATCCGCAGTGACTGCCGCCACCCGCGGCGCCCGGAGGAGTTTAAGTCCGCCGAACATGAAATAAGCGGCTCCCGCCACGAGCGCATGGGCGACGAAGTTCGCCGCAAAAATACTCCAGTCGTTGTGCGGCAATCCGGCCTTGTGCATCTGCGCCTGCACAATCACCCCCACCGCGCTAAAGGGCGACAGGTTGCCGGCATTCGCGCCATTGGCGACCATCAGCGCCATCAGAAACGGCGAAACGCTCGCCGCAATCCCGGCCGTCATCGCCAGCGGCGCGACCAAAGCGCTGGCGGCAATCGCGCCCGGTCCGACCATTGAAAGCACACCAGCTAGTCCAAAAAACAACGGTGGCAGCAGCGCGGGCGTGCCCCCGCAGAGTCGCACGCCGCGTCGCGCGAGCACCCCCAGCGTGCCGTTGATCTGGGCGATGCCAAACAGCAGCGTCACGCCGGCGAGAGTCAGAAATAGCGACGAGGGGAAAAGCCCGAGCACCGCATCGGCTTTCCATCCGGCGGAATAAATCCCCAAGGGAAAAGCCAACGCTACCGCGAGGATACCGACGTTGATCCGCGACGTCAGGCTGAGGAAAATCACGGCCAACAGCGCGAGGAGGGAAAGCGTGGCGGGGCTCATGGCGCGAGTGGCGTAGACTTAAGCAAATGCTTCTGCACCTTGCCCAACGCCGTGCGCGGAATCGCCGCCACGCGCACAAACGCTCTCGGTTGTTTGAATGACGCGAGCTGCGTGCGCAGGCGCGCCACGGTGGCGGCCTCGTCGAAGGTCGCCGCATCCACCACCACGTAGGCCACCGGCACTTCGCCCCGCACCGGATCGGCAACGCCCACGACGGTCGCTTCGCGCACCCCAGGCTGCTCAAGAATCAACTCCTCGATCTCTCGGGGATAAATATTGAAGCCGCCAGAGATGATAAGATCGCTCCGGCGGCCTTGGAGCGTGATGTAGCCGTCCACCGCGCGCACCCCAATGTCGCCCGTACGAAACCAGCCTTCGCTCCACGCCGCCGCCGTCGCCTCGGGACGCCGCCAGTATCCCGAGCATACATTCGGCCCTTTCACCCACACTTCGCCCGTCGTCCCATCCGGCACGGCGGCATTGGCTTCATCACAAATCCGTACCGCGACGTGCGCCAACGGCAGTCCGACCGTGCCGGGGCGTCGCTCGCCGGCGTACGGATTCCCAATGTTCATCAACGTCTCCGTCATCCCATAGCGCTCCAGAATAACCGAGCCATAGAGCTGGCGAAATTTTTCGTGCACCTCCGCCGGCAACGGAGCCGAGCCGGAAACCGCGAGCCGCAACCGTGCACCGATCTGCCGCGCGACGACCGGCGAGAGTTCGAGCAGACGGATGAACATGGCGGGCACACCGAAGAAAACCGTGGGCCGGTAATCTTCGAACCACTCGGCCGCCTTCGCGTGCTCGAAGCGTTCGAGCAAGCGCATGTGGCAGCCACTAAAGAGCCAACAGTGCAGACCATTCGCGAGGCCGTGCACGTGAAAGAGCGGTAACGTCGCGAGGTAGCGATCCGCTGCCGTGATATCCCACGCCGTCACCAGCGTCAGCGCATTGGTCGCAAAGTTGCCTTGCGTCAGCACCGCCCCTTTCGACGCACCCGTCGTGCCCGACGTGTAGATGAGCGCCATCGGGGTATCCGCATCCGCGGGCACCGCGTTCCGCGTGGCGGGTTGAGCCGCCGCCTCCGCGACCAAGGCATCCACGTCCCACACGACGACATCGGTCGGGATCAACGGCGCCAAATCGCACGATGTGACGACCGCCGTCGGCTCGGCGTCGCGCAGGATGTGCGTGAGCTCGCGCTCTCGGTAGAGCACATTGATCGGCACGATGATCAGGCCGAGCTTGGCCCCCGCGAGCCAGAGATCGATCACCTCAACCCGATTTTGCAGAAAGAATGCGACGCGATCACCCGCCTTGGTTCCGCGGGCTCGGAGCAGGTGCGCGAGCCGATTGCTGCGGTTTTCCAAATCACCAAAAGTAAACGCACTCCGCCGTCCGTCCCCTCCCACAAACTCCAGTGCCGGCCGCGTGGCTCGAGCAATTAACGAAAGGTCAAAGAGGGGCAGGAGGGACATAAACGTGGGTTTAGCCAACAGACCGAAGACTTCGAGCACGATTACTCCGCCGGACTCTGAACAGGTTCGAGGTGACGGGGAAACTCCACACCCTCCCACCGCGCCACGACTGCCGGCGCAGCGCAGTGGCCGATGACGTTCACGCTCGTGCGAATCGGATCGATCAACGCGTCGATGCCGAGAAGTAACCCCAGCCCCTCCAACGGCAGACCGAAGCTCTGAAACAGCGCGGTGAGCACGACGAAGTTCGCGCGGGGAATTCCCGCCACGCCTTTACTCGTCAGTTTCAGCGTGAGCAAAATCAGCAACTGTTGATCGAACGACAGCGGGACATTCGCCGCCTGCGCGACGAACAGCGTCGCCAGCCCGAGGAACAGCGTGCTGCCGCAGAGATTCAGACTGATGCTGAGCGGCGCCACCACGCCGAGAATGCGATTAGGCACGCCGAAGCGCTCCATGTTTGCCAACGTCTGCGGGAGCGCCGCCGCGCTCGACGTGGTCGCAAACGCGATGAGAAAGGGCTCGCGCACAAAATGGACGAAACGCCGCAGCGGCACACGAAACGCGACGAGCGAACCACCCAACACCGCCACCAGAAAAAGCAGCTCCGCGCCCCACGCCGCCGCGAACAGGCGGGCCAAGCCGGTCAGCACGTCCACCCCTCCCGACGCCACCGTGCCGGCCATCGCGGCGAACACCGCCGCCGGCGCCAGATACATGATGAAGTGCGTAAAACGAAACGCGATCGTCACCACGGCATCCGCCAGTTCGAGCACCGGCCGCGCCTTCTCCCCGACCGACAAACACGCGACGCCGAAGAGAAAACAAAAGACGACAATCTGCAGCACGTCGCCCCGCGACATCGCATCCACGATGCTCGTGGGAAACGCATTCACGAGCACGTCCATGAACGACATCGCTGGCGCGCCCACCGTCGCCTTGGCGACCAACGCGACGCCATCCCCGGGCCGCACGATCACCGCGGCAAACCAGCCGAGCAGCAGCGCCAGCGTCGTCGCCACCTCGAAGTAGAGGAGCGCCTTCCATCCGAGCCGGCCCAGATCCTTCATGCCACTTACGCCGCCGACCGCGCGCACCAACACCCCGAAAAGCACGGGCGCAATGATTGCGCGAATGAGCCGCAGAAAAATATCGCTGATAAACTTCAGGTGCGGCGCGAGGCCGGGCGCGGCCAGCCCGAACACGATTCCGCCCACGGCCGCGACCAGCATCCACTGCGCGAGCGAGATCCCGCGCCACGCGCGCCACGCGCGCTCCCACAAGCCAAGAGTGTCGGAACGATGAGCAGGCGAGGGCATAAGGGTCATGGTTTCTTGAGCAGGTCGTCAAAGGCGCGTTGGAAATACGCCAGCGGCTGGGCACCCGCGATCGTCGATTCAGTTCGTTTTCCGTCGGCGCTCCATTTCGAAATCACAAAGGTCGGCGTGCCCCTGATTCTCAAGCGCGCCGCCAGCTCAAAATCCTTCGCCACAGCAGAGCGCACTCCGCGGTCTTGCAGGCAAATCTCCAACTCGCTCCGGTCGAGCAGCGGGCTCTTCGCCACCAGCGCCTCAAGCACGCTCGGCGCGCGGTGAGCCACGGAGAACAGACCGTCTAGCAATTCCCAATACTTCCCCTGCCGCTGCGCACAGCGCGCGATCGAGAAAATCTTGCCATACTGCTCGGACTCATCGTCCGAAGCGTTGACCACGACCCATTGGATTTTGCCCGTCTCAATATAATCCTTACGCAACGTCGGAAACACGTTCTCGTGGAACTTTCGGCACTGGGCGCATTTAAAATTAGAGATCTCTACCACCAACACCGGCGCCGTATTCACACCGAGCACAGGGCGGCCCGTCAGCTCGACCGGCAGTCCAACGCGCGTCTCCGCCGCCCACGACGGGGCCGCGCCATGACCCAGCCCAAGCAGGACCGCCGCGGCGAAGAAACGGACGACGTTGGAGACGAGACGACGCATAAACGCGGCCGCCCACACCACCGGGATGTGAGCGACCAACGGCACGTTAGAACCGCGTGCGCACGCCCACGCGGAACATCCGGCCGACCTGGTCAAACAGGCCCGGATCCGTGGGCATCGGCGTCGCCCCGCCGCTGCGCGGTGCATACGTCGGATCGCGGTCGAGGAGGTTGGCGATGTTCAGATAGATCTCCGTCTGCCAGCGCTGGCGCATCGTGGGGAGGCGATAGGCGACTTGGCCGTCGAAATAGGCGGTCGAGGGCACGTCGTTGTAGTCAGTCGTCACACCTAGGACGCGCGTCTTGTCCCACGTCATCCGGCCAATGTAGCGCATCTGAAGGAAACTCGAGATCGCCCTGCGCGAATGGTTCAACGAGAGCGTGCCTCGCACGTGCGGCATCGCCGAGGAGCCGCTCCCGGCATTCGCCAGACCGTTGCCGGCGAAATTGATCGTCGGGGCGAGCGGCGAAACACGAGAATACTCGTCGATGTAGCCCGCGACCGCCCGTACCGTCAAATCGCCGGGCTGGGCGTTGGCAAACCAGGTGTTGAGCGGCAAACGGTAGCTCGCTTCAAAATCCACCCCGCGGGAAAACTCGGAGTTGAGGTTGACCGACGAAATCTGCGTACGAATGACGGCCCGCGGGCTGGCGGAAGTGGGGCCGCGCGTCACGAAGGAGCAGAGCGGCGAGGCTGGATTGAGCGAACACTCGCGCACCGCGTCTTGCCCTCCGGCGAGGAAAATGGCGTCGCTGATCTTCGTGGTATAAAAATCCACCGCGAAATTTGCGCCCTTGAGCCACGACGGTTGATAGACGAAGCCCACGACCGCAGAATTAGCCACCTCGGGCTTTAGATTGGGGTTGCCGCTCGTGACTCTCGGCACGCCTTGAAACGTCAGGCCGGTGCCACCGGGAAAGGTATCGTCGATATTCGAGTTCTGCTGGGTCCCGGCGGTAAACAGCTCGCTGATGTTGGGTGCGCGGATGTCGCGGGAGCGCGACGCGCGAAGGCGAAGATCGGATTGGAGCTGCCACACCATCCCCGCTTTCCAGCTCTCGGCATCGCCGCTCGTGGAGTAGTTCGCATGCCGGGCCGCCAGATTGGCCGTCACCTGTTTGGCGAAGAGGACATCCTTGATGATCGGAATCTGGAATTCGGCGAACTCTTCGATGATGGTATAGTCACCGGAGAAGGGTTGGGTGTTGGCCAAACGATAGCCCGCAGCCGCCGAGGTCGCATCTGACCGCGTCGTGGATTTGAGACTCCGCCATTGCGCCCCAACGGCCACCGCGAGAGGTCCGGCGGGCAATGTGAACAGATTGCCGGTGATCTTGGTGTCCGCCACGTCCTGCGTGGTGGTCTCGTCAAAACTCGTCGTGCCCATCACGTAGTCCAGCGCCGCCTGAGACGGCGAACCCGCGCCAAAAGGATTGAAGGCGACGGCCCCAGGATTGGCCGCCAAGGCCCGCGGGACAATCTGACCGCCCACCAAGACCGCATCAGCAGCCACTGTCATGCGGGCGAGGATCAAGTTATTGGTGATCGGGATACTGATATCGTTCGTGCCCCATTGATAGGACGTTTCCCAATTCCATTCGCCGAGCTTGGCGTTGAAGCCGACCAAGAGACGGCGGTTCTTATCGTTGACGTGGGACTCGGTCAGCCCGCGCTCCAGCGTGAGGCGGTTCATGGTAAACGAGGTCACGCCGAGCGCAGTCATCCGCGCCACTAAATCGGGCGCGACCTGCGCGAGAAACGCGTTGCCCCGCTGGATCGTGAGCAGGTGAGTCGTCGGGCTGTTTTGCTGATCCGCCATGGTTTCGCTATAGGATCCCTCCGCGAAAACGGTGAGGTGATCGAGCAGCTTGAAATCGGACCGCAGAAACAGGTTCTTCCGCGTAAGTGGCCGGACGATCTCTTGCGACGTGCCGATGCGGAAGCCGTCGCCCCCACTCTGGAATCCGTTGGTCGTGCCGACCGTGGTCGAGAGTTTGCCGTAGTCGTAAGGACTCTGCACGCCACCAGGACCAAACTTGATGCCGCGAATGAGCGCGTTATTCGCCGCCGTGCCGCCGGCCCCATTGATAATGTGACCGCCCGTCGTAAACGGCGATCGGATGTCCGTCGCGAGAACCGCCTTGGTCGTGTTGGTCGGATCAGGGATCTGGTTGGTTTCTTCCCGGCGGGAGGCTCGCCCGTCGCCGTTCACGCCTTTGCTGACCGCATATTCCGCATTGAAGATAAGATGGCCACGGCCCTTCAGATAGTCGGTGCCGAACGTGACCGATCCTTTGTATTCCTTGTTGTCACCTTTCTGGGACTGGCCCACGACCACATCGGATTTGAAACCAGTGAACTCTTTGTTGAGCACAAAATTCACGACCCCACCGACGGCATCCGAGCCATAGGCGGCGGACGCGCCGCCGTTCACGACGTCCACGCGATCAACGAGTCCTTGCGGAATGAGATTCGCGTCGATCTGGCCGGTTGGGCCACTGGGCGTAAAGCGCCGTCCATCGAGCAGCGTCAGCGTACGGGTTACCCCCAGTGCGCGGAGATTGAGGAAATTGGCGCTGCTGTTCCCCGTGCCACCGCCATTCGTCTGCCCGCCACCCGGCGCGATCGCAGGAAGCTGTTTCAGACCCTCCGCCAGATTGATCGGCGCCACGGCCAAGAGCGCACCCTGGTCGATGACCAAGACGGGCGTCGGCGCAGTAAACGTGCTCGCCCCCTTGATGTGCGATCCGGAGACGCTGAAGGCCTCGAGCTTGAGGACTTCGCCGGAGGCTGCCGGCGCGGGGGTCGGAGTGGCTGCAGTCTGGGCGTCGGCAGACGCCGACAGGCCGGCGCAGAGCGCCGCCAGCCCGAAGCGGGCGTGGCGGCAGGTGAAATCGAGCAGGGTTTCGGGAGTTAGTTTCATAGGTTATTCTGGCTGGGTTGCTATTTCAGGGAAGGGTGCCGCGCACGACCGTAGCCGCGGGTGGAAAACGAAAAAGGGCGGCGGGCGTCGTCTCGAGCACCGTCCGACGAGCGGCGGGATCTGTGATCCAGCGGTCGAGTTGCCCGCGCGCATCAGCATACTCCTCGGCGTGTTCGAACTGCGTGTGGGGCCAGTCGCTGCCCCACAACAGCCGCTCGGGGCCAAACGCCCGCAGCAGCTGCGGCGCCGCCGCATCGGCAATCGCATCGCCAATGCCGTCGGGGCCGTTGCGATACGCACCGGAGAGTTTCACCCAGAGCCGCCGCGTCGGGGCCTGCGCCAGCAAATACTTGAAGCCCGGATCTTCGACGCCGAGTTTCGGATCGGGGCGGCCAAAGTGATCGACCACGACGTTGAGGCCGGCGACCAGCAGCGGTTCGACCAAGCTGGGCAAGTCGCGAGCCTCGCGCTGCACCTCGACGAGCCAGCCAAGCTTCTTCAATTGCACGAAAAACGCCGGCCAAGGTTCCAGCCGAAAGTTCGGCAGTGGTTGTCCGACGAGATTGAGCCTAATACCCATGACACCCGCTTCGGCCCACTCCGCGAGTTGCGCCGACCCGATACCCGGATCCACCACCACGACCCCGCGCAACCGACCCGGGTGGGCACGGAGTGCGGCCAGCAGCAGCGTGTTGTCGGTCCCCAGAAAGCTCGGCTGCACCAGGACCCCGTGGGAAATACCGTGCGTGGCGAACTGTTGTAAAAGCTCGGCCAGCGTCGCGTCGTAGTTGGGGACGTAACGGGCACCTGCCACCGGGGCGGAAGCGCGTTGGAAAATATGAGCGTGTGTATCCACGGCGATGAGGGAGGAGGGAGAGAGCACCGTCACGCGGTCTCCGCCGCGCCCGCTGGCAGCAAGCAGGAGAGCCGCAGCCAAAATTCGAACAGAAATTGCCGCGCGCGAAATCATGCGCAGGCGCACCGGAGCGGCGCGGTAGGATACCCGGTGGCTGCAACCTTCACCGCCCCGCCTGAGTCGACGTCGAGTCGCCGGCCCGTGGTCTCGGGCAACAAACACACGGCCACGATCACGAGCGAATACGCCAGCGCCGCGTCGATGCCGATCGCGCGCCCCAGCGGCATGGATTCGCTCATGTGCCCGACGAGCCACGGAAACCCGGCCGAAGCGATGCGCCCGAAATTATAGCAGAAGCCCACGCCGGTGCCGCGAATCCCGGCGGGATAGAGTTCATTAAACAATGCGCCCAAGCTCGCGGGAATTCCGGCCGCAAAAAAGCCGAGCGGAAACCCCAGGACCAGCATCTGCCCGTTCGTCAGCGGCAAGAGCAGATAGACGATCACCGTGGCGACACAGCAGACCGCAAACAGCAGAATATTTCGCCTCCGGCCAATCCGATCAAGCAACTGGGCGCTCACCATACAGCCGCACCAAAACGCCACGATGATCACCGCGAGATAACCACCCGTGCTCAATACGGAGAGTTGTCGCTCGGTTTTTAGAAACGTCGGCAGCCATGTCATCAGCGCGTAGTAGCCACCGTGGGCACCGACGCCGAGGAGCGCTCCCACGAGCGTCACCCGCCACAAGCCCGAGGAAAAAATTCCGAACAGACCTCCCGCCCACTGATTCGACGTTGGCGCGAAAACTCCCCGCGCTCGGGTCTCGGGAACCGCCCGCCGCACATAGACAATGAACAGCGCGGGCACCAGACCGACCCCAAACATCACGCGCCAGGAGGCCTCCCCCGGCAGCCCCCAGACGAGCAAAGAATAAATCAGCACCGCCCCGCCCCACCCGACCGCCCACGCGCTCTGCACCGTCGCCAGAACTTTACCGCGATGCTCCGGCCGGATCGTCTCCGCCATCAACACCGCGCCGGCCGCCCATTCCCCACCGAAACCGAATCCTTGCAGCGCCCGCAGCACAAAAAGCTGCGTCCCATTTTGCGCGAAGGCACACAGCAACGTGCACACAGAAAACCAGACAATCGTCGCCTGCAAAATGCGCACGCGACCGTAACGGTCCGACAGCGCGCCGGCGACCCATCCGCCCAGGGCCGACGTCACCAGCGTGACACTGCCGATCGCACCGGCCTCAGCATTATCCAAACCGAAGGCCACGATCAGCGCGGGCAAGGCAATGCTGAGCATCTGCACATCCATCGCATCCAGCCCCCAACCCCCAAAACAAGACCAAAAGGTCCTGCGCTCAGTCGGGTTGATTTCACGATACCAGCGAAACATGAGGTGATGGTTAAAATTAAGAGCTCGCGGTTGCAAAAACAGGACGACAGTCAACGAGCCTTTGCCCGGATTGTCCTGCGCGCCGCTCGGTGCGTCTAGCGGATTTCGACTTGGTAGCGGAACTCACTCGCCGGCCCCCGTGACTGCCGCCACTCCAGCGGCTGGCGATCCGCACTCAGCGCCACCCGTTCGATCACGATCACCGGTTCACCGGCCTCGAGTTCGAGCAGTCGGGCATTCTTCGCCGACACCGCTTCGGCACTCAAGGTCTCCTGAGCCGACGCCACCATCACGCCGCAATATTGCTCATAGAGCGGATACAACAAATCGCCGAACTCCCGGGTATCGATCGTGAGGAGCGCCTTAAATCGGTCGTGCGGCAGCCAAATATCTTCCAACACGAGCGGCCGGTCCTCGATCAACCGGAGCCGGGAAAACCGAATCGCCGGAGCCCCAGCCTTCAACCCCAGCGCCTCGGCCACGACAACGGTCATCGTCGTCTCTTCACGTTTCAAGATTCGACTCACCGGCACACGCGCCGCCCCGCCCGCACTCGCAAATCGAAAAAAGCGAAAGAACGACGACTGAAAATCCGGCCGCCGCACAAACGTACCTTTGCCTTGAAAACGCTCCAATACGCCGTCCGCCACCAACGAATCGATCGCCTTCCGTACCGTGCCGATCGACACCTGATGCGTCTCCGCGATCTCCGCTTCGCTCGGGATCGCCTCCTCTGGTTTCCAGCGGCGCGCGGCAATCTCCGCGCTCAGCGCTTCCCTCACGCGATGATAGCGCGGCAAACGTTGATCGAATTCGGGGGCCAAGGGTTGGGGTGACATACGCTCCTCTAGTCATATAGATGCCTTGGGCTCCCCACCGTCAATCGCGTTCTCAAAATATCTCGGGGCACCGGAACACCCTTGTCCCGCGTCCCACCCTCGGAGCACGCTCTTCCTCATGTCCGATCCCTTGCCACTGGCCCGCGACGTCGTCGCCCATTTTCGCGCCAATCTCTCTACCGTTTGCCTCAGCACCGCTTCGGCGGATGGCCTGCCCGAAGCCTCCGTCGCCGCCACACTCTTAGACAATAACGGGGCGTTCGTGATCTTCGTCAGCGGCCTCGCCGCCCACACGCGGAACCTCCGCGAGAATCCCCGCGCCAGCGTGCTCCTCGCGGAACCGGAGTCCGCCGCCACCAATGCCCTCGCCCGCCGCCGCCTCGGGTTCTCCTGCGCCGCGGAGCCCGTCGCCCGAGAATCCGTCGCCCACGCCACACTCGTCGCCGCCTTCCGCGCCAAGTTCGGCGCGACCATTGCAGTCATCGCCGCGCTGCCCGATTTTCAGTTTATGCGCCTGATCCCGCTCCGCGGTCGGGTCGTCATCGGCTTCGGTGCTGCCTTCGAAGTCAACCCGCTCGACTGGGCTCAACTCACCCCCGTCGGCCGTTTACCCACTCGCTGAGGCGCAACGATGACGCCGAACGGCGGGCCGCCGCTCGTTGGCGCGCTATTTTGGTGACCCTGGAGCGAGATCGGTGCGGTGCTTCACCCGCTACGCCTACGGACTCTCCCTGTGGTCCGGTCGTGCACTGCTCATCCGTGTTCATTCGTGTCCTTCCGTGGTTAACCCTCCGCCTACCGTTAGTTTTCATTTGCTGCGGCCAGCGCCCCCGTGTTTGAAACCAAAAATAATATTGATTTTTGCTACCGCTCGACGGTTCCGCTGCGCTACGCTGTGCCTTCTTGCCCAATGTGTCCCGCTCACGCCCGCTCCATTTCTCCATGAAAAAAACCCGCTCCCACTGGTCTGTTCCCACCATCGCCTATGAAGGTCCCGGCGCGACCAACGCGCTCGCCTTCCGGCACTACAATCCCGACGAACTCATCGATGGCAAAACCATGTCCGCGCACATGCGTTTCTCCATCGCCTATTGGCACTCCTTCCGCGGCACCGGCTCCGATCCGTTTGGCCCCGGCACGATTCTTCGCCCTTGGGAAAAGGGCACCGACGCCGTCTCCATCGCCAAAGTCCGGATGGACGCCGCCTTTGAATTTTTCCAGAAAATCCGCGCGCCGTTCTGGTGCTTCCATGATCGGGACATCGCCCCCGAAGGCAGCACGCTCGCCCAATCCAACAAGAACTTGGAGGCCATCGTCGCCCACGCGAAAGACCTCCAGAAGGCGACCGGCGTGAAGCTCCTCTGGGGCACGGCCAACCTCTTCTCTAATCCGCGCTTCATGTGCGGCGCCTCGACGAATCCCGATGCCCACGTCTTCGCCTACGCTGCGGCGCAGGTGAAGCAAGCGATCGACGTGACCAAACTGCTCGGCGGCGAGAACTACGTCTTCTGGGGCGGTCGTGAGGGCTACGAAACCCTCCTCAACACCAACCTCAAACGCGAACAGGACCACCTCGCCGCATTCCTCCACATGGCGGTCGATTACGCCAAGAGCATCGGTTTCAAGGGCCAGTTCCTCATCGAGCCCAAGCCAAAGGAGCCCACCAAGCACCAATACGACTTCGACGTCGCTAGCGGCATCGCCTTCCTCCGCACCTACGGACTCGAAAGCCATTTTAAATTCAACATCGAGACCAACCACGCGACCCTCGCCGGCCACACGTTCCAACACGAGATCGAGGTCGCCGCCGCGCAAAACATGCTGGGCTCCATCGACGCCAACGCGGGCGACCTCCTCCTCGGCTGGGATACCGATCAGTTCAACACCGACGTCAAGGAGCTCACCCTCGCCATGACCTCCATCCTGCGCGCCGGCGGACTGGGCTCCGGCGGTTTCAACTTCGACGCCAAACTCCGCCGTCCGAGTATCGATGCCGAGGACCTCTTCCACGCCC
>CANIJN010000020.1 GCA_947467625.1 Opitutia bacterium | reverse complement strand
GCGAAAATCGCCGGCTGTCCGGAGATCGCGGTCTTCACACCGAGCAATGCCGACGGCAAGCTCGCCACGGGTCTGCTCGCGGCGCTGCACCTCTCCGGCATCACGGAAGTGTATTGTTTCGGTGGCGTGCAGGCGATCGGCGCAATGGCCTACGGCACGACGACGATCAACGCTGTCGACAAGATCTATGGTCCCGGCAACGCGTACGTATGCGAAGCCAAGCGCCAAGTTTTCGGCACGGTCGGGGTGGATTCCCTGCCGGGTCCGAGCGAGGTGATGATCATTGCCGATGACACCGCCAACGCATCCTTTGCGGCCGCTGATGTGCTCGCGCAGGCGGAGCACGGTTCCGGCCGGGAGAAAATCTACCTGCTCGCGACTTCGGCTGAAATCATCGAGGCGATCGCTGGGGAGGTCCGCGACCAGTTACCGCTCATCACGCGGCGCGAAAAAACGCAGCGCGTGCTGGATGCCGGTTTCCTCGCCATCGAGGTCAAAAATCTCGCCCACGCCGCGGAGATTGCGAATACCGTCGCGCCGGAGCACCTCGAACTCCTCGTCGCCGATGCGGCGGCCAAGAAACTGACCGCCGAGATCACGACCGCCGGCGCGATCATGATCGGTAATTTTACACCGACGGCCCTCGGTGACTTCGTGGCCGGCCCGAGCCACGTGCTGCCCACGGGCCGCGCCGGGCGGTTCTTCAGCGGGCTGCGGGTCGATGATTTTCTCCGGCGCACCAGCATCGTCCATTACGATCGGGCGAGTGTGAAAAAAGCGGCGCCGATCGTGGCTGCGTTTGCGGCGATGGAAAAACTCGATGCCCACGGCCGCTCGGTGCGGATTCGGGGAGTGTAGCCCCGGCTTTACGCCGCGCCCACGCTGAATCCCAAATCGCGGGATCAACCCGCTCCTCCACTGATGTCCGATCTCACTGCTCTCTCCCTCCCGCACATCGCGAAGCTCCACGCCTATACGCCCGGCCTTCAGCCGACGGAACGAGGCTGGACGAAACTCAACACCAACGAGTGCCCGTATGCGCCGAGCCCGCGGGTAGCCGAAGCGCTACGCCGCGAGATCGGTGAAGACGGGGCCTCGCTCCGGCTCTATCCCAGCCCGCAGAGTTCGCCGTTGCGCGCGGCCATTGCTTCGCACCATGGCGAAGGCCTGACGGCGGAAAACGTCTGCGTCGGCAATGGCTCCGATGATATTCTCAATTTACTCATCCGAGCTTTTTGCACGCAAGAAGCCGCCGCCGGCTACACGTTGCCCAGCTATTCGCTGTATCCCGTGCTCATCGAGATCCAGGACGGCGCGACTCAGGTGATCGAGTTCGACCGCGCGATGCGCCTCCCTCTCGATCGCATCGCCGCCTCGACCGCGCGGGCGTTTTTTCTGACGTCGCCGAACGCCCCCACGGGCGTCGCCTTTGCTAATGCCGACCTCGAGCGGGTGCTGGCGTCGTTTCGTGGCCTGCTGGTCGTCGACGAAGCTTACGCGCCCTTTGCGACGGAAAACGCCGTCCCGCTGCTCGCCCGTTATCCCAACGTGGTCGTCGTTCGCACGCTCTCGAAAGCCTATGCGCTCGCGGGCATCCGGGTGGGCTATGCGCTCGCGCATCCGGAAATCATCGGCCTGCTCGATCGCGTGCGCGACAGCTACAATGTGAACCGCCTCTCGCAGGTGGCTGCGCTCGCGGCCCTCGGCGACACGGCCTACTATTCCGGCGTCGTAGAAAAAATCAAAGCCACCCGAGACCGCTGCATCCGAGGTTTCAGTACGCACCGGGGCTGGTTCACTTACGAGTCGCAGGCCAACTTCATTTTCACGGAGCCGAAAAACGCGCTTGGTGAGTCTGGCCCGGCGATTTCGAAGTCCGCTTACGATTTCCTTTTCGCCCACAAAGTCCTCGTGCGTCACTTCCCCAAGCACGCCTTGACCGCCCCATTTCTGCGGATCAGCGTGGGCACCGATGACGAAATGCTCGTCCTCAACGAAACTCTCGACGCATGGCTAAAAACAACAAACGCGTAGCGACTGTCCTCCGTAAAACGGCGGAGACGGACATCGCGCTGACCTTGGCAATCGACGGTCGCGGCCAGTCGGCAATCGCCACCGGCGTGCCCTTCTTCGACCACATGCTCACGCTCTTTGCTAAGCACGGGCTCTTCGACCTGACGGTAAAGGCCAAGGGCGACGTCGAGGTCGACTACCACCACACGGTCGAGGATGTGGGGCTCGTGCTCGGGCAGGCCTTCAAAGAGGCGCTCGGCGACAAGGTCGGGATCAAGCGATACGGTTTTTTTATTCTCCCGATGGACGAATCGCTGGCCCGGATCGTCGTCGATGTCGGTGGTCGCCCGCATTTGGTTTACGAGGTAAACGCCCCGACGATGTTTGTGCGCGATTTCAATATTATCCTCGTGAAGGAATTTTGTCGGGCGTTTAGCAATGCCCTCGGGGCGAATCTTCACGTCCAGCTGGTTTACGGCGAGGAGCCGCACCACGTGGCTGAGGCGATTTTCAAGTGCCTTGCCCGCGCCTTGGATGTAGCGACGCAGATCGAGCCGCGCGCAGCGGATCAGCTGCCGAGCACGAAGGGGAAAATCTGATGGCCGCTTAGGGCGTCTGGCTTGCCGCCGCCGCCGCGCCATCTTGCCACCATGGACACGCTCACGATCGAACGACCGGCGCAGGATGCGCAGACCGCGTTCAACCTGCGTCGCTGGGCGGAGCTCGTCGCCGATCCCAAGTGGATTAAGGTCGAGGGCCGGGTTGAAACCGACCGGCATGGCCACATCCTTATGAGCCCACCGCCTGCTGCCAGTCACGGAGGTTATCAGTTTCGCATCGGAGCGATCATCGACCGCCTCCTGCCTGATGGCGAGGTGTTCACGGTATGCCCAATCTCCACTGCCGATGGCGTGCGCGCTGCCGACGTCGCGTGGGCTTCGCGTGACTGCGTGGATGAGCTTGGTGATGGCACCTGTTTCTCCCGTGCACCCGAGATTTGTGTCGAGGTGCTTTCGCCTGACAACACGGTCGCCGAGATGAGGGACAAGACGGCGCTGTATTTCGATGCCGGTGCCCGCGAGGTGTGGCACTGTTCACTCACGGGCGGGATGACGTTTTTCGCTGCCGGTCAGGCCGAGCCCCTGCGCGGCTCGAAACTCTGTCCGGATTTCCCGGCACTGGTGTTGCGGCGCTGACGGCCAGATGATTGCCGTCATCGATACCGGGATTTGCAACCTGCGCAGCGTCACCAAGGCGCTCGAGGCGGTCGGAGCGACCATCCAGGTGGTCCGCACGCCCGAGGAGATTGTCGCGGCGGACGCGCGGGGCATCGTCTTGCCAGGCGTGGGCGCACTGCGGGATTGTGTGGCTTCGTTGCGGGCCTCGAAACTTGACGCCGCTGTGCGTGACTGGATCGCGGCGGACCGGCCCTTTCTGGGAGTGTGCCTGGGGATGCAGGCGCTGTTCGAGCATTCGGAGGAAGGGGACATCACCGGCCTCGGGATTTTCCCGGGTAAGGTCGTGCGTTTCCAGCGTCCGCCAGAGTACAAGATCCCGCACATGGGTTGGAACACGGTTCGCTTCGTGCAGCCGAACTCGCCCCTCGCTGCGAATCTCGCGCCCGAAGGCGAGAATTTTTACTTTGTCCACAGCTTTCACTGTGTTCCGGTCGAGCGCTCGCTCGTCTTGGCCGAGTGCGATTATGGCGGGGAGTTTTGTTGCGCGATTGCCCGCGGGCGGGTGTTTGCGACGCAGTTTCACCCCGAAAAGAGCCAGGCGAAGGGCCTGCAGGTTTACCGCAATTTCGCGGCGGTGGTGGCGGCGGGTTAGGCGAGGATTTCCGCACGGGCGGGGTAGCGCGATTGGGGGAATGAGCGTGGATCGGGCAGGTAAACGTTGAGGTCGGTGAGCCTCACTTCGAAGGTAACCGCAGAGCGTTTTCCAACGGAGTTCGCCGTCAGGAAAGGTCCCAGAAGGGTGAACGGATAGGGGCGGAGGGTCTGATGATACTGATTTGGGGTCGGTGCCATGAGTAAATCCCCTGTGTGTGATCAGCGCGATTTTTCTGCCCGAGTCTTCCGGCAGTTGCCTGTCGTCATGAGCGGTGAGCGGGCGATGTTTGACCCTAACCATGGCGCGAAGGGTGTGCTGCTTGCGCGGGGCGTGAAGGCGGTCCCTCGTTGGAAGGTCGCGGGGAGGGAGCGTGACGTTTTCTTACCGGCGCGGCGTTTGGGACTACTTCCTCGGCTGAAATTCTCCCTTCCGGGCAAGTTTTCTTTGCCAGCGGCTCGGAATTAGTTTCGCTCGGAATATATGGCCACGACTGCATCGCTGAAGATTGACGATAAAGAATACCCCTTGCCGGTGATCATCGGCACCGAGGGTGAAAAAGCGGTTGACACCCGCGCGTTGCGCACGGCTTCGGGCTATGTTTCCTTTGATCAAGGCTACGGCAACACCGGCTCGTGTGAGAGCCAGATCACTTACCTCGACGGCGACAACGGCATCCTCCGTCATCGCGGCTATCCGATCGAGCAACTCGCGCACTTCAGCGATTTTGTCGAGACCGCCTACTTGGTCATTTACGGTGAGCTGCCAAACCCGGCCCAGCGCAAGGAATTCGGTCTCAATCTCCGGAAGAACGCGGTCATCGAGACCCAGATGCAAAAAATTCTGGAAGGGTTTCCGACGAGTGCGTCGCCGATGGCCATGTTGTCCGCGATGGTGAGTGCGCTACCGGCCTATTATCCTCACTTGGCGACGAATAATTTTGAGCAAGATCTCAAACACTTCGATTCGGCTGCGGCCATCGCGATGTCGAAGATCCGCACGATCGTCGCGATGATCTACCGGTACCAGAAAGGTCTGCCGTTCGTGTTTCCCAAGCAGGAACTGCCGTTCTGCGAAAACTTCCTGCACATGCTGTTTTCGGAGCCCTATCAGGATTACGTGCCGGTGCCTGAGGTCGCCAAGGCCCTCAACCTCGTGCTGCTCCTTCACGCCGACCACGAGCAAAACTGCTCCACGTCGACCGTTCGGATGGTCGGCTCCAGCGCCTCGAATCTCTTCACGTCGATTTCTGCGGGCATCTGTGCCTTGGCGGGCCCGTTGCATGGTGGAGCCAACGTGGCGGTTATGCAGATGCTCCAGTCGATCCACGACGAGGGGGACGATGGTTCTCGCTTCATCGCGGCCGCGAAATCCGGTAGCAAGAGCAACCGCCTGATGGGCTTTGGCCACGCCGTTTATCGTAATTTCGATCCGCGCGCGAAGATCATCGGTGAGGCCTGCGACACGGTGCTGACCCGACTCGGCATTGACGATCCTTTGCTGAAGATTGCCAAGAATCTCGAGCAAGCCGCGCTGAAGGATGACTATTTTGTTTCGCGCCGTCTGTATCCAAATGTCGATTTCTACTCCGGCATTATCATGCGCGCGATTGGGATTCCGATGAATATGTTCACCACGATGTTCGCCATTGGTCGGGCTCCGGGCTACATCGCCAATTGGCGTGAAGTCGCGGCGAATCCCAAGGGGCGTATTTATCGTCCCCGTCAAATTTACATGGGCGCGGTCAAACGCGACTACGTGCCGATGGCGCAGCGGGCGTAAGCGCCGGCGCTCGACGTCGCCGGGTTTTTTAAGGGGCGGACCGCAAGTCCGCCCTATTTCTTGGTCGGTGCGGTGTGCATCAACTGCTCCAATTCGAGGCCGGTGACGCGTTGGAGGCCGCCGAGCAGGCGCCAGAGCGCGAACATCGTCATCGCCATGCTGGGTAACACGATTACGGGCCAGCTCCACAGGTTCATCTTCGCGAGCTCGGCATTAAATGCTTCCGAGCCAGACGGACTGTTGAGGAGGTAGCGCGCCAAGGCGTAGTTCAGCACGGCGCTCACGGCAAATGACAGCGTCAGCAGGTAGCTCGCGTCGCGCAGCAGCTTTTCGAACTCCGGCCGCGCCTGCCGCTCCTCGAGGATGGCGTCGATCCGGTCGACGTCGATCACCTGCGGATTGTAGAGCATCTCTTTCACCAGCGGCCAACGTGTGCCCATTGAAGCAAGCACGACGAGACCGATGGCGGCGGGCACCGCTGCTTCCTTCACCGCGAACCAGAACGGATCTAGCTTCATCAGGGCAAACGTTCCGGTGACCAGAACGCTCACGAAGCCGAGGGCGGAGATGAAATTGAATTTCTTCCGCACGACAAAATCGTAGATGGAGTACGCGACCGGAAATACGAGGGCGACGATCAGCGCCCATTTCGGTCCGAGCCAGGTGGCTTTACTGCCCCAGGTCAAAATGATCGACGGCAACGCGACGTTGCATCCGAGATTGATAAAGAGATTTTCACGTTTTTGCGGTTGGGCCGGCATCGTCTCATCTAACGGGGAAGCGGCCCGATCAGAAAGAGGAAAATCACTGGGGGCGCGTTTACTGGTTTCCTGTGGTGAGGAAATTTGTTCAGTTACCCGTCCCATGATTTATCTCGGCGTCAATATCGACCACTGTGCCACGGTCCGCCAGGCCCGCTACCGCGAGGCCGCCGCTACCGTGGGCGGCGCCGTCGAGCCCGATCCGGTCACGTTTGCGCTGCACGCCGAGCGCGCCGGCGCCGATGGGATCACGGTGCATCTGCGCGAGGATCGTCGGCACATTCAGGAGCGCGATGTGTGGCGCTTGCGGGAAAATATCGCCACCCGGCTTAATCTGGAGATGGCGTGCACGCCCGACATGACGGCGTTTGCACTCAAACTGAAGCCGGAATTCGTCTGCGTCGTCCCGGAGGGCCGGCAGGAAGTCACGACCGAGGGAGGGCTCGATGTGGTGGGTAACCTCGCGGCGGTGGGGACGTGCGTGGCCGCGCTCCTCGCGGCCGGGATCAAGGTCAGTTTGTTCATCGATCCCGACGAACGCCAGATCGAGTTGAGTGCGTCGGTCGGCGCGACCTTCGTCGAGTTGCACACGGGGGCCTACGCGCATGCCTATTATACGACAGCACGGTCCAAGGAATTCCAGCGCCTCCGCCTCGGTTGCGTGCGCGCAAAAGACCTCGGGCTGACGGTGAACGCCGGGCATGGCATCAACTACGTGAACATCGCCGAGGTGCGCACGCTGCCCCATCTCCATGAACTGAATATCGGCCACAGCATCGTAAGCCGCGCGCTGTTCACTGGCGTCGAGGAAGCGGTCGGCGAAATGAAGGCGCGGATGAATGGGTGAAAAGAGCCGCGCGTCGTCGGTAGCGCGTAGCGAGCAGTGCGCTGCGGTTCACGCACCTTGGATTTCTCCTCGCTACCCGCTGCTCACTCCTCGCTACTCCCTGCGCCATGAATATCCAACTTCCCCCCGGTGGCGTGCTGATCGGCATTGGGGCTGACATCATTGAGATCGCACGCATTCGCGGCGTGATGGAGCGGCATGGGGATCGTTTCATGGACCGGATCCTCACCGAGGAAGAGAAGGCTTATTGTTCTTCGATGGCGCATCCGCACAAACACATCGCGGCGCGCTTCGCGGCGAAGGAGGCGGTGTCCAAGTGTTTTACGACGGGCATCGGCACGGATTTCGGCTGGAAATCTGCTTCGGTGTATCACGGTGCTCGGCACGAGCCATTGGTGCGACTCGACGCCCAAGGGGAGGCCTTGCTCGCCCACGTCGGTGCGACGCATGTGATGCTCACGCTTTCGCACACGGAGAATTATGCGATGGCCGTCGCCGCACTTGTGCGGGCCTGAGGATTTCGCGACCCTGTTGCCGATGGACGACGAGCATAACGAGCCCAAGCAGAGCTATCCGTTGTCGCCGTCCAAGATGTCGAAGGCGTCGTCATGGGCGATGTTGGGTTTTTTGCTGGGAGCGGCCTCGGTCTGGGGCCTCAAGCGCGACGCGGAGCAGGCGGTGAAGGTGGCTTCGGCGGTGACGTTGAAGGAGTGGCCGATCGTCGTGCGAACGACGCCCCCCGCGCTGACTACGATCGAGGCCGTATTTGCCGAGTGGGGACAGCACGCCGTGTGGGATGACCAGGTGACGGAGGTGGCGCTATGGCGGACGGATGCCGGGAGTTTTTCTGAATTCTACGAGGTGTGCCGGGTCGGCGAAGGGTACTACTTTCGCAGTATTCCCCAGCTCACGCGGCGAGTGATCCGCCACGGGGTGCCGCGCCCGAAGGAGTGCCCGCTGGAGTTTACGGAGACCGAGGCGCAGTATCGCGAATGGTTCGAACACGGACGATTCGAGCGACAACCGCAACCGACCGTGCAACCGTCGCTGTTTGGGCCGGCGTTGATGCCGCCCGGTGAATCCCTGCCGAGGACACCGGTGCCCAAGGCGCCGGTGCAGAAAAACACGCTGTCGCCGCCGGAGTCACCGCTGGACCGGCCGAAAATCGAGACTCCGCCGAAGACTTGAGCGACGCGCCCGATCATGATGCTCGATAGCCACCCCATCTTGTCTTGCGAGGAGAGCCGCGCGTTCGAAGCGCGGCTTTTCGTAGGCGACGAGGAGGCCGAGTGGCCTGCGATGCAACGGGCCGGGCGTGCCGTGGCGGCTGCGGTGTTGCGGGATTTCGAGGAGATCGGCGGATTTCCGCCGCTCGGGCGCGTGTTGGTGCTCGTGGGCAAAGGGCACAATGGCGGCGACGCGTTAATCGCGGCGCAGGCGGTGTTGGCGCGATTTCCGGCGGCGCGGGCGGAGGTGGTGTTTGTATTGGGAGAACGCGCTCTGCGGCCCCTTGCGGCGAGGGCGTGGCGGGAGCTCACCCACACCGTGCGCGAGCGCGTCGTTGTCTGTCAGGTCGCGGATCTGGCGCGCGCGGCCACCGGCCGGGCCCACCCTTTCGCGCTGTGCCTTGATGGTATCTTCGGGGTTCAGTTTCACGGTCCGGCCAGCGCGCGGGTCGCGGCGCTGATCGGGAACGTCAATGCGCTGCCGATCAGGCTGCGTGCGGCGGTCGATCTTCCGAGTGCGGGTTTATTTCGCGCCGATTTCACCTATGCAACCGGGATCGTGAAGACGCCGGTGCTGGCCGATTTTGGCGCGGTCGCTGGGCGGGTGCGTTACCTCGATCTCGGATTCTTCGCGATGGGCGGTGCGGTCCCGGTGCCCGCCGTTGAAAATCGCGTACTCACGCCGGCGGTACTGGCGCCGTTGGCGGCGTGGCGCGACGCGCGCTCGGACAAGCGCACGTATGGGCACGTGTTTGTCGTCGGTGGTTCGCGGAGCTATCCGGGCGCCGTGTTGATGACGGTGCTCGCGGCCTTGCGCAGTGGAGCGGGGCTCGTGACGGCGTTTGTGCCCGAGTCGATGGTCGCGGCGTTCGCAGCGCGGGCCCCGGAAGCGATGTGGGTCGGTTGGCCGGAAACGCCCGCGGGTGGGCTGGCGCTGGAGGGACAGTATTTGTTGGCGACGCGGATCGGGCGGGCGTCTGCCCTCGTGGTCGGACCGGGGATCGGGCGCGAAGCGGAAACCCTCGCGCTCGTGCGTGACATCGTCGCCACGGCCCCGGTGCCGGTGGTGATCGACGCGGATGCGTTGCAGCCGGAGATTGTCCGCGCGGGTCAGGCGGCGCGGATCTTGACGCCGCATGCAGGCGAGTGGGCCCGGATCGCTGAGTCGCGGCAGGAGAATGCGGTGCTTGTGCGTAAGGGAGCGGTGACGCGGATTTGTGGTCGGGCGACTCCGGACGGCGTGACGTATCATTCTTTTTTTGGTGGCCCGGTGTTGGCGCGCGGCGGCAGCGGCGATGGGTTGGCGGGCTTGATCGGCGGACTGCTCGCGCAGACCCCGCACGAGCCGCTGCTCGCGGCGGCGCGCGGGGTGGTGTGGCATGGCATGGCGGCGGATGCTCTGGCGCGGGCTCATGGGCAAACGTCCGTGGTGACGACGCAGGTGCTCGACTTCCTTGGGGTGGTTTTGCGAGAGTCCGGCCATGAGCAGTGATCTAACCGAACGGCAGGCGTTTTTGGTGCTGAACGCGCTGCCCAATATCGGGCCGATCACGCTCCATCGCTTGCTCGAGGAACTCGGCGCTGATCCGCGCAACGTCTTGTCGGCGGACCCGCGCCGTCTGGAGTCCGTGCGGGGTGTGGGGCCCGTCATCAGTGCGAGCATCGGGGCCTGGCGCGAGCATGTTGACTTCGCAAAGGAAGAGGAGCGCATGGCGCAGGGGGCGATCGATTTCATCACCACCCGCGATGCGGACTACCCGCGGCTGTTGAAAGAAATCAACGATCCGCCGATCGGACTTTACCGGAAAGGGCGCTATGATTTCGCGCAGCCGAACATAGCGATCATCGGCTCGCGGCGCACGACGCTCTATGGTCAGGCGATGGCGAAGAAGTTTAGCGCGGAGCTCGCACGCTTGGGTTTCTGTATCACGAGTGGTCTGGCGCGCGGGATTGATACGGCGGCGCATGAGGGCGCGCTGTCGGTGGGCGGCAAGACGGTGGCGGTGCTGGGCACGGGCATTGATATTATTTATCCACCAGAAAACTTGGATTTGTATCGGAGGATCGGCGGCGGCGGCGGGGCGATTCTCTCGGAGTTTCCGATTGGCCGGCGGGCGGATCGGCAGTCGTTCGCGATGCGCAACCGGATCGTCGCTGGCATGAGCGAGGCGGTGGTGGTGATCGAGAGCGATGTGGACGGCGGGGCGATGATCACGGCGCGGTTTGCGGGTGAGCAGGGGCGGTTGATTTTTGCGATGCCGGGGCGGATCGACCAGAACACGAGCGCGGGGTGTCACCAGCTCATCCGCGATGGTGCGACGTTATTGACGAGCGTGGACGATATTTTGAACGAGCTGAACTACCTCGACGGGATGCGGCCGGCGGCGATTGCGGAGAAGCCCGCGCACGTGGCGGCTGGGCGGCCGGCGAATCTCACGGAGGACGAGGCGAAGGTGTTTGAGTGTTTTCGGGGCGGGGCGATCCTCGCGCCGGATGCGCTCGCGGGTTTGACGGAGCTGAGTGCAGCGCAGCTCTCGGCGACGCTGATGATGCTGGAGCTGAAGCGGCTCGTAGCGAAGCGGGCGGACGGCGCGTTTGAGGCGCGGGGATAGTGGGGCCGAAGAGGGGGCTGTTTTTGTTTTCCAGCGCTTCGAGAAGGAAAATATTTCGTCGCTGAAAATATCGCCTGAACATAGGCGGTCGCGGTGCGGGCTGCGTCGTCCTGCGCGGCCCAGTGGTGATAGGTTTCGCCGGAGGTGAGAGCGGGGAAGCGCAGGTAGCAGCTGCCGCGGGGCTTTCGTGGCGGTGCCGTCGTCGTCGGACGAAACGCTCACGCAGTTCGCTCAGCCGAAACTTCAGCGACCCTACGTTCTTGATGCCCGCTCAGAAACTCACCGCATTCGTCCACACGAATTGCCGCGGCTCGCCGACGAAGGTCGCACCGATCGCGTTTTCGACGGTGAAGCCGCTCGTGCGGCTCGGGCGGAGGTCGATCGCGTAGCGGTTGAAGAGGTTGTTGACGTTGAGCTGAGTGCGGAAGCCGTAGCGGCCGAGCTTGCGGCGATAGGAGACGAACGGGCTGAACTGCGGGTTGATGTCGGACTCCTTGTAGAGCTTGCGGAGGTTGCCGCCCTTGCCGTCGGGTTCGAGATACCAGTAGGTGCGCTTGTCGATATCCCAGCGAATCGTGCCGCCCACCGTCAGGCCGCGGGGGCCGCCCTCGGTGAACTCGTAGGTATTGGTCCACACGAAACGGTAGAGGGGATGGCCGATGGTGGGTTCGCCGGCGGCAGATTCCTCGAGCGCGCCTTTCAATCCGGCGGGATCGTTGAAGAAATACGGAATCTCGGAAATGGGGCGGCCGGGGCGCAGGGTGCGGGCTTGCAGGCCGGCGGGCGTCTGGAACCAGCGCAGCGCGCGGAAGAGCACGCTGTTGTTGACGACGCGACCGTTGGGCTGCGTCGTGCCGCCGCGGCCGTAGGCGTAGTAATCACTGTTGCTGTCGCTCATCATCGCGACGGTGAGCTGCGTGTTGGACGCGCCGACGACGGGTGCGCGCAGGGCACCGGTGCCGTTGACGGTCGCGATGCCGGCGGCATCGGTCGGCACCATGAACGGCGTGCCGTCGGAGAACGTGACTCCGCCCGTGGCCTTGTTGTAGTGAAATTCGTCGTTCCACAGCAGCGGGAAAACCGATGCGGTCTCGATGGTGCCAGACTGCTGCGTGAAGCCGAGGCGCGAGCGCCAGTGCTTCGTGGGCGCTGCGGTAAGGATTACCTCGATACCACTCGACTGCTTGTCGAGGCTGACCCACTGGTTGCGCTGCGAGGCGTTGAAGGCGTCGTTGATGCCGACGGGGTTGATCAGATCGCGGTCGCCGCCGCCGTAGTTAAAGTTTTCGTTCTTAGAAACGGCGCGGTAGTAGGCGATGGACCCGGAGACGCGGCCGTTGGCGGGTTCGTATTTGAAGCCAATTTCCTGGCTAAAGCCCTCGGTGTCTTTGGGCGGATTGCCGTAGGCATCGTTGGCGCCTTTGGCGGGATCGAAGGTCTGGCCGACATTGTAGTACGAGTATAGCCAAGGCTTGAGGCGGTAGTTGAGGCCGAGGTTGTAGCTCTGATTTTCCTTGGTGACATCGGTCCAGCCCTGGGTCCCGGTGGCGACGGTGTTGGCGCGGCGGGAAAACGTGTTGGACACGCGGTAGCCGAAAAGCGTGGTCAGGCGGTCGTCGAGCCAACGCGTGTAGTTGGCTCCGTAGAGGCCGGAGTTCTTGTTGTCCTCGGCGTAATTGCTGGCGTTGGCGCCGCCGACGCCGGTGAAGCCGGGCACGAGCGCGACCTGGCCGAGGGGATTGAGGGCGGTCTCGAAGGCGGCGTTGCGCGGGTTCTGCTGGAGGAGGATGTAGTTTTTTCCCGCTACGGTGATTTGGCGCGTACCCGTCCGGAAATACGGCTTCTTTTGCGGGCCGTCGTTGACCGACCAGTAAAGGGTGCCGAGTTCGTAGCGGCCGAGCTGGTTTGCCGCGGTGGTGCCGCCGGCGGTCGCGCCGATGCCGGTCGGCCGCGGGTTGGCGAGATCGTAGGCTCGGAAACTGGCGTCGGCCTCGTAGTAGCGGTAGTTGGTGTTGCCACCGGAGCTGAAGTTGAGGTCGTAGCCGACGACGGTCTGGCTCTTGGCGCGGGCGCCGAAGAGTTCGTTGGTGATGACGGCGTTGGCGCGGTAGGCGTGTTTTTTTCCGGCGCTGCGATCCATTCGGAAGGTAGAACCATTGGCCCAGTCGCCGTTGAGGAGTGGGTTCGCGGTGTTGAACGCGCGTGGCGCTAGCAGCGCGCCGCCATCGGGGCCGCGCTGGCTTTTTGTGTGCTCATACATTGCGCCGAGCGAGGTCGCGAGCCATGGGGTCCATACGGTGTCGGCCGTCAGCGTGTAGGTCTCGGTGTTGATGTCCTCGGACTGGGTCCAGCCAGACCAGGAAGAGGCGTTGTCCCAGTCGAGTTTGCCGCCGACGATTGCGCCGGATTGAAAGGGCCGGCCGGTGGCGGGATCGGTAGCGGTGCCGACGTAGGGCTGGCCGGTCTTCGGGTTGATCGCGCCGGTCTGGCCGGTCGCGAGGAGGTAGAGGAGGGAGAAACTGTGGCGCGGGTCGCGCGTGGCGTTAGTGAAACTCAAATCGTCGCCACGCGTGGGGATGATACGGTCGTTATCGGTCTTGCGTGCGCTGAGGCGGAGTGCGGTGTTGAACGGCAGCTTCGCCGAGAGCGCGCCATAAGTGGCGTGCGTTTTCGAGCCGATATAGAGCCGGCGGTAATTCTGAGTTTCGTCGAGCGCGACGAAGCGGAACGCGAGTCGCTCCAGGCCGTAGCTTGCGTCGAACTCTCCGCGCTGGGAGCCGAACTGATCGATGCGCGAGGTCGCGGTTGCCGACGTGAGCGGGTGGCCGTCGCCGCGGGCGAAGCGCGCCTGTTTCGAGCCGGTGTTGGCAAAACCGCCCGCACCGCTCGCGCCGAACAGGAGGGCATTCGCGCCCTTGATCACCTCGACACGCTCGGTGTCGAACATGTCCGTGATGCTGGTGCGGGTGGAGCTGGCGTTGAAACCGTCGCGGCGGGTCTGGCCGGCGGTGAGCCCGCGCGAGCCAACTTGGGCGACGCTGAAACGGTCTCCGGGCTGATTGTTGTTGGAGTCGCTGTCTGGCGTGGCGAGCACCATGCCGACGCCCGCGCCGTAGCCGTTGAGCAGATCTTCGACCGTCGTCGCGGCGACGTCCTGAATGAACTGTTCGGTGAAAATATCGGCGGCGACGGGAGTCTTGAGCAGCTCCATATTGAGGCCGCTGATCGAGTTGGAATTAAGTGCGCCGTAGCTGGTATCCTTGTCGGTGCGCACCTCGAACGGCGAGAGTGTGACCGTGGTTTCCTTCGCCGGGGCGGCGGCTCGCTGGGCGACGGCATGCGGTGAAACGACGGCGGTGACGAGACAGGCGAGTGCGGTGAGGAACTGATTGCGGGTCGATGGGGGCATGGTCGTTTTTGGGGGCGTGGGGAAATGCCGTCGTGGCGCAAAGGCTGGCGGCAGGTAACTAATTGAAAAACACAGGAGCAACCGAATTGATCCCTGAAGTGGGACCGGATAGGAGACTGAACGTATCGGCTTTCAATGAAGCGTTCGCGTGCTGGTGTGCGCGCAGAAATCAACGCGCCGGCCTTGCTTCGTGACACTCGCGGCGACGGCCCGAGCCAGCCGCGCGCTGCCCGGCAGCAGGTGTTGTTGGGCGGGGTCGGGAAAAGTCATGTGGTCATCCCCGCGTTTTGCCACGCCTCGCGTCGTTGGTCAGCTCTATCGACCCTCTACTTCCTCTACTCACGACCCATCCCTCCGGGTTTGCTCGCGAGATGAATCAGCTCTGCCGTTTTGGCTCGGCCCGGGCTGGGGTGGGCGATTTAACGGCTGCCGGTGAGAGGTGACGTGAGCAATTCTCGTTAACGTGCGTCAAACGAGGCGATCGTCTCGCTGGTAGCTACTCAGTCGGTGAGTGGGTGCGAAAATCGGTTGAAAGGGACTACCCGCGGTTCTTACAGGGATTGAAGTCCCGGCCACGTTCTTCGCGGGATCGACGGTTGAGAGATGCGCTCGCGCGCCCGGGCCACGGTCAGGACCAGTTGAAATTAAAACTAATGCTGATGCGTTCGTCCGGGACGCGGTTGGCGGCGACTTCGTGACGGAGCCAACTTTCGAAGAGGATCACGTTGCCCGCTTCCGCTGGATACGTGATGTGCGGGCGGTGGGCCGGGCGGGCGGAGGGGAGTTTAGGTGGAGCGGCCATGAACTTGCTCAGGCGCGGATCTTCAAATTTCAGGCCGGGGCAACCGCGCGGGGTGACGACGTAGTAGGTGCCGCTGATAAACGAGAGCGGGTGCAGGTGCAGGGAATGCGCGGTGCTCTCCGGCATAATGTTGACCCAGCAGTCGGTCATCCGGACGGAGCGGCCCCGGAGATCCATGTCGAGTGTGCGGGCGAAAGCGCGGACGTGCGCGGTGAGTTTTTTCTCGAGCGCGGTGAACGTGCTGGAAAAGCGGTGGAGCTCGTTCATCGAAGCGTAGCTGGTGTAGCCGCCGGGGTAATTCTGGGCGGACCACTTGCGACCGGCGGTATCGAACTCCCGCAGTTTACGGCATTCGTCGGCGAGCTCGCTGTTCAGACGCGCGAGCGTGGCGGGAGATTTCTGGAGCGGCTCGCAGTAGATGAGCGTGGGAAAATGGGCGCGGGTAGGCATGGGCGAAAGAGGGAGGTTGCGGCCGGAAATCCGGAAGGCAGCCCTGAAGTGGGCGACGCGACCGGTCGGCGAGAGGTTGATCGAAGTGGTGGCAGGGCGGCGAACGGTGCGCGCGGTGTTCTTTTCGAATCGCGCGAAGTGGTGGCGGGAAGGTGGCGGTGCGATCCGCGATGGCAAAACAATGCTGGCCGTGCGTTCGGGGCGAGTGGGAACCAACCGCCGCGACCTTCCGTCGTCGGACTTTTCCGGCTTTGGGCGCGAGTATTAAATGGTTTTTTTAGAAAAACGACCTAGCTTCTCATCACTCATGAGCAGCGTCACCGTGTCGACCCCCGTCTCCAGACCACACGCGTTTGCCACTGTATTTGCTTTGCTCACTCCGCACATGGCCGAGCTTGATCGGTTTTTGAGAGGGCAAATGAGTTCGTTTGAGCCGGAGATTCGGGGGATGGCCGATTATTGCATTGATACGTCGGGTAAACGCATTCGGCCCGCTCTCGTGTTTCTGAGCGGTTGGCGTGGTCCTGGGGCGGTTACGCCTGACCTCGTGCGAGTCGCCGCGGTTGTCGAACTCGTGCACCTCGCCACGCTCGTCCACGATGACATCATGGACGAGGCCGATGTTCGTCGCAGCCGGAGGACTGCGGCGCGGGAATTTGGACCAACGGCCGCGGTTCTGCTCGGCGACGCGTTGTTCGCCCACGCTCTGCACCTCGCCACGCAATTTCCCACGACGGAAATCTGTGCGGCCGTGTCCGATTCGACGCGCAAAGTTTGCGCCGGTGAAATCGTGCAAACGCTGCGTCGGCGATCGACCAACGTCACGCGAGCGGACTACCAGCGGATCGTGGACCTGAAGACGGCCGAGCTCTTTCGCGTGTCCTGCTTTCTCGGCGCGCGCTTGGCCGGATTTGAAGAGGGCTACGTGGAAGCGGTGAGCCGATTCGGACGACATCTGGGTATTGCTTATCAGATCTATGACGATCTCCTCGATTTCTTTGGGGAAGAAGCGCGTGTTGGCAAAACCCTCGGCACGGACTTCGCCAGTGGCAAACTCACCCTGCCTCTCTTGATTCTCCTCGAGCGTCTGTCCGCCGACGAGCGGACGACGCTCACGGCGGAACTGGCCGGAGAAAATTCCCCGCAGCCCCTGCTCCGCCTTGGGCAGATGAGAGAACTGGGCGTTTTCGCCGCCGTGTCGCAGGCCGTGGAGGCTGAAATCGCCTCCGCGATCGGTGCGCTTCGGGTCTGGCCGGACGCCGCTCCCACCCCGCTGCTGCTGGGGCTCTGCGATGTGCTGCAAGCACAAGTCGCCAGCGTCCGTCCGTCCGTCTGAGGAAATTCGCCATTTGTTGAATTTCCGTTTGCACCACGGCGCCTGCCGCGATTCGATCCGCTCGTGATGGATGCCATCAAAATCCTCGGCCCGAAGACGCTCGTCGCATCGCCTGAGCGTCAGTTGGAAGCCGATTCGGACATGCAAATCGTCCATCGGGTCCAAGCAGGTGATGTCGCCGCTTTCGATCGCCTCATTCTCAAATATCGCGAGCGCGTTTTCAGTATTGTCTACCACATGACATCGAATCGCGAGGACGCGGCCGACCTCACGCAGGAATCGTTTATCAAGGCCTTTCAGTCGATTCAGCGATTCGGCGGGCAGTCGTCGTTCTTCACTTGGCTCTATCGCATCGCGGTCAACTCGACCCTGAGTCACCTCCGCAAGGGCCGCCTGCGTTCGTTTTTTAGCTTGGAGCGGGTGGACAGCAATGAGCCAGTTTCAAAGGAAATCATTGATGCGCTGACCGATAAGACTGATGCTGATCGCGATGCTTTTGTCCGCGAGCTTCAGGAAAAATTGAACGATGCGATGCAGAAGTTGTCTATCAAGCATCGCACCGTGGTTACACTTTTTGAAATCGATGGCCTCAGCCATCAGGAAATTGCCGATGTCATGGATTGCTCCGTGGGCACGGTGCGTTCGCGCCTCCACTACGCGAAACAACTGCTCCAAGCGGAGCTCCAGCCCTATACGCGCACATGATAAACCGTGATAGTAAGCGTCCGGTGACGCTCGAAGACATCATCCGGATCAAGCGCGCTGAACGTCCGTCTGCGGAGTTTTGGAGTCAATTTGACCGCGAGCTCAGGGTTAAGCAGCTCGCGGCGCTCGTTGAAAAACGACCGTGGTGGCGCACGATTTCTTTCGGTCGTATGATGGGTGGAGTCCGGCGGTTTCATGTGCCGTTGGGTGCGACGGCGGTGCTAGCGGCGACTCTTTTTTCGGTCCGCGAATTTCAGGCGCCGAAGTCCTCGATCGTTGCCGTGTCTTCGCCGGCAAGCACACTGCAGGCGGGTGGCTTTTCAGGTTCGTCGGCTGCTTCCGTCCGCGAAGTCGTCTTGGAACAGGCAGAGCCGGCTCCCGTTAATATCACCGGGCCGGCGCTCGTTGCATCCCAAGATTCGGCCCTGGTGGCGTCCCCGGTGGTGCTGGGGGCTGAACTCAATGCTGCGAGCACGAGCGGTCAGCTTGTATCCGCGGCCGGAGTCGCTCCTCACGCTGAAGAATCTACGGTGTTCGTCTCATCGCATGGCCACGGCGCTGCTGAAAAATTTACGGAGTCGCAGGTCGCGGACACGCGGCTCTCTCGGCAGCTGCTGAGTTCGGCGCGAGGATTTGAGACCCGAGTGCTCCCCGCGCGGTCCAAGCCGGTAGAGCCCTTGGCCCAAATGAAGGTGCCGAGTGGTTCCCGCCGGTCGAATCTGATCGCCTCCGCCACGCTTGCAGCAACGACGGTGCCGGTGATCGCGAGTGAACGTTCCGCCCGGGCGCTTTCGGATGACCGCATCTACGATACCAGCAGTCGCGTGAACGCCCGCGGAGCCGGTGTGCTCGTAAAATTCTGACGGGTGGCGAAAGACTGATCCTTTTGGGTGCGGGGCAGGGCAGCTTTTTATTGGATCACCGCCAAGTCCCGCAGACGCGTCAACGGGTGGTGACCCACCTCGTTGGATGACCTTCTGGTGTCCGAAGACGGGATGAGTTTGTGGGGTGGTGCTACTTCTCGCCGACGCAGATGCCGCACACGTCGAAGAAGAAGTCGTGGCCTTTGTCATCCACGAGTATGAAAGCGGGAAAGTCTTCCACTTCGATGCGCCAGACGGCTTCCATGCCGAGTTCGGCGTATTCGAGTACCTCGACTTTTTTGATATGGTTCTGCGCGAGGATGGCGGCGGGGCCGCCGATGCTGCCGAGGTAAAACCCGCCGTGCTGCTTGCACGCGTCGGTCACCTTTTTACTGCGGTTGCCTTTCGCCAGCATGACGAGCGAGCCGCCGTGCGATTGAAACAAATCGACGTAGCTATCCATGCGGCCGGCGGTGGTCGGGCCGAACGAGCCGGAGGCGTAGCCGACTGGGGTCTTGGCCGGACCGGCGTAGTAGACGGGGTGGTTTTTGATGTAATCGGGCAGACCTTGGCCCGCGTCGATGCGTTCTTTGAGTTTTGCGTGCGCGCTGTCGCGGGCGACGATCATGGGGCCTGTCAAGAGGACGCGGGTGGTCACCGGATAGTGAGAAAGCGAGGCGCGGATTTCCGCCATGGGGCGGGTGAGATCGATGGCGACGGAGGACTCGTCCTTGAACGTGCGCAGGGATTCCGGAATGAAACGGCCCGGATTCATTTCCAGCTTCTCCAAGAAGACGCCGTCCTTCGTGATCTTGGCCTTGATGTTGCGGTCGGCACTGCACGATACGCCCATGCCGACGGGGCAACTGGCACCGTGGCGGGGCAGGCGCACGATGCGGACGTCGAGGGCGAAATACTTGCCCCCGAACTGCGCGCCGATTTTCGACTGCTGGGCGATCTTGAGCACCTTGGCCTCCATCTCGAGGTCGCGAAAAGCGCGGCCGTGCTCGTTGCCGGTCGTGGGTAGGGCGTCGAGATACTTCGTGGTCGCGAGCTTGAGGACCTTCATGCACGAATCTGCGCTGGTGCCACCGATGACGAATACGAGGTGGTAAGGCGGGCAGGCCGCGGTGCCGAGGAGCTGCAGTTTTTCGCCAAAGAACTTTTCGAGACTCTTGGGGTTGAGGAGCGCCTTCGTCTCTTGGAAGAGAAATAACTTGTTGGCGGAGCCGCCGCCTTTGGCGAGGAAGAGGAATTCATACTTCGCGCCTTCGCTCGCGTGGAGGTCGATCTGCGCCGGCAGATTGGTGCCGGTGTTGACCTCTTTGAAAAGATCGAGGGGTGCGACTTGGGAGTAGCGGAGATTCTCCTTGGTGTAGGCCTCGTAGACGCCCTTGGAGAGAAACTCCGCGTCGTTCGCGTCCGTCCAAACCTGTTGGCCTTTCTTGGCGAAGATCGCGCACGTGCCGGTATCCTGACACATCGGGAGAATCCCGCGCGCGGCGATCTCGGCGTTCTTCAGCAACGTGTGGGCGACGTAGCGGTCGTTATTGGATGCCTCCGGGTCCTGGAGAATGGCGGCGACTTGCTCGAGGTGTTGGGTGCGGAGAAAAAAATTCGTGTCGTGAAAGGCTTCACGCGCTAGGTAGGCGAGCGTCTCGGGTGCGATTTTGAGGATCTCGCGACCTTCGAAGTTGGCGGTGCTGATGCCCTCCTTTGAGAGCAGCCGATACTCGGTGTCATCGGCGCCGAGGGAGAGGAGTTCCTGGTAGAAAAACGCGGGCGTAGGCATGGATTGAATAAAAGAGATTGGAGGGGCGGTGTGTAAAGGTGAGTGGGGAACAACGGCGTTTCATTAGACCGCCGGACGCTCGTCTAAAGCCGGACTTTACGCCGTCACGGTTGTCCGGCCATGGACCGCACGACGTCCCGGAAGCGTGGCAGGTCGGCCGGGGTCGCCACTTCCCCGGGCGCTCGGCCCCAGCCGTTCGCGCTGGGCCACACTCCGCGCACGAGGAAGTTTTCGTGGGCGGCAGTCATGCTGGCGACGTGCAGATAGTCTTTCTGCTCTTTGGGGTCGCGCAGTGCGGTGACGAGTTCCGGTGGGATGGGAGTGATGCGTCCGCTGGAGATGTGGGCGAGGTTGTTGAGCGTCACAAAGGGTCGTGAATCGATCAGGCTCGTCGCGGGTCGCGGAGTTTCCCCGCGGAGGTAGGCGTAGTAGTCGAGGTGGTTTTCGATAAGAGGATCGAAAGGTTCGAGGGTGATTTTTTCCACGCGACCGTCGTTCCAGCGGACCTCGATTTGGCTGCTGACTGCGTAGCGAATGACCGCTTTCTCGCACAGCACCATTTCTAGGTGGGTGCCGTTGCCGGCGCAGGCGTGGGAGAGCGCAAAACGCATGGTGACACCTGCGGTCGTATCGGCTTCGACGAAAAAAGTGTCTGCGCCTTCGATAGCGTGAGCGCGGTAGAGCTCCGCACGTACGGCGGCGAGCTGGGCCCAGCTGAAAAGTGCGGATTCGCCGGTCCAGAATAACAAATTGTGCACGAAATGCGCCATCGCGTTGCCGAGACACGAATCGAGTACGACACCACCCTCCATCATCAGACGACCGGCCCAGTTGTTGCGCGAAAAATAGCTGGCTGGCCGCGGCCAGAGGGCGCTGAGCGTGGCTCCCTGCACGGCACCAAACTCGCCGGCGAGCAGGCGCTGTTTGAGCGCAAGGCGGGGTTTCTCGATAATGAAATTGAAGCCGACGAGGGAGGACTTCCGAGCGCGTGCGTCAGCGACGATCATCTGCTCCAGCTCCGTGTGATCGAGCGTGGGTGGTTTTTCGAGATAGACCGGCAGGCCAAGGGCGGTGGCGGCGGCGTGCATTTCGGCGTGAAGATTGATCGGGGTCGGGATGACGAGGAGGTCAAGGCCGCGGTGACACGCCTCGAGCATGGCACGGTAATCGCGGAAAATGCCGACGCCACGTGCCGCGAGCCGCCACGTCTCCTGCTCCTTGGCAAAGTTCTCCGGCTGCGGATCGCAGGTGCAGATCAGCTTGGCGTGGCCCCCTGCCTCGAGTTGCGCGATTGCGTGGTGGTGGCAGCCGGCAAAGCCACCCATGCCGACGATTCCGATGCGGATGGGATGATTCACACGATCTTGAATTTGGGGAGGTCCTGACCGTCGATCAGCCCGACGGGCTGGCCGCGGGCGTTGATGACGATCAAATCGTCGATCTTGTGCGTCTCAAACAGACGCAGGGCATCGACGCCGAGTGCGTCGTCGCGAATTGTTTTTGGGGATCGGGTCATGAACGTGGACACGGGTTGAGCGAGAAAATCGGGCCCGGTGAGCGCGCTGCGGCGGAAGTCTCCGTCGGTCAAGATACCGGTTAAGCGACCGGATTTTTTTGCGATCAGGGCGATGCTCCCGCTCTTCGCTTTGGTCATCGCGAGAATGGCGTCCTGCGTCGAGACGGTGTCGATTGCGACGGGGAGGCGGTCGTCGGTGCGCATGATGTCACGCACCCGCAACAAGAGGACGCGGCCCAGATTCCCGGCCGGATGATATTTGGCGAAATCATCGCGGGTGAGTCCGCGGGATTCGAGCAACACCATCGCGAGCGCGTCACCCAAGGCGAGCGCCGCAGTGGTGCTCGCGGTGGGCGCGAGTCTCAGCGGACAGGCTTCGCGCGGTACTCGGTAAAGCAGGCGCAGGTCGGAGTTGCGGGCGAGATCGGACGCCGGGTTACTCGTAAACGCCACGATGCGCGCCCCGAAACGTTTCAAGACTGGCAGCAGCCGCAGGATTTCGTCGGACTGCCCGCTGTTGCTGAGGAGAAAGGCGAGGTCCCCTTCGGCGCAGAGGCCGAGGTCGCCGTGGAGCGCCTGCGTGGCGTCCAGGAAACAGGAGGCAACCCCAGTGCTATTGAAGGTGGCGGCGATTTTTTGGGCGATGTGGGCAGACTTGCCCACGCCGCTGAAGATCAGCTTTCCGCCCGCCGCAGAGACCGCTTCGACCGCCCGGGCTGTTTTGATGAATTCTACTCCGAGGCCTTTCGCTGTCGCGGTCAGCGCGGCGGACTCGATGCCGAGGCAAGCGCGCGCGCGGGCGAGTGCGTTTTTAGAGTGCAGGGCCATTTATTGTTTGAGTCGCAGAAGTAGGACGCGAAATTTACGGGGAACAAACACCCGTTCAATTCCTTTCTCTGTCAAATGACTGTCCGTCAACCATTCACCGTTCTGCTCGCGCTGGTCGCGTGCTTCTTCGGCGCGGGTTGTGGCGGAGGCGACGGTCTCGCTTTGTCCTCCGAAAGCGACGACGCGCTCTACCAGCAGGGCAAGCAACTGGAAAAACAAGGGCGTAATGCCGAAGCACTGACAGCATTCCTGAAGGTGGCGGAGAGACGCGGTGAGCAGTCCTCTCCTGAATCGCACCTCGAGGCTGGCCTGATCTATCTCCAGCACATCAAGGATCCGGTCGAGGCGATTCATCATTTCAGAAAATATCTCGAGCTCGAGCCGAACTCCAAGCAGGCGCCCTTGGTCCGCCAAAGGATCGATTTGGCTCGCCGCGAATTGTTTCGCACGATGCCGGGGCGACCGAGCGACGAACAGACCGTTCGCTTGGGCGGTCAGGAGCTCATTGATCGTCTGCAACGGGAAAATGAGGATTTGAAGGCGGAATTGGGGCGCCAGCGCGGAAGTGGGCCTGCGCCGTTCTTGCGCACGACGCGCGGTCCGGTGGACGTGGTCGACGTGCCGAAGCGGGTCGACGGTGAGGGTGATCTCTCACTCAGGATTGCACCGCCACCGCCGAGCTTCGCGGCCCCACCTTCCGCGCCGCTGGCCCAAGGTCAGAACGGAGTGGCGGCCAAGGCTGCGCCGCCCACGGCCAAGCCTGCTGCGCCTGCGGGTAAGTCTGCTCCGTCGGCGGGGAAGTCCGGTTTTCCGATGCCAGCCGTAGGCAAGCGGCACTCGGTCGCTCCGGGAGACTCGCTCTATCGCGTGGCGTTAAAATACGGCGTCACCGTGGAGGCGATCCTCGCGGTTAACCGAGATGCGCTACCCAGCGGGGTGAAGACCACGTTACGTCAGGGTATGGAACTTAAGATCCCTTGAGCCGTGGCCAGCACCTCCCGCCGCACGTCCGTTTTCACCGAATCGTTGATCCGCGAGATGTCGCGCGTCGCCGCGCGCTATGGAGCCATCAATCTCTCCCAGGGATTTCCCGACTGGGATCCACCGCCGGCGCTGGTGCAGGCGGCGAAAGACGCGATGGACGCGCACCGTCACCAATATGCGGTGACGTGGGGCTCACATGAATTGCGGGCCGCGCTGAGTGCGAAAATCACGCGCTGTATGGGTGTGCCGGTGGACGGCGACCGCGAACTCGTGGTCACCTGCGGCGCCACCGAAGCGATGATGGTCGCGATGATGACCGTCTGTGACCCGGGAGACAAAGTCGGCCTCTTCTCGCCATTTTATGAAAACTACAATGCCGACGCGATTCTGACCGGGGCGCAGGCGGTGCATGTACCGCTGCACCCGCCGCACTATCGTTTTGATCCGGAGGAGTTGCGAAAAGTTTTCGCGAGCGGCTTGAAGGCGTTTGTGCTCTGCAATCCGTCGAATCCGTGCGGGCGAGTGTTCACTCGGGACGAGCTCTTACAGATCGCGGCCCTCGCGGAGGAGTTCGACGTGTTTGTGCTCACCGACGAAGTCTACGAGCACATCGTCTACGCGCCGCATCGGCACACGTATTTTGCGACGTTGCCGGGGATGGCGAAGCGCACGGTGATGTGCTCGTCGCTCTCGAAGACGTTTTCAATCACGGGCTGGCGGCTCGGCTACGTGCACGCTGCGCCGGAGATCATTGCGCAGGCGCGGAAGGTCCATGATTTTCTCACGGTCGGAGCGGCGGCGCCGCTCCAACACGCGGTGGTGACGGCGCTGAATTTTCCCGCGAGTTATTACGACGATCTCGCGGTGGAATACGCCGCGTCGCGGGATGTCCTGTTGAGTTATCTCGACCGGACCGGCTTGAGCTACACCCGACCGGAAGGGGCTTACTTTGTCATGGTGGACATCTCCTCGTTTGGCTACGCGAGCGACGTGGAGTTTTCCCATTGGATGGCGAAGGAGATCGGCGTCGCGCCCGTGCCGGGTTCGAGCTTCTTCGCGACGGGCGAGAATCGTTACATCCGGTTAAATTTCGCCAAGAAGCCCGCGACGCTCCACGCGGCGGGAGAGCGGCTGTTGAAATTGAAACGCTGAGACGGGTGGCGCGGGCCGTTGATCATTAGGCCGACGTATTGAGGTAAACGGCCGCCACCGCTGGCGAAGCGTCGGCGCCAGCGTGGATGCGGGGGTGCTCAACGAGACGCTGCCCGTATCGCAACGGCCGATGACAGGCCGGTAACTGGTTGGGCAACGGGCCGTAAGAAGGCTTGAGCTTCGGGAGGGGAGTCCTACTTTCCCGCTTCCTTGACTTCAGTGAGCGCAGACGATTTCGCGTTTCTGATCGCCGAGAGCGACGTCGTTGACTGGTCGCTTCCGGCGGCGTTGGTCGTCGGCGGAGGTATCGGATTCTGGGTGGTCTGGCGCCTGACGCGGCACACCCGCCGGGCGGCCCACGAGCAGGCGGCGGAACTCATCGAAGTGGCCCGGCGCGAGGCGGCCGTCGGGGCTGAAGAGGTGAAGCAGAAGGCCGAGGCCGATGTTCAGGAAAAACGGGCCGAACTGAATCGCGAGTTTGATCGGCGTGGAATCGAGAGCGACGTGCGGTTGCGCGAGATTCGGGCGCACGAGGAATCCCTCGCACTACTCGATTACCAGTTGGAACAGCGGCATGAGCGGCTCAACCGCGAGAGTGCGGCAGTGAAGCAGGCCCGCGACGCGATTCGCGGCCTTTCGAAAAGCGTGCGCAAGCGGCTCGAGGGCGTGTCGCAGATGGACGCCGAGGAGATTCGAAAACAACTGCGCGAGGAGGTCATTTTGGAGTGCGGCGACGAGTTGCGTGTGCTCCGCCGAGCCACGCTCGAGAAATCCGAGCGAGAGCTGCAAACCGACGCCCACCGCATTCTCGTGGCGGCGATGCAACGCATCGCCAGCAAGCCGAACAACGATCTGACCGCGACGATCGTGCAGCTCCCGAGTGAAGACATGAAGGGGCGCATCATCGGCCGCGAGGGTCGCAATATCAAATCGTTCGAGTCCGCCACCGGCGTCACGCTGCTGATCGACGAATCGCCACAGATGGTGCTGATCTCGTCGTTCGACCCGGTGCGCCGCGAGGTGGCCCGCTCGGCGCTCGATGCGCTGGTGAAGGACGGTCGGATCCATCCAGCCTCGATCGAGGAATTTGTGAAACGCGCGGCGGATGAGATCGACCTCGTCACGATCCAAGCCGGCGAGGAAGCGGTGACGAAGCTGAACATCAACGGACTGCATCCCGAGATCATTAAATTGCTGGGTCGCCTCAAGTATCGGTTTTCCTACAACCAAAACGTGCTCGATCACTCGGTGGAAACGGCGTTCCTCGCTTCGATGATTGCGAGCGAGGTCGGCCTCGACCCGAATGTCGCGAAGCGCGCCGGCCTGCTGCACGACGTGGGCAAGGCGGTGTCGGGCGAACTCGAGGGCAGCCACGCGGTGATTGGCGCGGAGTTTATCAAACGTTACGGCGAGACGCCCATCGTCGTGAACGCGGTAGCGGCGCACCATGAAGAGGTGAAGCCCGAGACGGTTTATGCGGGCCTGGTCATTCTCGCCGACACCATCTCGGCGGTGCGACCCGGAGCCCGCGCCGAGTCGATGACGAGCTACATCCAACGCCTTGGACGGCTTGAAAAACTCGCGATGTCGATCGATGGCGTACAGCAGGCGTTTGCGATTCAGGCCGGTCGGGAAATTCGTGTTGTGGTTTCACCTCGGGAAGTCACCGACGACCGTGCCCGGGAAATCGCGAAGGAGCTGCGCGCCCGCATCGAGGCCGAGCTCCAATATCCCAGTACCATTAAGATCACGGTGATCCGGGAGAGCCGGTTTACCGAGACGGCGAGCTAAGTGGCGCCCACAGAATACTCCGAAGAGTGAATCGGGCGGTAAGAATGGGCTTTCATTCCGTGGGTTCAGTGTGTTCCGTGAGCCACCATGGCCGATCCCAAGATCCTCGAAACCTTCCCGAACCCCGCGCCGCATCGCGACTACGTGATCGAGCACTCGCACCACGAGTTTACCTCGATGTGCCCCATCACGGGTCACCCGGATTTCGCGACCATCATCGTGCGTTTCGTGCCGGATAAGACGTGCGTCGAGTTGAAGTCGCTGAAGCTGTATTTCCACGCGTTTCGCAACGACGGCATCTTCTTTGAAGCGGTGACCAATAAAATTTGCGACGACCTCGGCGCGGTGCTGAAACCGCGCGAGCTCACCATCGTAGCCGATTGGAAAGGTCGCGGCGGCGTGACGTCCCGGGTGACGTGTGTCTGGTCGGGAAAAAAGAAACGCTGAGTTTCCGGCGAGACGATGCGCGTCGGGACTAGGGTCGGCCGAGCCCGGAGTGGGGGGCGTCTGGCCCGGAAGCAACGCGTTCGGCGGACTTCGTTTGCGTGATATATTGAAGCGGCTCCCGAGGGTGGCTTTGGGTCGATTTGCCCTGAGTAAGTCGCGTTACGATTTCAGGGCTGCCAGAACTGCGTTGTGCAGCGCGGGTGTCGCGCTCGCAATCGTCGATTCAGCAGGATAGGCCGAGCCACCGTGCCAGTCGGTAATGACACCGCCGGCCCCGCGGATGATTGGCACGAGGGCGGCGATGTCCCACGGGTTCATGATGGGATCGAGACACACGTCGGCCCAGCCGCTCGCCACGAGAAGGTAGCCGTAGCAATCTCCCCACGTGCGGACAAGTTTGGCGTGGGCAAGCAGGCGGTCGCAGGCGGGGCCGTCTTGATATTTCGCGAGATTGAGCGTGTCGCTCGTGAGCAAGGTGGCCTCAGCGAGCCCAGGGGTGGCGCGACAGCGGACGGGGCGGTCGTTGAGCGTGGTGGTGACGCCGTCGCCGACCATGAGTTGACCGAGCACGGGCTGGTGAATCACGCCGAGGACGGGTTGGCCGTGATGGAGGAGTGCGATCAAGGTGCCCCACAGCGGGACGCCGGTGATGAAAGCTTTGGTGCCGTCGATGGGATCGAGGACCCAAACGAATTCGGCGTCGGGGCGATCGCTGCCGAGTTCTTCTCCGATGATGCCGTGGGCGGGGAATTTTGTGGCGATGAGGCCGCGCATGAGTGCTTCGGCGCCGCGGTCGGCGAGCGTGACCGGCGAGGCGTCGCTCTTCGTCTCGACGGTGAGATCCAGGCGGCCGAAGTGCGGACGGATGAAGGTGCCGCTCGCGTGGGCGAGTTCGTTGATGAAGGCGCGGTAGGGCGTGAGGTCCACGGAACGAAGTTGGCTCACGGAGCCCACGGAAGACACGGAAAAAATAGATTCGGATTTTTCATGGTCGTGTGTTGCGTAACTCGCGTGGGCAACATTTGGACCGAACAGCCGATATTTTTTGTTGATTTTGAGGGGAGCCGTGCGTCGGGGATTTTGGAGTTCGGGGTCGTCGAAGTGCGGGACGGCGCGGTGGCGAGTGCGCGGACGCGGATGTGTCGGGCGACGGGGCGGGTGCGGCCGGAAGACACGGCGGTGCACGGGTTGAGCGAGGCGGCGGTGGCCCCGCACGCGCCGTTTTCGGAGGAGTGGGATTATTTTTCGAATCTGCGCGAACAGGGCCCGCTCGCGGCGCACTATGCGGGCGTGGAAAACGCGTTGTTGAAATCGGTCTGGCCGTATCCGCACAGCTCGCCGGATTTCGCGCGCCCGGGAAAACGGTTGGCGGAGTGGGGGCCGTGGGTGGATTCGGCGCGGCTTTACTTGCAGCTCTACCCGCAATTGGAATCGGGGAAGCTCCAATCACTGGTGGCGGAGTGTGGCTTGCAGGAGGATTTGGAGAAGCATGCAGCGGCGTATTGCCCGCCGGATCGGCGGCACTATCACGCGGCACTCTACGATGCTTTGGCGGGGGCACTCTTACTGGCGTCGCTCGCGCGTGAGCCGCAGATGTCGACGCTCTCGACGATGCAACTTCTCGCGCTCAGCACGCTCGACGGGGAGAAACGGGATGCGCTGCAGCAGGGGAGTTTGTTTTAGTCGCGGCGGGCAAAGCATTGGCAAAACGGGACGCTTGGCCGCTCCTCGGAAAACTCCCTGCGTGGAGCACCTTGCCCGACCCGGCCGGAAGGGCGCCGCGAAATTGTAACCTGTGAGGTTCCCATTCTCGGTAGGCCCGTGGGACTCGGCCGGGAAAAAGCAGGGGAAGGCGAAGTGACGGAGTACTGAACGCCGACCTTGCGCTGGGGCGGGGGCGTTGTGCAAGCTGTCGGGTTCACATGGCCATTGTCAGTCTTCTTGATGTCTCCCTGAGCTTCGGTGGCGCGCCGTTGCTCGATAAGGTCAATCTCCAGATTGACCGCGGCGAACGCGTATGTCTCGTCGGCCGTAACGGTGCGGGCAAGTCCACGTTGATGAAGGTCATCACGGGCGAATTGAACGCGGATGTCGGCCAGGTTTTCCGCCAGTCCGGCGCGGTTTTCTCCAGTCTTCGGCAGGAAGTGCCGGCGGGATTGAAGGGCACGGTGCGCACCGTGGTCGAGGGCGAGGGTGGCGCGTACGAAGTGCATAATGACTGGGAGCGCCACGACCGCGTCGAGCGGCTGCTCGAGGGCATGGGGCTGCCGGTGGATCATGAGTTCGCGGCACTGTCGGCGGGACAGAAGCGTCGCGTGTTGCTGGCGCGCGGATTGGTGGAGGAGCCGCAACTGCTGTTGCTCGATGAGCCGACGAACCATCTCGATTTGGAATCCATCCAGTGGCTCGAAGAATTTTTGTTGGAGTGGGGTGGAGCGCTGTTGTTCGTGACGCACGACCGGGCGTTTCTGCGGAAGCTCGCGACGCGCATCGTCGAGGTCGACCGCGGTAAGCTCGTCGGATGGGCGTGCGACTACGACACGTTTCTCGTGCGGAAAGAGGCTGTCCTCGAGGCCGAGGAGGTGGAGCGCGCGCAGTTCGATAAGAAACTCGCGCAGGAAGAAGTGTGGATCCGGCGGGGTGTGAAGGCGCAGCGGTCGCGGGCCAGCAACCGCATCCATGCGCTCGAAAAAATGCGGGCCGAGCGAGCTGCACGTCGCGACCGCACGGGCAAGGCGACGATCACTGCGCAAGAGGCGGACCGCAGTGGTTTTAAGGTGATCGAGTGTAAAGAAGCGGGCTTTCGCTATGCGGATGAAGGGCGCTGGATCGTGCGCGATTTGACGGTGCGGATTGAGCGCGGGGATAAGATCGGGATCGTGGGCCCCAACGGTGCCGGCAAAACGACGCTGCTGCGGCTCATGCTCGGGCAAATCGCGCCGAAGGTGGGCGCGGTCGAGCAAGGCACACGGTTGGAAGTGGTCTACTTCGACCAACTGCGCGCGCAGCTCGACGAGACGCTGCGGGTGCAGGATGCAGTGGCCGACGGTAATCCGACGGTGACGATCAACGGCAAGACGCGGCACGTGATTTCCTACCTCGAAGATTTTCTCTTCGATCCGACGCGGGCGCGCACCCCGATCAAGGCGCTGTCGGGCGGCGAGCGGAACCGGCTGCTGCTGGCGCGGCTCTTCACGAAACCGTGCAACGTACTCGTGCTCGACGAGCCGACGAACGATCTCGATGCGGAGACGCTGGAGCTGCTGGAGGATTTGCTCGTGGAATTCGGTGGCACGCTGTTGCTGGTGAGCCATGACCGCGCGTTTTTGAACGAAGTGTGTACGAGCCTGTTGGTCTTCGAAGGCGAAGGGCGCGTGGTGGAATATTTCGGCGGATACGACGACTGGCAGAAAGAAAAAGTGGCGAAGGCGGCGGCGGTGCTAGCCGGTGAAAAAGCGAAGCGTGAGGCAAAGGACGCGGCCGAAGCGGCGGCGGGCCCGGCGAAGAAGGTGCGCAAATTATCGAACAAGGAGCGCGTGGAACTGGACACCCTGCCGAAGGTGATTGAGAAATTAGAAACCGAGCAGGCGAATCTTTCGGCCAAGTTGGCCGATCCGATGTTCTTCAAGAAGTCACCCGTCGAGGTCACCCACGCGACGGAACGGTTGCACGAAATCGAGGCGGAGCTGGCGACGGCCTTTGCGCGGTGGGCGGAGCTGGAGTGAGGGCGGGCGGGCGGGCTCACGGCCCGAAAAAGTGGGCGGCGGCGGCCGGAGCCATGAGGGTGTTGCTGTGGGCGACGCCGGGGACGGTGGCGATCTTCCATCCGAACGGGACGGCGAGACGGACCGTTTGCTCGGTCGCGAGGCGGAAATAATTTAAGCCGCGGGAGAAACGGTGGAGGCCTTGCGCGTTTGCTTCGGGCGTGCGCGGCATCGGGCGATGGTTGGGGTCGATGTCGGCTTCGCCCAAGAGGACGAGCACGGAGCGAGTGAGGGCGGTCTTTAGATCCCTCTCGGTTACGCCGGAACCGCCGAGTCCGTAGGGGTGAGCGGTTTTGAAATCCGGCAGCATGTAGGCGCCAGCATTTGCGCTGATGACGCGGGCGGCACGCGCGTCGGGGAGAAAGAAAAAGAGGCGATGGACAAACTGGGCGCCGGCGGAGTGGCCGTAGATGAAGTAGGTGGGCGCGGTCAGGCCGGCGGTGGATTTGACGTGATCGAAGAGGCGTTCGATGGCGGTGAAGGCCCATTGGCCGGAGGGGCGGCGGGTGCCGTCGGGGGCAATGACGTTGCCGTAGTTGAAGCTCTCGAAGCCGGGGAAGTCGCGATTGCCGAAAGTCGGGACGAGGAGGAGAAATCCGTAGCGGGCGGCGAGTTCGCTCCATTGGTCACGATACTCGTCACCATTGCGGGCTTGTCCGTGCATCACGAATACGACGGGGGTGGCGGGCGTGACATTCGCAGGGGCGTGGAAATAGACGGGGAGAGGCGGCCCGTCCCACGCGGTGAAGGTGAAGACGCCGTCGCCGGCGGGAAATGTTTCCGGGGCGGCGGCGAAGGCGCTGACGGTGGCGAGGAGCGCGAAGAGGAAGGTGCGCGCGAGGGCGGAGGGTAGGAAGCGCGCGGGGAGCAGGGGGCGCGCGCGGCGGAAGGCGGGCAGGAGCATCAAGGCAGCGTGGGGTTTCGTGGCGCGGGTGCGAGCCAAGGAAACGGCGGAGTGTTTGGCACGGCGGGCGTAGCGCTGGCGAATGGCCGCGGACCCGGGCTGGGGTGCGAAGACGTCACCCGCGACGCCACGAACACGCGGTGGGTTTGCGATGGCGGTTTTTTGGGATACGGGGGTCGAAAGACAGTAGGGCGGGATTTCGAAACGAGATCCAGAGGATGGCGCGTCCGCCTTCGGCGTCGACGGGCCGCTGCGCAATTCCGAGAATTTATTTCTTCGACGGTTGGTAGCCCTGCCAGAGCCATTCGAGTGCGCGGGGCAGGGTGGCGGCGATGACGTTGCGGTCGGTGTGACCGGAGGCGACCGAGTAAACGAATTGGTAGGCGTAGCCCTTTGTTTTCAGCACGGACGCCATGCGTTGGTTTGCGCTCACCCAATTGCGCATGGCGGTGGGAGAGTTAAGCGCACCGTTGTCGTTTTCGCTGACGTGCAGCCAGACCCGGAGGGGCTTCGGCGCGGTTTTCGGAATCCAGTTCTCGTGGTATTCCCAAGCGCCGTGAGGTGACGCGGGATTTTCGGGTGACTGGTTGTTTGTGTAGGTGCCGGAATAGCTCAGCACGCGGCGATACCACTCGGGATGAAACCACGCCATCGTGAACGCCACGGCCGCGCCCGAGCTGCCGCCCATCGTGGCGCGACCGGCGGGGTCTTGGGTGAGCGTCACGCCGTAATTTATTTCCACTACGGGCAACACTTCCGCCTGGATAAACTCAGCATACTTCCCAGAGACGGTGTCGTATTCTAAGCCGCGCTCGCTGCCGCGCCCGTCGCCGCCGCCCGAAGGCACCATAATCGCGATCATCGCGGGCAGCCGGCGGTCGGCGATCATGTTGTCGAGAATGGTGGGGAGCTGGTCGTTGCGCGCGCCGTAGGCGTCGTGCGTGACGATGAAGGGTGCGGGTGTGCCGGCCACATACTGGCTGGGAATATAAACGGTGATCTCGCGGGTGGGTTTCGCGTCGCGCATGCCGGTGCCGGGATAAAATTTACTGTCGGCGGCATTGAGGGTGAAGCGCTGGATCTTTCCCTTCGGCACATTGGCGCGCGGTGTTTGCTCCGGGGCTGCGACAAACGGGGGCTTGATGAGATAGTCTCCGTTGCCGGCCTGCGGCGTGAGCACGGGGAGCTCCCTGAGCTTGGCCATCTCGGCGAGCTCGTCGGGAGATGCGGGCGCGCCGCGATTGCCTTTCTGGGTATTCGCGGCAGCGGCAGCGGGCGCGGCTGCAGCGGCAGCGGGTGCGGTCGGCGCATCGGCGCCGAACAGGGGAGCGGCGACGGCGGAGAGAGCGAGCAAGACGGCGCCGAAAGCGCGCGGTTTATTTTTTGGGAACATGGGGATAAGGGGATGGTGTGCGAAGTTCTCGCACAACGTCGGTCGGATTCAATGGGAATGGGGAATGTGCGTCACTGCCATCGGACGGTAGCGTGTACCCACGAAGTACGCGCAAACATCCGTGGGGGTGCGGGGGGAGACCGGCGATTACGTTCGCCGCCGCATCCCGTCCATCAGTGGTGATGGTGATCGTGGTGGTCGTGGTGATCGTGGTGCTCTTGCCGGCGGGGTTTGGCCGTGGACCGAGGGGCGGGGCGCTCGATGGTGGCTGCACGCACAAAAGGGTCGGTGCTGAGAACAATGCAGCGGCGGATCGGCTCACCGGTCGCGGGATGTTTCGTGAGCGGGGCGTCTTTGATTGATTGGCGGAGTTCGTAACGCTTGGCCGCCTTTCCGGCGCGCGGCAGGGTTTCATAGATGTAGGTGAGCATGGTGAAGGTGCGTTGGGCGACGTGGGGGTGGGGCTTCCGTGCAACGTGGAGATGTCGGGCACGGAGGCCAGATTCCCCGATTTCTTTTAGGCTAGACCTACCGGTGACTGGGCCGGACTTAAGCCGTGGTCGTTTGCACCGGGCCCTAAGAGTCGAAACGGCGCGGACCACTCGGTGAGAAAAAACCGATTTTCTATCCGCTTTATCCGCACGCGGAAGCTGAGGCAACATTCAGCCCCAACGACAAAAGCGACTTTTGCCCGTGACGGGAGCAAACACCGATTTCTCGAGTTCGTAGTCCCGCCTTTAGGCGGAAGGTTTGACGGATTCCGCCTCAAGGCGGGACTGCGAACAAGGAGCTGTTTCTTGAGAGAAAGTGGCGCTCGGGGCTACGAACCAAAGCGCGTGATCAGCTGGGCGAGCGTCACGTCGGCGAGAGAGGCGACGCGGAGATCCACGTGCGAAAAATCGTGGTGGACGGTGGAGGGGCCGGGGCACGCTACGGTGTGAACGTGGGCGCGGGTGGCGGCGAGGCTGCCGGTGCGGGAATCTTCGAAGGCGATGGCTTCGGGTCCGCGGAGGCCGAAGCGGTTTAAGACGAGTTTGTAGAGATCGGGTTCGGGCTTGGGCGACGGGACGTCTTCGCGGCAGGCGAGAAAAGTGAAGCGGTCAAAGAGGCCGAGGCGGGTGAGGTGGGCGTCGCACCACGAGTGCGGCGAGTTGGACGCGAGACCGATCGGGAGCGAGAGCGCGCGGGCGGCGTCCAAGAGCGCGAGGATGCCCGGGAGAATCGGCTGCTGGAGCATGAGCGGATCTTTGATGGCGCGGCGTTCGAGTTCGAGGTCGGCGCGATTGGCGTGGGGGCTGAAGCCGTGCCACGGATCAAAGGCGTAGTCGGCGTGGCCGGTGCTACGCAGGAAGAGATCGCGATCGAAGGGGACGCCATGGTTGGCGTGGACGAGGCCGTAGGCGTCGATGAGGGGCGTCTCGGTGTCGAGGATGAGACCGTCGAAGTCGAAGATAAGGGCGCGGATCATGCGGAGGGTGGGAGAGTGGAGCGAGAGAGAGTGCGAGTGAGAGTGAAGGTGAAAGTGAGATCGGAGAGTGGAGAGTGGACCGAGTGAGAGTGAGATAGTGAGATCGGAGAGTGGAGAGCGGAGCATGGCAAGGGGTGGGCCGCGGACGACGGGGCCGGGGCAATACGAAAAGGGTGCAAGGATGGTGCCGGAGGTTTCAGCGCTCCTTTGCGCTCATTTTGGCGTGAGGGCGGGGTGGCCTGGACCGGCTCCGCGTGATTGGCGAGGCGCGGGGGGGCGGGAGTTTGGGAAAGCCCCCGTCCGTTGCAGACGGGGAGGCTTGCGCTTGGCAAGGGGATGCCACGTGCTGAACTGAAAGGAGTATTTTTATGCGCTTTTCAAATCCAGTGGTGTGCAGTGTGTGGGTGGCGGTGGCGGCGGCGGTGGCGGGATTCAGCCCGGAGGTGTCGGCGCAGCTGGCGGCGCGATCGACGGAAGAGTGGTTGCAGACGCTCGATGGGGCGAACCGCGTGGCGAAGTTGAAAATCGACGACGTGGTGGCGGCGTTGAAGCTGCAGCCGCACAGCGTGGTCGCCGACATCGGAGCGGGGTCGGGCGTGTTTACGGTGCCGTTGGCGAAGGTCGTATCCGCAGGAAAAGTATATGCGGTCGATATTGAGCAGGGGTTAGTCGATCACATCACGAAGAAGGCGGGGGAGGCGAAGCTGACGAATGTGGCGGGCGTGCTGGGGAAATTTACGGATGCGAATCTGCCGGCGAAGGACGTGGATCTCGCGCTGATCTTCGACGTGTTGCACCACATCGAGAACCGCACGGAGTATTTGAAGAACTTGGTGCCGTATCTGAAAAAAGCGGGGCGCATCGTGGTGATCGATTTTCATCCCGAGCTCGGGCCACACAAGAATGACCCGACCTTGCAGGTGACGAAGGCGCAGGCGGAGGCGTGGTTCGCGGCGATCGGTTTCAAGCCCGTCGCGGAGCACGCGTTGTATTCGGACAAGTGGTTTGTGGAGTATGCGCGTTGAGGGGTGCGGATTTGGGGCAGGAAGATTTTATTGGTAGGAAGATTTTTCGGAGAGGACGGCCCAGCGAGAGCTGGCCCGTGAGACCGTATCAGCGAAACCACGACTTGGTGGTGATAATATCCCGAAGTTTCACTTTTACCTTGCTTTGTCGTTTCTAGCGGCAGCTTCTCCGCTCAATCCAATGATGACGCGAGCAACCCCAGCTCTGTCAGCAGAATTGCGCGGTGCGCGGATTTGTACGCGCTCGGCACGTAGCGGAAAAGCAAGCGGTTTCTCCGCTGGGCGGCGCAGGGATGCGCGGCTCTTTTTTTGTGCGGCGGGACAAGCCCACGGGCTGGAAAGCCCGTGCCAGTGCGTCCATGAAACCATGAACTCAGAATGTGAAAGTCATTACCTCCGTGGAGACAGAGACTGCGGAGCAGTCGAAGGCAACTGCGTCGCCGCAAGGCGGGGTGGGGAGCAGCCCGAGACGGAG
>CANIJN010000019.1 GCA_947467625.1 Opitutia bacterium | reverse complement strand
TCGGGCCGCTTCTGCATAGATACGCTTCACGATGGCTGCTTCCTGCGAGTTCGGTGAAAGCAACTTCGCCGCGGCGTCGTAGTCGTAGCCGAAAGGCACGAGACCGCAGTTCCAGATTCCGCGCTTGGCCAACTCCGCGAGTTTCGCCCTGACTTTTTCCGCGGTGTTGAGCCGCTCGTATTCCGCTACGCTCACGAGCATGTTGTTTTTCAGCCGACCCGACGGGGTCTCCTCCGAAAGGTCCTCGGTCGTGCTGACGAGGCGGCATCCGTGCCGGGCGAGGAACGAGCGAAACGGCGCCCATTCGTCCGTGTTGCGCAGCATCCGCTCGAATTTGAAAATCAAGACCACCTTCACCTCGCCGGCCTCGATCTGGCGCATGAGGGCCTGCAGGCCGGGCCGGTTCATCGAACCGCCAGAGTAGGCCGCGTCGGTGTGGCAGGAAAATTCCGTCCAGCCCTCGTGGGCGCGTTTTCTGATGTAGTCGCGGCAGATCGCCGCCTGACTCTCGCAGGAGTCAAAACGTCCGCCGACTTGGTGCAGAGTGGAAACGCGCGTGTAGATCGCGACGGGGACAACACTGGGCGCGGCATGCTTGGGTGACTGTTGGATCGGCTGCATCGAAACCTCCGTTGAGGGTTGATGGGCGATCCAATTGGCCTCTGCCCGAGATATGGTTTACGGCGCAGAGACTGGAGAATTTCCCGCGGCTTTCAATCCCGGAGCGTTAAACACTTCCCGGGAGAAACGCTGAAAAATCCGCCAACGGCGTGGATTTCTAATGGGAAAATCCGAACTAAACTCCCGAAGCGTTTAACGCGCGGGTTCCGTAACACGTTTAACCCCCGGGATATCATCCCGGTCGTTAAACGATCCGAACTAAGTTCGGATACTTTCAGAAAATGGTCGGGGCGATAGGATTCGAACCTACGACCTCCTGGTCCCAAACCAGGCGCTCTACCAGACTAAGCTACACCCCGAGAAGACCAGAGAGGACGGGGGAAGGGGTGGCGTGTCAATGGCGACTTTGGCTTATTGTTCTAAATTTTCCAAAGGGGTCGGACACGGGACGCGTTGGCAATAAATCTTCTAGCGGGGTGGGGCTGGTTTCCGTCCAGGGGGGCTGGTTAAAGCGCGGGCTCAAAACGGGCGGATCTTACGGATTCGTTTCCGGGGGAGAGGGTAAATAATCTCTGCTTGCCTCGTTCTGCGATAATCCTTCTTCTGCGTTTTCACATTTCAACCATGGACACCATTTCTCGCGAAAATAACAGCATGCTTCCGGTAGGCGGCATCGTCGTCGGCGTTATCGGCTTGCTGCTCGGCGGCATCGCCTTGATCCAAATTTCGAAGGTCAACAAGACCCTCGCTGAACACCAAGCAAAAGTGGATTTGGTGGATACCGTCAAAGGTCAGGCTGAAACCGCTGCGGCAGTTTCCGAAAAAACCGCCAAGGAAGTCGCGGGGCTTACCCGTTCGACGCAGGACGCTTTCAATCAGGTCGGTGGTGAGCTCGGAAATCTCCGCGGCTCGATCACCAAACTCGAGGAAGCGGCCAAGAAGCCCGCCCCCGTGGCTGCCGACAAAAAAGGTGGCAAGAGTGGTCCTGCGGTTGCGGGTCCCGGAGAATACGTCGTCAAGGCTGGTGATGGTGGCGCCAAAATCGCGAAAGCGAGTGGGGTCTCGCTCGCCGATCTTCAGGCCGTCAACCCTGGCGTTGATTGGACCAAATTGAAGGTTGGCCAGAAGGTTAAGCTTCCCAAGAAATAATTTTCGCGCCGGCCGCGCGATGTCCTGATGCCTCCTCGCCCCGCGGCTGGGAGGCATTTTTATTTCTCGGCTTTCACCCCATGTCTATTGCTGCCGCTTCCACTAGCCCGTCGCGCTGGGAAAAACTCGGTTCAACGACGGTGGCGCAGACGCGCGTGCTCGATTTACTCAGTGTGCGTTACCGGCATCCGGTGCGTGGAACCGAGAAGGACTTTGTCGTCGTGGCGCCGTCGGATTGGTGTAATGTCCTCGCCATTACGCCCGACGGTCGGCTCGTGTTGGTGCGGCAGTTCCGCTTCGGGATCGATGGATTTTCCTTGGAGATTCCGGGCGGTATGATGGAGGTGGGCGAGGATCCGATCGAGGCCGGATTGCGCGAATTGCGCGAAGAAACGGGCTTCACGGGTGAGCGGGCGCGTCTGCTTGGGAGCGTGCATCCGAATCCGGCGATTCAGTCGAACCGCTGCCACTTTGTGCTGGTCGAGGATGCGGTGCAATCCGCCTCGCTGGCCTGGGATGCCGACGAAGAAATCGCAGTCGTGACGATGCCCGTGGACGCGGTGTTCGCGCACGCGCGGGTTGGCGGTCTCACCCACGCACTCGTGCTCAACGCGCTTTTTTTATTGGAACCGCATTGGCGCGCACGAAAGCACGCTTCCGAGGCGGCCGTTTGACTTGCGGATATCGCCCGATTACTTCAGCTCCTCTTTCGATCAACCTGATGTCTGCTCCCCTTTTCGCCAACGCTCCCGACACGCTGGGCTCCGCACCGGCGGGTTATTTGCCTGAGCGGCTGGAGCGGGAAGTGCGGAAAATTTACGAACGCAGTCCCGTTTACGTGCAGCGTTTCCCTCTGCACTCCGAGCGCTTGAAATGGTCGTGTTTTCGTGAGATTCCGGCTCTGTCGAAAAAAGAAATCGTGGAGCGCGGACACCAAGCGTTTTTCGCTGACTACGAACAGATCGAACGCGGGTTGACGGAGAAGAAATTTGAATACGAAAGCACCGGCGGCACCACGCAATCGCCGATGACGGTTATTATGGAAGCGGGCTGGTGGAATGCGCAGACCGAGCGGGCCTATCGCGCGTCGCCGATCCTGAGCGAATTTGCCGGTCGGCCGTATCGCAAGTGCGTCCTCGCTCCGGTGGGCTGCTCGAGCAATCTCTGCCCTTTCGAGGATCATCCGTTTCCGCACCGGTATTTTGACGGGGTGGTTTACCTCAATCTTTCGAGTGATCCGTTTGCCTTTCCGGAGGGAGAGTGGGACCGGATTGTGCGCGAGTTGCAGGCGACGAAACCTGAAGTCATCGAAGGCGAGCCGGTGTATCTTTCGCTCCTGGCGCGCGCGGCCAAGAAGCGTGGTGTCACCGTGCCAAGCGTGCGTGCGGTGATTCTGACCTATGGGAAGGCGAGCACCCAGCACGGCCGGCGCATAGCGGAGACTTTTCCGGCGGCGCAGGTCGATCTCTACGGTTCGACGGAGGCGGGTTACTTGTTTGTCGGCGAGGCCTTCAAGGAAAACTCGCAGGCCGTCGACACGAACGCCTTTATCGAACTCGTGCCGTGGCGTGCCAGTCTGCCGGACGTGTTTCAGATCTACGTCACCACGCGTGACCGCGAGGCCATGCCGCTGTTGCGTTATCACACCGGCGACATTGTGCAGAAATTCGCCGGCGGATTTCGCCTGTTGGGCCGTGAGGGTAACCTGTTTTTCCGCGGCGACGGATCGTTGGTCTCGCCGACTGAGGTCGACGCGGCGCTGCCACTGGACTTCGCGTGCTGGCACTACTCGCTCGTGCAGACCGGAGAGACGCGCTGGGACTTTCACTATGTGGCCGATGAGACGGCCGCGCACCGTGAAGTCGAAACTGCACTTGCGCAGCTGCTCGGCGGCGGGGCCCGCGTAAACGCCTTCCGTCGCAAGTTTATCGCACCGGCGGCGAGTGGTAAGTTTTCTTTGTTGAAGCCCTTGGCGCGGTAACGGGACGGGGCGGGTCGGTTGATCGTGGGATGCCTTCTTAAAAGGTTTAGGCTCGCTAATTTTGCGTGCCTGGGAACACGGGCTCCTTTACTTCGAGCGGATTGGTCATCAGCTTTTCGGATTCTTGCGTTTCCACTCCCCCTGCAATTCTTTGCGATGAACCTCGTTGGCTCCCTCTTCGGCTCCTCTATCGGCCGGAAAATAATCATGGCCCTCACTGGGGTGATTCTGATCGGCTTCGTGGTCGGTCATCTGGTGGGTAACCTCCAGATTTTCCAGGACCCTGATCACCTCAACGGCTACGCTCAGTTTCTCCATCAGCTCGGTCCGCTCCTGTGGGTCGCGCGCATCGGTCTCATTGTCGCCGTGGTGCTGCACATTTGGACGGCAACCGTGCTGACGCTTGAAAACAAGCAGGCCCGCGGCACCGAGTATGGCTTCAAGCACACGATCCGGGCGACGTTCGCCTCCCGCGCGATGCGCTGGACGGGCGTTGTCGTCCTCGCGTTTGTGATCTATCATTTGGCCCACTTCACTTGGGGTGTCGTGCAGACCGAGACCTTCAAAGAGACGCCGCCGTTGAATCACTACGCGATGGCCAACGATTACCGCGTAGCGGGATTCACGGTCGTGAAGGCCGGCGCAGATGTCGCCAATGTCTACAACATGGTGGTCCTAGGATTTCAGAACAAAGCCGTCGCCCTGTTCTACATCATCGCCGTCGGTTTGCTGAGCATCCACCTCCTGCACGGCTTCGACAGCCTCTTCCAGACGCTCGGCCTGCGGAACGCCAAATGGTCCGCGCTCCTGCACAAGGTGGCGCTCGCGCTCTGCTGGGTCTACTTCCTCGGCAACCTCGCCATCCCCGGCGCCGTGCTCGCCGGCAAACTCCAGCCGCACTCCGTCAAGGTCGCTCCCGCGGTCCAACGCTAATCCCTCTTCTGCCATGGCCACGCTCGATTCAAAAATTCCCTCTGGTCCGCTCGCCGACAAGTGGCGCAAGCACAAGGCGGACAGCAAGCTCGTCAATCCCGCCAACAAGCGGAAATACGAGGTGATCGTGGTCGGTGCGGGCCTCGCCGGCTCCTCGGCCGCATCGTCGCTCGCGGACATGGGCTATAAGGTGAAGAGCTTCGTTTTTCACGACAGCCCGCGCCGTGCCCACTCCATTGCCGCGCAGGGCGGTATCAATGCCGCCAAGAATTATCAGAACGACGGCGACAGCGTTCACCGTCTTTTCTACGACACCATTAAGGGTGGCGACTACCGCGCCCGCGAGGCCAACGTTCATCGTCTCGCCGAGGTATCCGCCAACATCATTGACCAGTGCGTCGCGCAGGGCGTGCCCTTCGCGCGCGAATACGGCGGCCTCCTCGCAAACCGCTCCTTCGGTGGCGCGCAGGTATCCCGCACGTTTTACGCCCGCGGTCAGACGGGCCAGCAACTGCTGCTCGGCGCTTACTCTGCGCTCTCCCGCACCGTCGGCCAAGGACTCGTCGAGCTCCATACAAATTCCGAAATGCTCGATCTCGTAGTGGTCAACGGCCACGCGAAGGGCGTCATCATCCGCAATCTCATCACCGGCGTCGTCACGCGCCACACCGCCGACGCCGTCATTCTCGCGACCGGCGGTTACGGCAACGTTTTCAATCTCTCGACCTACGCGCGCCAGTCAAACGCCACGGCGATCTGGCGCGCTTACAAGCGCGGCGCCTGCATGGCGAATCCTTGCTACACGCAAATCCACCCGACGTGTATTCCAGTGAGCGGCGATTACCAGTCGAAGCTCACGCTCATGTCCGAGTCGCTCCGCAACGACGGTCGGATCTGGGCACCGAAGCGCAAGGGCGATAACCGCGCGCCCGCTGAGATTTCCGAGGACGATCGTGACTACTATCTCGAGCGCCTCTACCCCAGCTTTGGCAATCTCGCTCCGCGTGACATCGCCTCGCGCGCCGCGAAACGCGTGTGCGACGAGGGCCGCGGTGTCGGCGAGACCGGGCTGGGGGTTTACCTCGATTTTGCCGACGCGATCAAGCGGCTCGGGGAAAATGGCGTGCGTGAGCGTTACGGTAATCTTTTCGACATCTATCACGAGATTACCGCCGAGAGCGCTTACAAGCAGCCGATGCGCATCTATCCGGCGGTGCATTACACGATGGGCGGCCTGTGGGTGGATTATAACCTCATGTCGAATGTCCCCGGACTGTTCGTGCTCGGCGAGGCGAACTTCTCCGATCACGGCGCCAATCGCCTCGGTGCGAGCGCGCTCATGCAGGGCCTCGCCGATGGCTATTTCGTCATCCCCTACACGGTGGGCGATTACCTCGCTGGGCAGAAGCCCGGCTCACGTCCGAGCGCCGACTCCGCGGAATTCAAGGCCGCCGAAGAGAGTGTGAACGCGATGTCGAAACGCTTCCTCGCCACGAAGGGCAAACAGCCCGTCAGCCATTTTCACAAACGCCTCGGTAAAATCATGTGGGATCATTGCGGCATGGCGCGCACGAAGGAAGGCTTGGAGGATGCGTTGCAGAAAATCCCCGCGCTCCGCGAAGAGTTTCATGCGACTGTCAATGTCCCCGGCTCCGGCGATACGCTCAACCAGTCGCTGGAACAGGCGGGCCGCGTCGCCGACTTTATCGAACTGGGCGAATTGATGTGCCGCGATGCGCTGACCCGCGAAGAGAGCTGCGGCGGCCACTTCCGTGAAGAGCACCAATTCCCCGACGGCGAGTGCAAACGTGACGACGAAAAATTCGGTCACGTCGCCGCGTGGGAATTCCAAGGCGTCGGCAAAACGGCGATCCGCAACGTTGAGCCGCTCAACTACGAGTTCGTGAAGATGAGTGTCCGTAACTACAAATAAGCCGCCAACCCTTACTCTCCATGGTCGCAGCAACTACTTCCTCCACGATCAGCGTCACTCTCCGTGTTTGGCGCCAAGCTGGTCCCAAGGCTCTCGGTCAATTCAAGGACTACCCAGCGAAAGATCTGAATTCGAATATGTCCTTCCTGGAGATGCTCGACGTTGTGAACGACGAGCTGACCTTGACGGGCGAAGCGCCGATCGCGTTTGCGCACGATTGTCGTGAAGGCATCTGCGGTACCTGCTCGCTCACGATCAACGGCAAGCCCCACGGTCCCGGCAAAGGCATCGCCACCTGCCAGACCTACATGCGCAGTTTCCGCGATGGTGACATCATCGTCGTCGAGCCCTTCCGCGCGGCCGCGTTTCCGTTGATCAAAGACCTCGTGGTCGACCGCACGTCGTTCGACAAAATCATGCAGGCGGGTGGCTTCATCACCGCGCGTGCCGGCTCGGCGCCCGAAGCGAATGCGGCACCGGTGCCGAAGGGCGATTCCGATTTGGCGATGGACGCCGCGCAGTGCATCGGTTGCGGCGCGTGCGTCGCGGCGTGCAAGAACGCGAGTGCGATGCTCTTTGTATCCGCAAAAGTGGGTCACCTCGGATTGTTGCCACAAGGGCAAGCCGAGCGGGATCGTCGGGTGCTCGCGATGGTGCACACGATGGACGAGGAAGGCTTTGGCAACTGCACGAATCAATATGAGTGCAGTGCGGCGTGCCCGAAGACGATCAGTCACGACTTCATCGCGCGCATGAATCGCGATTATCTCGGCGCGACCTTGCGGAGTGCATTCAACCCCGAAGCTGCAAGCTCCGCGGGTGGCGCTTAGGACATAACGACGCCGTGGAGTGTCGGGCCGTCGCGCAGTCCTGCGACTGAAACATCCGGCGTGGTGCCGAGTGCCAGCGCTAAATCCATCGTGGGTTCCACGTTTTCATCTGTAAAACGAGCTTCGACGTCCTAGCTACGGGTCAGCTCTCGCTGACCGTTTCTATTCCAGAGGCTAGGAGGTCCTGCCTTTTTCTTAACGTGCGGTGCCTCGCGCGGGAGCGGCTTTTTTCTCAAAACACGGCCAGTGCTTTGGCGCTTTCGACGACGACCCAAGCGCTGCCACCGAAGAGGGCCAGGCGGAAGAGGTTTTTCATCAACTTGCGCCCGCGGAGGACGGTGTCGTTCAGGTCTGTGTCGAGCTTGGTCCGGTTGTTCTGACCGATAAAGCTGGCGAACCGAGGATCCCGAAAACGGCCGGGCCGATCATTGCGCAAGTGAATCCGGGGGGGCGGACGACGAAAGAAATTGAGCAGCGCGCGAAGCACGTTGGCATCTCGAAAATTTGGTGTCGTTTTATCAAGGGGAAACTCGCTACGTTTCTATTTTTCACGCCTTTTTTCTCAAACCCATCCACGACCATGCACCACTTCCAATACTCCGGCCATAATCTGCACTGTGAGTCCGTCGATCTCGCCGCCGTCGCCAAACTTTACGGCACGCCCACCTACGTCTACAGCGCGGCGACGATGGCGGAAAATTACACGCGCCTTGCCCGCGGGCTCGCCGGACTCGATGTGCAGCTATGCTTCGCGATGAAGGCTAACTCAAACATCGCCGTGCTGCGCCACTTTGCGAATCTCGGCGCGGGCTTCGACCTGGTGAGCGGTGGCGAAATCCGCCGGGTGCTCGCAGCTGGGTCGAATGTGAACACGAGTGTCTTTGCGGGCGTCGGCAAGACGGAAGGGGAGATCAGGCTGGCGCTGGAAAACGGCATTTTCGCCTTCCATGTCGAGAGCGAGCCCGAGTTGGCCCGCATTAATCACGTCGCCGGCACGCTCGGCGTGAAGGCCCCGATTGCGATCCGCATCAATCCCGACGTTGACGCCCACACGCATGCGAAAATCACGACGGGTAAGAGCGGTAACAAGTTTGGTATTCCTCTGAAGCACGCGGCGGCGGCGTATGAGGCGGCTTCGAAGTATCCGCACATCGCGATCAAGGGCGTGCAGATGCACATTGGCTCGCAGCTCACTTCGGTGGGTCCGTTTGTCGAAGCCGTAGAAAAAGTTTCGTCCTTTGTGGCCGAATTGAAGGTGAAGTATGGCATCACCTACTTCTCGATCGGTGGCGGGATGGGTATCGTTTACAAGGACGCGCTCGCGAGCGGTGAGAAAGCGTGGTGGGATGCTCAACCCGCCGAGCAGCGCCCGCTCACTCCCGAGAGCTATGGCGCGGCGCTCGTGCCTTTGCTGCAACCGCTGGGCCTCAAGATTCTCCTCGAACACGGGCGTTTTATGGTCGGCAATGCCGGCGTGCTCCTTTCGCGCGTCGAACATCTCAAGCGGGGTGCCGGCAAGAATTTTCTGATCGTCGATGCGGCGATGAACGATCTGGTTCGTCCGGCGATGTATGACAGTTTTCACGAGATTGTCCCCCTGCAGCGCGACTCTTCGCGCCGTGCTCTCCTCGCCGACATCGTCGGACCGATTTGCGAGAGCGGTGACTGCTTTGCGAAGGACCGCCAGATCCAAGAGGTCGGCGAAGGCGAACTCTTGGCGTTCATGAGCGCTGGCGCCTATGGCTATTCGATGGCGAACCGCTACAATACGCGCGGCATGGCGGCCGAGGTGTTCGTCAAGGGCAGCTCGTTTGAGTTGATTAATGCGCGGGAGACCTTCGAGCAGATGATCGCAGGCGAAAAAATCCCAGCGTTTCTAAAGTAAGTTCGTTCGCCGCGGATGGACGCGGATCGCACGGAAGCTTCGGCCGGGAGCGACTCGGAGTTATCGGTCGCTTGCTGCGGTCGTCCCGCTTCTCACGAAGCGGGCTACAAGGGCGAACGTGCTCGTCGGGTAGCCCGCCTCGTGAGAGGCGGGACTGCGACAGAGACAGAGCGTCCCTTCGGGTGGTCGGTTTCTTTTTCCGTGTATTCCGCGTATTCCGTGGGCAAACAGAGGAGATGAAATTCGTCGTCGTCGGATCCGGGGCTTGGGGCACGGCCTTCGCGCTGCACCTCGCGCGCGCCGGTCACGCGACCGTACTCGTGCCGCGGCGGCTGGAGCAGGCGGCGGCGATGGCGGCGGCCCGTGAAAACACGGACTATCTTCCCCGTATTGTTTTACCGGTCTCTGTGCTGGTCACGGCAGATCTTCGGGCCGCGCTCGCGAGCGCAGACGTGGTGTTGCTCGCGTGTCCCACCCAGGCGTTGCGGGAAACGTGTGGGCGGGTTCGGACGGCGCTGGCGGCCGATGCGCGGATAATGATGACCGTGAGTCTGGCGAAGGGGCTCGAGCTTGAGACGCACCTGCGGCCCTCGCAAGTGATCGCCGAGGTGTTGCTCGGACGAGTGGCGGGGGCGCTCACCGGGCCGACCAACGCGGGCGAAGTGGCGCGGGGATTGCCGGCGGCGATGGTGCTGGCGTCGACGGGGCCGACGGCGTGCTTAGCCGAGGTGCAAGCGGCGATCAGCGGGCCGACGCTGCGAGTTTACACCAGTAGCGATTTGTCCGGTGTTGAATTTGGCGGGTGCCTGAAGAATATCTACGCGATCGCGGCGGGGTGCTGCGACGGATTGAAACTGGGGGACAACACGCGGGCCGCGCTGCTCACGCGTGCGCTCGCCGAGATGGTGCGAGTCGGCGAGGCGCTTGGCGCGCGGGCCGAAACCTTTTACGGCTTGAGTGGTTTCGGCGATCTCGTGGCGACGTGCCACGGGGAGTGGAGTCGTAATCGCGAGTTCGGTCTGCGTCTCGGCGAAGGTGCGAGTGTCGCGTCGCTGCTCGCGCATCGGAAAACCGTCGTCGAAGGACACAAGTCGGCGGAATCGTTTGCAGGATTGTGTGCGGGGAAGGGTATCGACGCGCCGATCTTGCGCGAGGTGCACGCCATTTTGTTTGAGGGCAAGCAGCCCGCCGCCGCGTTGTCTGCGTTGATGACGCGTGGATTGAAACGCGAGTGAGGCGGGTCGACGAGGCGCGCTGGTGATCATGCAGCCGACGCTGAGTTTTCCGGATGCGGTGCAGTTGAATCGCGGGTCGGAGGTGATTTTTGAAACGTCCGCAGCAGCGCTGACCGTGGAAAATTTACGCGCGGCGTATCGGCGGGGGATTTTTCCGTGGCCGGGCCGACCGGGCGATCCTGTGCCGTGGTGCTGTCCGCGACGGCGGGCTGTGCTGAAATTTAGCGAGATTACTACCGGGCGAACGTTGGAGAAAACAGCACGGAAGCCCGGTTGGAGTTACTCGATTGATCGGGCATTTCCCGCAGTGATCGCGGCATGCGCGGCGGCACCGCGGCCGGGGCAGGACGGCACGTGGATCAGCCCGGAGGTCGTGGGGGCCTACACGGCTCTGCACAGGGCTGGCTGGGCGCACAGTGTTGAGGTATGGCGTGATGGCGAACTTGTCGGCGGGCTCTACGGCGTCGATGCGGGCGGATTTTTCGGTGGCGAAAGTATGTTTCACCACGTGGATAACGCGTCGAAGCTCGCGATTTGTTTTCTGGCCCGCCACCTGACCGAGCGCGGGCAGACGTGGATGGATATCCAGCAGCTCACGCCGCACATGGAGCGGCTCGGCGCGCGGGAGGTGACACGGGCGACATTTCTCGCGGAGCTGGCAAAGGAAATTACGGAGGGGCGAGTGGTGTTTGGGTCCGGAGAAATCGGCGGGAAAAACGATGATCCGTAAAATCGGATTTGAACCATAACCTTGGAGCGTCCTAGCCGGGCGGCGAAACGAGGCCGCGGGTGATACCAGACTCCATGCGCTCAAAACCTCTTCCCGGCGCAACGACTCCCTCTGCGACCTCGGCAACGTGAGTCCAGCGAACGTCTCACCGATGTGATTAAAGACCTCGACGGAATAGCCGGGCGCGATGCCAGGCGTCCGGCACCGCGGGGTGCTCCCCGACAGGGGCCCCATCGCTACGGCGAATGCCCTCCGCCGGCAGACCGACCGTCAGAGCTACTCGGATCGAGCGCGGCATAACTCTGAGGGTGGGGCGAAGAACTCACCCGACTGTAGACTGCCTCAGTGGCCGGCGCCGGCTTGGTGCTCTTGGATGTATTCCTGCTTCAGGCCGAGTTTCTCGGGGGCGTGGAGAACGAGCATTTTCATGCGAATGTCGGCGGGGACTTGGGCGGAGGTCGCTTTGGAGACGACGATCATCAGGCCAATGGCGAGCGGTACGGTCCAGATCGCGGGCTGTTCGCAGAGGATGCGGAGGAGCGGGTGTTGCGCCCAGAAGCCGTTGAGTGGGGCGAAGCCGGCGAAGATTTTGCCCATCGGTCCCTTGTCGAGGGCGAGCGTGCCGAGATTGGTGAGCGCGGCAGCGCCGAGCGCGCACAGGCCGCCGGTGAGCATGCCGGTAGCGGCACCCTTCATCGTCATCCCACGCCACCACACGCTCATGAAGAGCAGCGGAAAATAACTCGCAGCCGCGATCGCGAAGGCTTGGCCGACCATAAAGTTGATCTCGAGCGGCTCGACGAAGCACCCGAGCGCGACCGCGACGCCGCCGATGAGCACAGCCGCAACTTTGAAGGCCAACATCCGCTCGGCCGGTTGGGACTTGGGGCGCAACATACGTCCGTAGACATCGTGGGCGAGCGCGCCCGTCATCGAGACGAGCAGTCCGCTGAACGTACTCATGAAGGCCGCAAATGCGCCAGCGCAGGTGATGCCGCTGAGGATGGAGCCGACGACACCGTATTTCGCGCTGATGAGGGTGGGGAGTTCGAGGACGATCTTGTCCGTACCCTTCGCGCCGACGCCGCTGTAGAGTTCGGGCAGGAGATTGCGGCCGATCACGCCGAAGACGGGAGGGAAAACGTAGAACACACCGATGAGAATCATTACCCACATGGTGGTCTTCTTAGCGGCGACGCCGTCGGGATTCGTGTAGAAGCGGACCAAAATGTGCGGGAGTCCGGCGGTGCCGCAGACGAGCGCGATGATGAGCGAGTAGGTGTAGAGGAGGGAATAGGGCTTCTGGTGTTCGGCGAGAAACGCGGGGCGCTGTTCGGCGGGGAGCGCGTTGGCGGCGGCGGTGACGGCCTTCGTCGTGAGCGGGCCGAAGGGGGCGATCCACGCGGTGTCTTTCGGGGCTTTTTCGACGAGGGGTTTGCGTTCGACCGAGGAAACGGGTGCCGCGGTTTCACCGGGGGCGAGGTTGGCGCCGATCTGGGTGTTGTAGAAGCCAACGACGGCCATCAGCACGAAAACCGGCACGCTAATCGCGAACATTTTTATCCAATATTGGACTGCCTGCACGAGGGTGATGCCCTTCATGCCGCCGAGCGCGACGTTGAAGGTGATCACTGCGCCGACGAGCACGACGCCGACCCAGTAGGGGAGACCTGGGAAGATGTAGGCGAGGGTGACGCCCGCGCCCTTCATCTGCGGCATGGTGTAGAAGAAGCCGATGAAGAGGACGAAGCAGACGGCGATTTTACGGAAGAGCGGCGAGTCAAACCGGCCCTCGGCGAAATCGGGAATGGTGTAGGCACCGAAGCGACGCAGGGGGCCTGCGATGAAGAGCAGTAGAAACAGGTAGCCGCAGGCGTAACACACCGGATACCACAGCGCATCGTAGCCGGAGGACATGACCATGCCGGCGACGCCCATGAAGGACGCGGCGGAGAGGTATTCGCCGGAGATGGCGGAGGCGTTCCAGCCGACGGAGACGGAGCGGCCGGCGACGAAGAAGTCGCTCGCGGTCTTGGAGGTTTTCGCGGAGCGAAAACCCATCCACAGGGTCACGGCGACGGTGAGAAATGAGCAGCCGAAGATCCAAGGATCGACGCCGTTGAGCAATGCGAGCGGTAGGTTCATGGCTTAGCGGCGCGCTTCGTTGACTTCATCTTCCTCTAGGCGCAGCGAGCGCTTAATAAAGACGTAGGAAATAATCCAGACGAAGGGGAAAAACAGAATGCCCAGAATCAGCCAGCTGAGCGTGAAGCCGGCGACGCGCGTTGCCATGAATGCGGGCGCGAAATAGTTCAGGAGTGGCATTCCGAGCAAGGCGAGGAGGAAGGTCGCGGCGCAGGCGATGGAGAGGCTGAGTTGGCGACGCATCAGCGAGCGGAGGAAGGGCTCGCTGTGCACGACGTTGTCGTGGGCGGGGGTGGGGGAAGACATGAGAGGGGGAACGTGGCGGTCCGCCCGAGACGCGGCAAAGGGTTTTTTCGTCCAAGATACCGAAACTGAATTGTTACACGGTTGGCGGGAGTTGCGGCTCGTCGGCTCCGCGTAGATCCGCCAAGACAATGAAGCATGAAATTAACGCTGCTTTTTCTGTTGCTGGGGGCGACGATGCGGGCCGGCGAGCCCATCGTGATGCCGCCGATCGGGCAGCTCATGACGCCTGGCTGGCGTTACGAGGAGTTGCGGCGGTTCAAGGCGCCGGAGGCGGGGCAGGGGGTGGCGGTGGATCGCGAGTTTTTCTACGCGATCAACAATCATACGATCGGGAAATATCGGAGGACGACGGGCGAGCGCGTCGCGGGCTGGGAAGGCGGCGCGGGTGGCGAGATCATCCACCTCAACGCCGGTTTTGTGCGCGAAGGGCGGATCTATGGCGTGCACTCGAACTACCCGGGCGTGCCGATGTTGAGTTCGTTGGAGTGCTTCGACACCGCGACGCTCAAGCACGTGGGTTCGCACAGTTTCGGACGCATGGACGGTTCGTTTACCTGGCTGGACCGTTCGACCGAGCTCACGGCGGGCCGCGGGAATGGACCGGCGGCGGGACGGTGGATTGCGTGCTTTGTGCATTATGGAAATCGCGCAGCGGAGCCGAATCGTGACGCCGCGTGGACGCAGATCATCGCGCTGGACGACGAGTGGCGCCGGACGGCGGGATGGGCCTTGCCCGCGGACCTGATCGCGCGCTTTGGCGGACGCGGCTTCAGTGCATCGGGCGGTGCGTTTGGGCCGGGCGGATTTCTTTACCTCACGGGCCACGACAATACGGAGCTCTACGTGATAGAATTTCCCCAGGCGGGATCGGTGATGAAGTGGATCGCGACGATTCCGTTTCCCTCCGAGGGGCAGGCGTTTTGTTGGGACCCGCATGAGGCGGGGGTGCTGTATTCGGTTTTGAAGCGGACGAAGGAAGTGATCGTCGGGCGGGTGACGCGGCCGTAGGGGTCGAAAACGCGGAGAAACTCGCCCCCGGGAACGGGCGGTTCACACCGCCAAAAGGCGCATTCGTCCCATGGGCGTTGGCCGGCGGGCTCATTCGGAGCTTTTATTGTAATGTGAATCCCCCCCGCGCCTCTTTCCGCCCGGTTGCCGAAATGTCCGCCCATGCCGAGGCATTGGCGGCCCAGGAGAAGGCGGAGTTGATCGATCTGGTGCTGCGCGCCCAGCGCAACGAGATGGCGGCGCAGTCGGAGCTGGTGCGGCGCTACACGGTGCGCATCTCGGCGTTTGTGCGGCCGATTCTGCTGCAACCGAGTAGCGTCGAGGATGTCGTCCAGATGGTATTCATTAAAATGGTGCGCCGGTTGACGATCTTGCGGGATCCGGCGGTGTTCGAGTCGTGGTTGTTTCGGCTGTCGCGGAACACGGCGGTGGATTTTCTGCGGCGGCGGCGTTGTCGGCCGACCCTGGTGTCGGACGATATCGAGTTTGAGCGGGCGCCGGACACGAGCAGCGAGCATGCGGTGGCGGAAATCATGGAGGCGCTGGCGATCGCTTTGACGCAGCTGAGCCCGAAAGACCGAAATTTGGTGACGATGATCGTGGAGGGGAACAGCTACCAAACCGTGGCGGCCCGCGAGGGGCTGACGGTGGGTGCGGTGAAAGTGCGACTGAACCGCGTGCGGCCGTTTTTGCGCGTGAGCGTCGGCGCCGCGGTCGGGGTGCGCGTGGGTGCGCCGACGAGTGGGAAGTGGCGGCAGCCGGCGCGGGCGCGGATGGCGGTGGCGGCCTAGCGGGGGAAACCCGGCCGGCGGCAGGGCCTACAACCGAGGGTCTAGAACGGGGGCGGGCTCGCGGGGAGAGCCGCGACCTACGCGAATTTTAGGCGCTCCTGGAGCTCGCGGACGCCGCGGGTGAGCGGGATGCGGGCGCCGGTCGTGAGGACAACGACGTGTTCATCATTGAAGGTAGGTTCTACTTCCCGGATGCGATCGAGGCGGGCGAGGGCGGAGCGGTTGAGGCGGAAGAACTCTTTGGGCGACACCTGCGCTTCGACGGCGGCGAGGGTTTCGCGGAGGACGAATGTTTCTTTGCCGGCGTGCATCACGACGTAGTTGCCGGAGGCTTCGATCCAATCGATGTCCGTCACCTTCACGAAGCGCGTGCGGTCGCGGTCTCGCACTGAAAAACGAGTGACGGGCGCGGGCGCAGCGTCGGGGGTTTGGCGGGATTCAAGGAGCGCGAGGAGGCGAGCCGTGGCGTCTTCGGTGGAGCTTTTTTTAGCGAGTTGCTCGCGGGCGCGCTCCAGGGCCGCGCGGAGCCGGGCGGGCTTGAAGGGCTTGAGGAGGTAGTCGAGCGCGTGGACCTCGAAGGCGTTGACGGCGTGTTCGTCGAAGGCGGTGACGAAGATCACGGCGGCGGGTTTTTTCTCCAGCTCACGCAGGACGGCGAGGCCGGTCAGCTCGGGCATTTGGACGTCGATGAAAAGGATGTCGGGGAGGCGCTCGCGCAGAGTGGTGAGGGCGGAGCGGCCGTCGCCGCATTCGCCGATGATCTCGATGTCAGGCTCGGTGGCGAGGAGCGTGCGGATGCGCTCGCGGGCGAGCGGCTCATCGTCGACGATGAGGACGGTGAGTTTCATGCGGGGGCGACGGAGGTCGCGACTGAGCGCTCGGTGAGGAAGGGCAACACGATCTCGACGCGAACGCCGCCCTCAGGAGGAGAAATGAGTGCGAGGCGGGCGCGGCCGTGGTGGAGGGCGCGGAGGCGTTCGGTGGAATTGGAGAGGCCGATGCCTTGGCGCGCGGTGCGGGCAGCGGGCGTGGCGAGGCCGATGCCGTCGTCGGTGACGGAGAGGTGCAAGTCGTCACCCTCGCGGTAGGCGCGGATGGTGAGCGTGCCGGGCGTGGTGCGGGGCTCGAGGCCGTGGCGGATGGCGTTCTCGGCGAGCGGTTGTAAGAGAAACGTGGGTACGAGGGCGGCGGAGGCCGCGGGATCGAGGTCGCGCACGATGAGGAGGCGACCGCCGAGCCGCGTCTGCTCAATGGCGAGGTAGCGATCAAGCAGCTCGATCTCGCGGGCGAGGGGGACTTCGTGGTCTTTGTTTTCCAGGGAGGCGCGGAGGAGTCCGCCGAGATCGGCAATGAGTTCGTCGGCGGCGTGGGGATCGCGGTGGACGAGGGTGGAGATGGCGTTGAGGGTATTGAAAAGAAAGTGGGGCTGGAGCTGGAGACGCAGTGCGTCGAGGCGCGCTTGGTTTAGGCTGGCGGTCAGAGCGAGGGCCTGATGATCGCGGTCTTGAGCGCGGCGATAGTAGGCGAGCGCGTGAGCACCAGCCATCAGGATAAGATACATCGCGAAGCCGAAATTTCCGCGGAGAGAGAGCGGATTTAAGGGCGCCAAGTAGGTGGAGCCGAAGCCTGCGGGGCGCGGGGGGCCGCCGGGGCGGGATTTAGGGAATCGGGGATCGAAACGGAAATTGGGCAGGGGAGCGTCCGTGGAGGCGGGGTCGAAATTTCCGGAGCTGGTGAGGGGCCTCGGGTCGCGGGCGTCGAGTGGGGGGCGGCGCGGAGGTAAGAGAGCGCCGGAGGGATCCCGGATGACCGGTCGGGGAGGGCGCGGGCCGCCGGGACTGGCGTTGACGGTCGCACGAGTTGGCGCGAAGACGGCGGCGGTGACCGTCAGGGAAATGATGGTTGCGAGGAGTGCGGCGACGACATGGATGGGGATGCTGCGCAGGAGGCGACCGCGTTCGAGGGGGAAACGATGGGAGAGCCAAAATATGATCGGCGTAAACGCGACCCACGGAATCCAATTTACGGCGGAAATGCCGAGGGCGTCGGCCCACTCGAAGGGACCGACGAGGTGCAGCAACGCGGCAAAGGCGAACGTGAGCGCGGTCCAGACGGCGGCTTGCACGGCGAACAGCGCGAGCGGGCGCCGGACGCGGCTGGGAGGAAAAGTAGACACTGGCAGCGGAGAGGACATAGACGCAGACGGAGCGGGCGCACGGGGAGTGAAGCCGGTGGGGGCGGTGAGGTCGAGGTCGGGATGGAGGCGGAGGGAGAGCCGGAGAGAACGAGAACGAGAACGGGAACGGGAACGAGAACGAGAACGAGAACGAGGGAGACGCAGCGTCTGCGAAAGAGTTCACAGACGCTGCGTGTTTTTTTGAGCCAACACTGACCGCACAAAGGTTGGGCCGGGAGGAGGCGAGCTTACCGGTCGCCGGTGGGACGTTTTTCGCGGTGCGCGGGGCGGCGGGCGCGATCGATGACGGTGCCGTCGGCGTTGCGAGTGGGCGGGGTCACGGCCGTACCGTCGTAGAAAGTGACGGTGCCGTCGGCATTGTGCACGGGAGCCCACATGACGGAGCCGTCGGGGAGGGTGATGGAGCCGTCGGCGTTGCGGCTGAGGTGGTTCGCGAGGGTGCCGTCGGGCAGACTGAGGGCGTCGTCGGAATGGAGTTCGGGAGGCGTGAAGCGGTCTTCGGCCACGATGAAGGGCGGCAGCATCACGGGACGGGTGCGGCGGGCGGAGGATTGCGCTGAGGAAGTGACGACGGAGACAACGGCAAACGCGGCGAACAGGAGGGTCACGCGGAGGGCGAAGGCGGAGAGGACGTTTTTCATGGAGGACTTTTTTTGGCCGGTTGTGCGGTGAACCGCCGGGATGGCGTTTCATCTGCGGCGTATCGATAGCGCTGACACACGCCGAGCCGATACTTCTGGGACGAAGCGGGGGGAAAAGGTTGCGAGGCCGGGGGCGCGCCGCGCGAAGGCAGTGCGGTTGGTGGTTTTGCGGCGTGGCGCGGCGCGGACGAAGGCGGCGACGGACAGGGGCGAGTTCTCTGCGGAGGGCGGCGTGTGCGGGTTGAAAGACGACCACGGGGTTGCGGTATTTTCCTCGCCGCGGGAGGTGGGGGGTGAAGTCGCGCACGAGCGTGCAGCGCATGAACGGGACGCTGCAGTAGCTAACCGACCAGACCGGAGAAAAAACCGCCGACGTTCTGCCGCTCTCGGATGGTATCGCTACTAGCGCGCGCTATCGGCGGATTTGTTTTTCTGCACGGTGATGATCGCGACGGCGGTGATGGTAATGGCTGAGGCGACGAGGGTGCGCGGACCGATGGGTTCGTCGAGGAACAGCCAACCGAGGAAGACGGCGACGACGGGATTCACGTAAGCATACGTGGATACGCGGGCGGGCGTGCTGTGTTTCATTAGCCACACGAAGGTCGAGAAGCCGACGAGCGAGCCCATGACGATCAGGTAGCAGAAGGCGGCCCACGCGCGGGGCGTGATTGTGGACAGCTGGAGCGCGGCGAAGTCGCCGTGGGAGATCGCTGCGAGGAGCAGCGCGCCGCCGCCGCCGAGCATTTGGAGAGCGGAGGCCACGAAGGAATCGGCGCCGTGTTGGGCATGGCGTGAATAGATCAAGCCGAGGCTCCACGATACGCAGCCGAGGAGAATTGCGGCGACTCCGCCGAGGTGGAGGCCGCCGTGGGAGGGAGTTTCCCACGGGGCGGCGAGCCAAGTGACGCCGACGAAACCGAGGAGCAGGGCAGCGATGGTCGCGGTACGGGGACGCGTGCCGCCGGGCCACGCCCACTCGGTGAGCACAATGAAGAGTGGGCTGGCGCCGATGAGGAGAGCGGTGAGGCCGGAAGGGACGTGTTGCTCGGCCCAGACGACGGCACCGTTGCCGCCGAAAAGGAGGAAGGTCCCGATGATGGCGTTGGCGCGCCATTGGCGGGCCGTGGGCCAAGCGGCACCGCGGAGTTTTAGAAAAACAAAGAGGAGGGTGCCGGCGATGAGGAAACGCACGGCAGCCATGAGGAACGGCGGCATGGTTTCGATGGCGACGCGGATGCCGAGGTAGGTGCTCCCCCAGATGAGGTAGATCGCAGTGAAGGCAAAAATGAGGGCGGTACGGGAGGGAGCGGTGTTCACAGCAGTAGTGGAGAAGGAGCGGAGGGAAAAAGTTGAGAGCGGCACAGTGGGCACTACGCTCGAAGTGTGACCATGACAATTTTTGTAAGAGGGCGGACGGGAGGGTGGCTGCGGTGAATGACCAAGGAGTCGTGTGTACTGGTTAATGGCGGACACCTCGCTGGCGCTCGCGGCTACCAAGGCTTCCGTGCGAGGGGATCGGTGTGGGGTGGCTGTCCCGCCTCTCACGAGGCGGGCGACGGAGTGAGGGTCGGGGTGACGGTGGCGTTGACTTGGGCGTGGGGATCAGGCGACGTGCGGGCGATGAACGATGACGCGGTAGCGACGGAATTTTCCCGGTTGGTGACGGCGGTGCTGCAGCGCTTTTTCGTGCAGAATGGGCGTGCGGAGCTGGCGGTGGCGGAGGCTGAGGCGGTGAGCGGGCGCCTGTGGGCGCTCGTGCGGGAGCGCGGGCTGCCGCGGGCGTTGCGGGAAGGCGAGTGCGGTTTATCGGGCGGGATGAGCGAGGAGGTGTGCACGCCGCTCGTGGCCCGGGTCCTCGCGGGAGCGAACGATGATTTGCTGGCGAAGACGGTGACGCAGCTCGTGAAGACGTGTTTTTATCCGGAATTCACGGTGTGCCGGGATTCGTTTCGCGAGGCGGCGAAGGACGGGTCGTGTAAGCGGCAGGAGTTGGCACGCGTGCGGCAGCGGGTGAGCGGGACGCATTGTGTGGATTGCCCGCATTGGGTAGCGCTCACGCCTGCAGGCCACAGTGAATTATTGAAACGGGATTGGCGCGGTGGGGTGGGAATATTGGAGGAAAACTGCGGCGTATTTTTGCCGGAGGATTTTCGCGCGCTGCGTGGGTGGCTGCATGCGCGGGCGCGCGCGTGAGGTGGGAAGCTGGGTTGCACTCGTGCCGAGACGTGGCAGGGTCACGCGATGAAGCGATGGCTGATACGAATGACGCTCGTGTTACTCGGGCTGGCTCTTGTGCGCGGGGCCGACGGTGGCATGCGCGCGAGCAAACCGGAGTTACGCAAGGAAGTCGTGGCGGTGATTGAGGGGCAGCTCGCTGCGTTTCGTGCGGGCGAGACGCAGAAGGCCTATGCGTTTGCGGCGGCGCCCTTGCGGGCGCAGCGTCCGGCGCGTCAGTTCCTCCAAATCGTGGAAAATAATTATCCGGAGATTTGGGCGAACACGCGCGCGGAGTGTGGGCTCGTGCGCGATGATGGTGCGCGCGCGACGGTGCGCGTGCAGGTTTTTTCCAAGGAGGAGCGCGCGGATTACGACTACGGACTCTTGAAAGAACGCGACGGGGTCTGGCGGATCGAGAGCGTGCTGCGGCACGCGCCAAAAAAGTCAGACCGGGTCTGAGCGCCGAAGGACACGACTGGTAGGAAACGAGGCTCGCGGGCCGGTGATTGGTCGTCGGTGGTTCGTCGCGCGTTGCGAGCGGAGCGTTCTAGCCACACGCTTTTCACCCAGGCGGATAGCGTGCAGCGGATAACGACGGGATGGGTGTCGCCCCTGATGGCGAAGCGGGAGTTCCCCGTTCGTGATTAACGTAAACTTAAATTCTACCATCATGTTAGGTTCTAAGCGTCGCACTTAATCTCGCCGAAGATGGAACGGTGTCGGTCGGCGCGGTCGGGGCATATCCGGAGTTGCAATGCCGGAGGGTTCACAGAATCTGGGAACTCCAACACCTGCTCATGCTGAAGAAATTATTTGCGAAGCTGCGCGAGAAAATCTCGCCGTCGCGTGCCAAAAAGCCGGCTCAAACCGAAGCGGCAAAACCTGTTTCCCTTGCGAAGCCCTCCGCCGTCACGTCGCGCGGGGAGTCGCGCCCCGAACGGGGTGGCGGGCCAAGCCACGATGGGCGGCCGTACGACAAATATCGTGGCCAGCCGCGCGATCCGCGTGACGAACCGTACCGCGAGCCACGCGCAGCCGGTGCTGGCGACGGGCGCGAGGCGCGTCCCCGCCGGGATGACTATGGCTCCCGGAGCGAGGATCGCGGCGGTCGTGATTTTCCTTCACGTGGGGGTGGCGGTGCCGCGCGCGGTGGGGCGCGGGGCGAGCGTGAACGTCCGGTCATTGACAAGACGTTTGACCATCCGCGCACGACCGCGATCAAGCCGGCGGTGCCGGTGAATGTGCCCAAGATGGATACGGCTTTTACGGCGTTGGGCTTGTCGGATGCGCTGGCGTTCGGCGTGCAAGAGATGGGCTATGTGGCGCCGACGCCGATTCAGGCGCAGGCGATTCCGGTGGTGCTGAAGGGTGGGGATGTCATCGGTTCGGCGCAGACGGGTACGGGCAAGACCGCGGCGTTTGCGCTACCGATTATCCAACGCCTCGGTACGCACGGAAAGTTGCGCTGCCTGATTCTTGAGCCGACGCGCGAGCTGGCGCTGCAGGTGGAAGAGGCGTTTCAGAAATTTTCCAAGTTCACTGATCTCCGCGTGACGATCGTGTATGGCGGCGTCGGTTATGGGAAGCAGTTGGAAGACCTGAAGAGCGGGATGGATATTCTGGCGGCGACGCCGGGTCGGCTCCTCGACCACATGGAACAAGGCAACGTGTCGCTGGCCGACGTGGACATTCTCGTCCTCGACGAAGTGGACCGGATGTTGGATATGGGCTTTCTGCCCGACGTGAAGCGCATCGTGCAAAAATGTCCGAAGAACCGGCAAACGTTGTTTTTCACCGCCACGTTGCCGCCGGAATTGGAGCAACTCGCGGGCTGGGCGCTGAACAATCCCTTGAAGGTGGAGATCGGTCGCCAGCGGTCGCCGGCGGAGACGGTGTCACATGCGTTTTATCCGGTCGTGGCTTCGCAGAAATTCGACTTGCTGCAGCTGCTGTTGGACCAGACGGATTTCAAGAGCGTCTTAATTTTTTCGCGCACTCGGATGGGGGCAGATCGCATCGCGCATCGCCTCGAAAGCAAGGGGCACACCGTCGGGGTGATGCATTCCGACCGGAGCCAACGCGAGCGCATTGAAGCGCTGGATGGTTTCAAGAGCGGCAAGTTTGAAGTCCTGGTGGCGACGGACATTGCGGCGCGCGGTCTCGACATCGCGGGGGTGTCACACGTAATCAACTACGACGTTCCGGAGAATGCCGAGGATTACGTCCACCGCATCGGCCGCACCGGGCGCGCCCAGAACACGGGGGATGCGTTTACGCTCGTGACTGAGGATGATGTGCGCGACGCGCGTTCGATCGAGCGTTACATGGGCGTGACGGTGGAGCGGAAGAAAATTGAAGGATTCCCTTACATCTATTCGGCGCTCTTCGATGAGAAGGCCTTGGCCGACACCGTGGCGGCTGCCGCGAAGCCAGTGAGCCGACTGCACCGCGGAGTGCGTCGTTAAGGAGTGCGGCGGTGGTCGGGACCGGCTGGGCCGGCCAAAATAAAAGGCGCGCAGCGATGCGCGCCTTGTTCGTACCTGGAGGCTGGCGGCCGAAAATTCGTCGCCGGTGACCAGCAAGTGGCTACATCCAAGCCGGCTGAGCTTCTGCTGTGACCCCATGAGACGTACGCACCGGCGCTGGGGGAATTTGGTCGCGACGGGGTGACGCGGGCAATTAAGGCTTGAAGCATATTCCGTGATAGGAATATGATTTCAGCCATGGAGCTGGTAGAAATTTACGAGTGCTTGTGCGACCCGACGCGGTTGCGACTGCTCAACGTGCTCGCGCAGGGGCCGGTGTGCGTGTGCCACTTCCAGGATGTTCTCGGCGAACCGCAGGTGAAAATCTCGAAGCATCTCGCCTACCTCCGCGCGCGAGGGTTGGTCGCGAGCGAGCGGCAGGGAAATTGGGTGATTTACGGGTTGGCGGCGAAGCGGTCGCGGGAATTGGAGGCGAATCTGGCGTGTTTGCAGGAGTGCGCGCAGAGCATTCCGGTGTTCAAGCGCGATCTCGCGCGCTTGAAGAAGATCGAGCCGTCGTGCGCTTGGGTACGGGCGGGTGATCCGAGAAAGGCACCGGGGCAGTGCCGGTGTGGGTGAGGGGCGCGGGACGGCGACGCGGAAATATTTTACCATGAAGAAAACGAAAATAGGTATCAATGGGTTTGGACGAATTGGGCGGCTGACGCTGCGGGCAGCGTGGGGCTGGCCGGAGTTTGAGGTGGCGCTGATCAACGACCCCGTCGGCGGCGCGGCGTGCGCGGCGCATTTGCTCAATTTTGATTCCGTGCAGGGGCGGTGGGCCCAGGAGGCGGTGCCCGAACGGGTCGGCGGGAACGATTTGATCCGGGTGGGTGCGGCGAGCATCGCTTTTACTGGGCACCGCCAGCCGGGCGACGTGGATTGGGCGGGGCACGGCGTGGAGATCGTGCTCGAGTGTAGCGGGAAATTTCGTACGCCGGCGGACCTCGCGGTGTATTTCGAGCGTGGTGTGAAAAAAGTGATCGTGGCGGCGCCCGTGAAGGGTGATGCGCTCAATATCGTGATGGGTGTGAATGACGGGCTCTACGAACCGGCGAAGCACCGGTTGCTCACTAACGCGTCCTGCACGACCAACTGTCTCGCGCCGGTCGTCAAAGTGATGCACGAGGGAATTGGCATCGAGCATGGGGCGATCACGACGCTGCACGATGTGACGAACACGCAGACGCTCGTCGACGCGCCGCACTCGGATTTGCGACGGGCGCGGGCGGCGGGGATGTCGCTGATCCCGACGACGACGGGGAGCGCGACGGCCATCGGGATGATTTATCCGGAGCTGCTCGGGAAGTTGAACGGCCACGCGGTGCGCGTGCCGTTGCTGACGGGCTCGCTGACGGACTGTGTTTTCCAGATGAAGCGAGCCACGACTGTCGAAGAGGTTAACGCGTTGCTGAAGGCGGCGAGCGAGCGCGGGCCGTTGAAAGGGATTTTAGGTTTCGAGACGCGGCCGTTGGTTTCGGTGGACTACAAGGGAGACCCGCGGTCGGCGATTATCGACGCGCTTTCGACGATGGTGGTAAATCAGCGCATGGTGAAAATTTACGCATGGTATGACAACGAGTGGGGTTATTCGAACCGGATGGCGGAGTTGACGCGAAAGGTGGCGGTTTCGTTGTGAACGGAGGAGGCGAATTCACGGGTTGGCGGGGCGCACGCCCCGCGCGCACGCTCGCGGCGCCCGGCGGAGAAGAAGGGAAATGACCTGACGTGAATCTGAGGAATTACATCGTGGTCACGGCGGCTTATTGGGGGTTCACGCTGACGGACGGGGCGCTGCGCATGCTCGTGTTATTGCACTTCGCGCAGCTCGGGTACCCGCCGGTGCGGCTGGCGATGTTGTTTTTGTTTTATGAGTTTTTCGGGATCGTCACCAATCTGTTCGGCGGGTGGCTGGCGAGTCGGCTGGGGCTACGGGTGACGTTGCTCGCGGGGTTGGCATTGCAGGTGGGAGCGCTGGGGATGCTGGCGTTGCTCAATCCGGCGTGGGCCGCAGGTATGGCGGTGAGCTACGTCATGGCGGCGCAGGCGCTGTCGGGTATCGCGAAAGACCTTACGAAGATGAGTGCGAAGAGTGCGATCAAGGTACTGGTGCCGACGGGCGACGAGGGGCGAGGGGCGCTGTTCCGGTGGGTGGCGCTGCTCACGGGATCGAAGAACGCGTTGAAAGGCTGCGGCTTTTTTCTCGGCGGGTTTTTGCTGGGTGCGGCGGGGTTTGCGGGGGCGCTGGTCGTGATGGCCGGGGCGTTGCTGGCGGTGCTGATCGCGGCGTCGGTGATGTTGCCGGGGGCGATGGGTACGGCGAAGCAGAAGGCGGGCTGGGGGGACCTGTTTGCGAAGACGCGGGCGGTGAACGTACTGTCGGCGGCGCGGTTTTTTCTCTTTGGAGCGCGGGACATTTGGTTCGTGGTGGGTGTGCCGGTGTTCTTGAGCGCGTCGCTCGGGTGGAGCGGGGCGCGGGTGGGGGCGTTCATGGCGTGCTGGGTGATTGGTTACGGCCTGGTACAATCGGCCGCGCCGCTGGTGTTTCGCGGGCGAGTGCCGGCGGGCGGGATGGCGGCGGGTTTGGCCTTCGGCCTTGCGGGTGTGGCGGCGGCGGTGCCGCTGGCGCTGGCGGCGGGGGCGCCGGCGGGCGTGGTGATCGTCAGTGGGCTCGCGGTGTTTGGCGCGGTGTTTGCGCTGAACTCGGCGGTTCATTCCTATCTGATTCTCGATTACACGGACGGCGACAACGTGGCGTTAAACGTCGGCTTTTATTACATGGCGAATGCGGGTGGGCGGCTGGCGGGATGCCTGTTGTCGGGCGCGCTTTTTCAGTGGGGCGGGCTGGAGGGATGTCTTTGGGGCACGTTTGGGTTTGGGCTGGCAGCAGCGGTGATCGCGCTGGCGTTGCCGCGGCAGGCGGCGCATCCGGAAAAACTGGCGGCGGGTGGAGTGGAGCTTGGCGGCAGCGAGTGACGCGCCGGTGTTGGGTTGGCCGCGTCTCAGTTTGATTGCGTCGGCTCGGTGCGCGCGGCAATGACGAAGGCGATGGATAAACACCACCGAACTCCCCTAGAGCCGAAAGGGCGGCCGTGATCGCGGGCGTTTTCTTTTTGGTGGCTGCGCTCTACGCGACGGTGGGGCATGGTGGGGCGTCCGGCTACCTGGCGGTGATGGCGCTCGCTGGCTTCGAGCCGACGGCGATGAAGCCGACGGCGCTCGTGCTAAATGTGGTGGTCTCGCTGATCGGGACGGTGATTTTTGTCCGCGCCGGACATTTCGCGTGGCGGTTGTTTTGGCCGTTTGCGGTGGTGGCGGCACCCTGCGCGTATCTGGGTGGTGGCTGGCAGTTGAGTGCGGAGGTGTTTCGTTGGCTCGTCGCGGCGGCGCTTTTGTTTGCGGCGGGGCGGCTCTTGATTCCAGCGGCGTTGGGGGCAGAAGTGCGGCGGCCGTCGGGGTGGGTGATCGTCGTTGTGGGTGCGTCGATCGGATTTATTTCAGGATTAATTGGGGTGGGCGGAGGGATTTTTTTGACGCCGTTGATTTTGTTTTTTCGTTGGGGAGAGCCGAAGACGGCGGCGGCGGTATCGGCGCCCTTTATTTTGGTCAATTCAGCGGCGGGTCTGCTCGGCCATGTGGGATCGCTGGGTCAATTGCCGGCGTCGTGGCCTTGGCTGGTGATCGCGGCGACCGTCGGGGGCCTGCTGGGTTCGCGCTGGGGCAGTCGAGTGGCGCGGCCTGCGCAGTTGCGCCCCGCGTTGGCGCTCGTGCTCCTGGTGGCGGCGGTGAAGCTTGTGATCACCTGAGGGGGCGGCGCAGTTGAACGTTGAAAAATGAAGGGCGGATGTGAGCGTGACCGATCGCATGAAACTGGAGATTCCGGACGGAAACTTTGCTGGCTACATATTTGACCTCGACGGCACGCTCGTGGACACGATGCCGTTGCACTATTACGCGTGGGACGAGGCGATGCGACGGGCGGGGATGCCCGGTACATTGAGTGAAGATTTGTTCTACTCGTTCGGTGGCGTGCCGACTTTGCGGGTGGCGGAGCTGCTGGCGACGCATTACGGGTTGAAAATCGATCCATGGAAGGTGTTTCACGAGAAGGAAGTCTTGTTTTCGGCGCGGACGCACGAGGCGGCGCTGATCGAGCCGGTCGTTGCGTTTGCGCGGCGGGTTGCGGCGACGCATCCGGTGGCGATCGCGTCGGGTGGCCCCCGCGACATCGTGCGTCGTACGCTGGAGCTGAAGGGGCTGGCTGCGCTTTTTCCGGTGGTGGTGTCGGCTGACGATGTGGTGCACGGGAAGCCGGCGCCGGACATGTTTTTATTGGCGGCGAAAAAAATAGCGGTGGAGCCGACGCATTGTCTGGTATTCGAAGATGCCGAGCCGGGGATGCGTGCGGCGGAGGCGGCGGGGATGAAGTGGGTGCGGGTCGCCAGTCGGAAATAATCAGCAGAGGATTCACCGGGTCGTGGGGGCCACTGATGGGCGTCGGCCGTTATCCGGGTGTCAGGCAATTTCGTGCTTCCGGGTGAAGGGGGAACCGTGTTCCAGTGAACGAATGAAACTTGATATGTTGGTGAAACCGTCAGTGCTCACGCAGCCCGTTTATGAACCGGGTAAGCCGATTGAGGATGTGGCGCGCGAGTTGGGGCTCGATCCGACGGGGATCATCAAGCTGGCATCGAATGAAAATCCTTGGGGTTCGTCGCCGCTCGCGGTGGCGGCGGCCAAACGGGCTCTGGAGCACGGCGAGCTCTACCCTGATGGCGGGTGTTTTTCGCTGAGGCAAAAATTGGCGACCCGGTGGGGGTTGGCGGCTGAGCAGTTTATCGTGGGGAACGGCTCCAACGAAATCATCGAACTCCTCGGTCACGTGTTTCTCCGGGAAGGCGACGAGGTGGTGATGGCCGCGCCGGCATTTGTGGTCTACAAACTGGTGACGCGGTTGTTCGGCGCCACGCCGGTCGAAGTGCCCTTGCGCGAATGGCGGCATGACTTGGACGCGATGGCGGCCGCGATCACGCCGCGGACAAAGTTGGTGTTCGTGTGTACGCCTAACAATCCGACGGGGACGGCGAACACGGAGGCCGAACTTTTAGCGTTTGCGCGAGCGTTACCCGAGCACGTGGTCGGGGTGTTTGACGAAGCCTACGCGGAATTCCTCGTCAACGCCCCCGACCTGCGTCCGCTGATCGCCGAGGGGCGCAAGATAATCGGCCTGCGGACGTTTTCGAAAATTTACGGGCTCGCCTCCGTCCGCGTGGGCTATGGCTACGGCAGTGCGGAAATGTGCGCTTTGCTGAACCGCGTGAAGCAACCCTTCAACGTCAACGCGATCGCCCAGGCGGCGGCGCTGGCCGCACTGGACGACAGCGATTTTGCCGAAAAAACGGCGCGAGAAAATCGCGCGGGCCTTGCCGACCTCGTGCGAGGATGTGAAGGGCTGGGGCTTGAGGTGGTGCGCAGTGTCGCGAATTTTATGTTGGTGCGCGTGGGAGACGGCGAGCGGGTGTTCCAGGCGCTGCAACGGAGGGGTGTGATCGTGCGGCCGGTCAGGTCCTATGGGTTGCCAGAATGGGTGCGGATTACCGTGGGAACGCCCGCACAAAACGCGCGCTTTTTATCTGAGTTGGCCAGCGCAACCCGGGTTTGAGGGAAGGACGCAGCGGGCGGGTGTGACGGGCTCGGCGAGCTCGTTTGCGGTGGGAGGGCGCTGCGCACACTCCCGGCGACGGAATAGCCCTGATCGCATCCTCCGAACGAACCGGTCCGGCGTTTACAGCGAAGCGAGGTGCGCGCGGGTGGTGCCCGCTCAACGGAAGAAATTGTATTTTCCGATGGCCCAGAGTGCGCGGAAACCGTCACGCCAGCCAATTTTTTTCCCCTCGGCGTAGGTGCGACCGTAGTAACTGATGCCGACCTCGTAGATCACGGAGCCGGAACGCGCGACTTTGGCGGTGATCTCGGGCTCGAAGCCGAAGCGATTTTCCTCGATCTTGATTTTTTGGATCACCTCGCGGCGGAAAACTTTGTAGCAAGTCTCCATGTCGGTGAGGTTGAGATTAGTCGCCATGTTGGAGAGCAGCGTGAGGACCTTGTTGCCGACCATGTGCCAAAAATAGACGACGCGGTGGGCGTCTCCGCCGGAGAAACGGGAGCCGAACACGACGTCGGCCTTGCCGTCGATAATGGGTTTGAGGAGGCGCGGGTATTCGTTGGGGTCGTATTCGAGGTCGGCGTCCTGGATGATGACAGCGTCGCCGGTGGCGGCGGCGATGCCGGTGCGGAGCGCGGCCCCTTTGCCCTGGTTGACGTCGTGGTAGATGATTTTGGCGACGAGCGGGGCGATCGCGGTGCGGAGGATTTCGCGGGTGCCGTCGGTCGAGCAGTCATCCACGATGATGATTTCCTTTTCCGCGATCGGGGCGGCGCGGACGCGATCGACGATGGCGCGGATAGTTTTCGTCTCGTTGTAGCAGGGGATGACGATGGAGAGTTTCATGCGGAGGCAGGTGAGGGAAGCTAGGGCGGGATGGGGCGGGGGGAAGAACAATTACGGCGGCGGAAGTCCTCAAGGCCTGAGGCGCCCTCCGTGCGCCGCAGGCAGGAGATGGCCGAGGTCTGGGCAAAGCTGGGTTTTCGCGAGGCGGCGGCCGATTTGGGCTGGCGGATTGCGGAGCGGGCGGGGCGTTTCGTGCTCGGGACGGTCGTGGGGTTATTCGTCGCGCGGCCTCGGGTCGGAGCGGTTGGGCCCCCTGAGTGACGGTGTGGCCCTGGTGACGCTGCTCGGTTTCGTGCCAGCGCTGGGACTCGACGCGATTTTGAAACGCGCGCAATTGCCGTCGGGCGAGCGGACGGCGGAGTTACTGGCGAGCAGCTTCGCGGCGCGGGCGGGTTGGGTGTGGCGCCGGCGACGGTGGCGATGAAAACGCGGGCTGGGTTGATTCCGTGATGCGGGTCGCGTTATCTTCGCTGCGCATGAACATCTCTTCCAGCCGACGCCAATCGCTTCAGCGCCTGCGGCGGGGCGCGGGCGGGGTCGAGGCGCTGGGTGTGCCGAGCTCCTCGCGGCCGGCGCTCGACGACATTGACCGGACATGGGAGCGTCGCCTCGCCCGCGACGGCGGCGTGCTTATTGAGGCGGGAGCGAACGACGGGGTGCGGCCGAGCAACACCGGCTATTTTAAAAAGATTCGCGGCTGGCCGGGCTGGTTGGTCGCGTCGGTGCCGGGAGCGGGGGCGGGGTGGTTTGGCGGCGGAAATTTCAACGCGATGGCGTCGGCGAGTGGCCATGGTGGAGGGCGTGCCGCGGATGGTGTGGCGCTGGTTGAAGTGGGGTGAGCGCCGGAGCGTATGACATGAATCACTACTGTACCTATTGTGATCGTGGGTTGCTGGCGCAGGGGCTGGCGTTATGGCGGTCGCTGGCGAAATGTGATGTGGACTCCGTGTTGTGGGTTTTGGCGCTGGATGAATTTACGGCGGACGTGTTGCGGGAGGTGGGTGGCACGTGGTTGCGCGTGGTGCCCTTGGCGGAAGTGGAGGCGGGCGATGCGGACTTGGCGGCGGCAAAGGCGAACCGGACGCGGGCGGAATATTTTTTTACCCTGTCGCCGTGCTGGCCGCGGTGGTTGCTGGCGAAACATGGGATGAGGGTGGGGATCGAGCGGATCACCTCTGTCGAGGCGGAGATGTTTTTTTTCGCGAGTCCGGCGCGGATTTTCGAAGCGATGGACGCGGCGAAGGCGAGCGTGCTCGTGACGGCGCAGCGGTTGCCGCTTTGGCTGAAGCGCTATGAACGGCACGGAAAATTTAACGTGGGGTTATTGAGTTTCCAGAACGACGGCGTGGGTCGGGCGTGTTTGGACGAGTGGCGCGGGCGTTGTCTCGAGTGGTGTCATGACCGGCTGGAGGAGGGGAAGTATACGCATCAAAAATACTTGGATGAGTGGCCGGAGCGGGTGGGCGCGGCGTTGCTGGTCTTGCCGAATGCAGGCGTGAATTTAGCGCCGTGGAATGGGGCGGGGGTGGAGCTCGCGGCCGAGGTGGGTGGTGCGGGCGCGGCGCAGGATGAGCTGCGGGTGGACGGCGAGCCGCTGGTGCTCTTTCACTTTGCGCAGTTCCGGCCGATCTACGGGGACTGGTGGTGGGAGTCAGGCCAGCTCGACTACGGCGTGATGCCGCGGCGGTTGCGGCGTAGGATTTATAGTCCGTATGGGCGCGCGTTGTTGGCGGCCCGCGACGAACTCGCGGCGCGTCGTGCGGGCTTCGATTTTACACGGCGCCCCGTGCTGATCGCACGGGAGTTTGGGCGGAGCTGGTTGCTGCGACTGGTGTTTGGCGGCGGCTGGCTGCGGGTTGGCGACGAGTTTTTCAACCTGCGCGGCGGGCTCGGGCGCTGGTCGGGTCAGTGCCTGGAAAAGCTGCGAGCAATTTTCTTGCGGACGTAGCGGACGAGGGTGAGGGCGTCCCAGACGAGGCAACGGCCGAAGGAGAAATAGCGGTGGCGGACGGTGATTTCTTCGCGGTAGCCGCGCCAGCTCCCGAAGTCACTGGCGCCCCCGGTGCCGCAGGCGGCGATGCGGAGCGGGATGGGTTTGAAGCGCACGCGATTCTTCCAGAGGCGGACATTAAATTCGTACGCGGCCATGACGACGAGCGAGGTGTCGAAGGCGTCGTTTTCGGCGAACAACGAGCGGCGGTAGAACGTGCCCTGATAGGGGACGAAATTTCTCGCGCAGGGATTCACGTTCGAGCGGAGCCTGGAGATGCGTCCGTCATGGTAGGCGATTTCGCCGACGGCGATGCCGGCCTCGGTCTTGTTCATCCAAATGAGCGACTCGCTCAGCACCATGTCGCCGACGAGACGGTCGTCGGCCCCGAGGAAGAGCAGCCACTCGCCGGTGGCCAGGGCGACGCCCCGGTTCATCGCGTGATAGCGGCCGGCGTCGGGCTCGGAGACGAGCGTGGCGAGGCGGGCGCGTTGGGAGGTGAGCCATTCGCGCGAGCCGTCGGAGGAGGCGCCGTCGATGACGATGATCTCGGGGTGGACGTGGCGTTGTTCCCAGACGCTCGCGAGGGCGGCGTGGAGGCGAGGGCCGGGGTTTTTGCAGACGACAATGACGCTGAGGGCAGGTGCGGCGGTGGTGGCGGTCATGAAGGCGAGGGAGCGCGGAGGAGAGCGGCGAACGCTCAACGTGCAACGGTGAACGCTCAACGTTTAATGGCGGACTTGGAATGAGGAGGCGGAGTATTTTACCGCGGAGGGCGCGGATTCGACGGATGATTTTGAGGTGGGCGGGAATGGATACCCACGTCCTGCGAACGCTGGATTTTTCGGTAGCCGCGAGCTCGGTGGTGCGGAGGGGCGCGGGAATAGGCGCGGTGTTTGACGAACGATTTTTTATGTAAGGGGAGTGTCGCTGGCGAAGCCGAGACGGAGAAACCAGAAATTTCGACTGGCGCAAGGAGACGCGGAGGCACGAAGCGAGCGGAGCAGAGGATGGCTCGCGGCGGTGGTTGTTGTCGTGCTGATGGTGGCGCAACGTGCGCGGGTGGCGGTGGCGGGGACGGACAGTCCGTGTGGCGATGCGGGGGATGTGGAGGGGGCTCTCTCCGGCGTGGTGCGACGAGACGTGGCGGGCGGTGGATTTCTTTCGGACGCACTATGAGCGTCGGATTTTTTGGACGAAGGCGCTCGCTGTGGCGTTGTCCAGCGTGACCGGGCCGTGCGATCCGGTGGTGCAATTGGCGGAGCGCTTGACGGTGGCGCGCGCGGGCGGGCAGGCTCGGCGGATGTCGTCGTCCGAAGTTTCCGGGGAGAAAAAAAAGTTGCCGCTCAAGCAATTGGCGGTGGGGGCATTGGTGGGTGGGGCGATCGGTGTGGCGGTCGTGTATTTCGTGGGCTGGCGGGTGGCCCTCGATGCGGCGCTGCAGCTCAAGACGGCGGTGGTGGGGCGGATGTCTGCCGCGGGGCCGGTCGTATTTTTCAGTGCGATGGCGGTGCTGCCGGGGCTGGGCGTGCCGAACAGTCCCTTCGCGTTGGCGGCCGGTCCGGTTTTCGGCGAGCGGTTGGGCTTGCCCGTCGTCACGATGTTGGGTCTGGCCGCGATCACTTTCAATCTGACCCTCACGTATTGGCTCGCGCGGCGCTGGTTGCGGCCGCTGTGTGCGCGGCTGTTGGCGCGGTTTGGCTACACGTTGCCGGCGGTTGAGAAGGGGGCTGTCACCGATTTGATCGTCCTGATCCGGGTGACACCGGTGGTCCCGTTTTTCGTGCAGAACTATTTGCTCGGTCTCGCGGACGTGCCGTTCGTGCGTTACCTCTGGGTGTCGGTCGCGATTCAGGGTTCGCTCAATGTTGCTTTCATATTGTTTGGGGACGCATTGAATCAGGGGCGCGGCAAAATGGCGCTCACGGCGGCGCTCCTGATCGCGATGTTGGCGGTCGGCACGCATTTACTGAGGAATCATTATGGAGCAAAGAAGGCGACCGGGGTGCCGCCAGTCGGTGACGCGTGATATGAAGACGCGGGACGAGTCCTTGTTCGCCGGTGATGCGGGGGCGGAAATAGAGTCGGTGAGCGGGTTTACGCGGCGCGTAAAGACGCTGCTCGAAAGCGGGCTGCGCCCTGGGTGGGTGCGGGGTGAGGTGACCAACGTGCGGGCGCAGGCGAGTGGGCACGTGTATTTTTCGCTGAAAGATGGTGGGGCGCAATTGAGTGCGGTGATGTTTCGCGGCGATGCGGCGCGGCAGACGGTGAAGGTCTGCGAAGGCACGCAGGTCGTCGTGTATGGCGAGGTGAGTGTTTACGAGGCGCGCGGGCAGTATCAGCTGATCGTGCGTGTCGTGATCGAGGATGGGGTGGGGAAATTACAGCGCGAATTTGAGGCCCTGAAGGCGCGGCTCGCGGCGGAGGGATTATTTGCGGTGGAAACGAAGCGGGCGATTCCCGCGATGCCCGCGTGCGTGGGTTTTATTACGTCACCGACGGGAGCGGCGGTGCAGGATTTTATGCGGATTTTGAAACGCCGCGGTTGGCGCGGACGCGTGGTGGTGTTGCCGGCGAAAGTGCAGGGTGAAGGAGCGGCGGCGGAAATGGCCGCGATGGTGGCGTGCGCGCAGGAGCTGGGTATTTTTGACGTCATGGTGATTGGGCGCGGCGGTGGAAGCTTGGAGGATCTGTGGGCCTTTAACGAAGAGGTGCTCGTGCGGGCGGTGGCGGCGTGCACGGTGCCGGTGATTTCGGCGGTGGGGCACGAAATTGATTTTACGCTGTGCGATTTTGCGGCGGACCGGCGGGCGGAGACACCGAGCGCGGCGGCGGAGCTGATCTCGAGTGAATTTGTGGCGTGTGCGCAACGTGCGGCGCAGGCGGACGACGCGATGACGGCATCGCTCGACGGTGCGATGGCGCGGGCGGGTGAGCGATTGGATCACGCGCAGTCGCGGTTGAGGTTGTTGTCGCCGGAGGCGCAAATCGAACAAGGTTTTTTGCGACTCGATGATCTTTCGAACCGGCTGGGGGCGGCGTTGCGCACGTCGGTACAGGTGCGGCGGCAACAGTGGGGTGAGGTGCGGGCGGCGCTGGCGCGGGTTTCGCCGGAATTTCGCGTGCAGAGGGAATCCCATCGACTGCTCTCCCTGTGGAAGCGGTTGCAGGCGGCGAGTCCGGCTTCGGTGTTGAATCGTGGTTTTGTGATCCTGCGCGACGAGGCCGGAAAGCCGGTCGGTCGGCGTGCGGAAGTGGAGATCGGACAGGTGTTGCAGGCGGAGTTTACGGACGGAATGACAAAGATGCGGGCGGAGTAGGTCGGGTTGAGACACGGCAGAGCATTTCGCTTGGCAGTCAGGAGCTGCTAATAACTATGAAAGCTTGGCGGGTCGCCCTGACCGTTCGGCCCGTTTACCGAGACACCTTTTCCTATGACCAAAACCTCCCCTACCATCCGGGTCGTTGCTTCGGCACGACTTGGTTTTGTCCGCGTCACCTGCGCGGTGCTCGCGTGCGTTGCTGTCGGATTGCGCGCGCAAACTCCAGCCGCTGCACCCGCTGCGGCAGCCACCGAAGAAACGATTGTCTTGTCGACGTTTCAGGTGACCACTGCGTCCGATAAAGGCTACCGTGCCGGTAATTCTGTATCGGCCACCCGGATCGATACGCCGATTAAGGACCTACCTTTCTCGATCAGCGCTTTTACGCAGCAATTCATCACCGATGTGGGCGCACGTGACCTGTTCGATGTGGTGCAGTATGCTCCGAGCGTTACGAGTGCGGGACGTGAGTTTAACGCCGGCAACGCGGTCTACACGATCCGCGGCTTTGATCAGACTCCGCAGCACAACGGTTTCGTGGGCGAAGGCTACATCGACACGTTGACGGTCGAGCGTGTCGAGGTCGTGAAAGGTCCGTCGTCCGTGCTTTACGGACAGGTGGCGCCGGGCGGCACGGTGAACTACATCACGAAGCGGCCAGGCACTAAAGCGTCGACCACGGTCAATGCACAAGTGGGCACCCAGAGTTTTTGGCGCACGACGCTCGATGTTAACCAACCGCTGGTTGATAAGAAATTACTGTTTCGCTTCAACGGCGCCTATGAAAACGGTTTCGAGTTTATCACACCCGGCAAGCAAGGCACGACCGTCTTGGCTCCGGTGGTGACGTGGCGGATCTCGGACCGAGTCGCGCTGACGGTCGATTACCAGTGGTTCTCGCGCCGGGAGACGCCGCCTCAGGCGCACATCAAGCCGAACACGGAAGTGGTCGCGTTGCCGCCTGCGAGCGGAATCCTGAGCGCCACGGGCGTTTTGATCAACGCGCTCGACAACAGCGATCCCGGGTTTCTGAGCTACTACCCGCTACCCCGCTCGTTCAACTATGTTTCGAACAACGACCATCGGTTCACGGATTATGAGACAATCAATGCCGAGCTGACGGCCAAGATCACGGATACGTGGACGACGCGCACGAATTTCAATTGGAGCAAGAATCGGGTTGCGCAAAAACTCACCGGCCTCGGTGCGGTGAGCATCACCGTGCCACCCAGCTACTATCCGGCCGGGGCGACCCTGCCGATTTCATCGGCGAATTATCTGATCGCGGCCCGCGCCTATGCGGCGGATTTGCTCAATAATATCAATCTCGCGCTCAATGCGCCGGCTGCGCAGCTCGGCCGCCGCAAACGGCTCCAGGAGTCGTTTGGCCAGAGCAAGTCTTCACAGGTGGAATTGGCCGGCAATCTTGTGCTGAACGGTATCAAGGTGAAACCGCTGTTCGGCGCGCTCTACAATGAGTCGCGCGGTTTCGGCCGCTTGCGGCAATCGGCCACGGCGCAGTTCTTCCCCGTTTGGGACATGAAGAACTCCGCCACCTGGGACTACACGACCGACTTCGATCCTGTGACGTTGCCCTTCTCCACCAATAATCTCTCGGTGACGCGGAACAAGGCGGCTTACGGCGTGCTCAACTTCAGCCTGCTG
>CANIJN010000018.1 GCA_947467625.1 Opitutia bacterium | reverse complement strand
GTCGTGGCCGCGTCCGGGCTCGGGTAGGGGTGCGGTGGACGCAACGCTCACGCGCTCGCCACCAATCCAGCGGGGTCTGAAGCAGTGCGCGACGTCGGCCGCGCTACCGAGTGGAGTCTAGATCAGCACGGCTTGCGTGCGGCCGCCGAGGTCGATGGTTTCGATGCGGGTGACGGTGAGGTGCGCGCCTTGGGATGCGAGCAGAGTCCGGAGGGCATCAAGATCATCATGATCTTCGGTGACGACTTGGCCGAAGCGACGATAGGTGACGCGGTAGGCCGTCTCGAGTCCTTCGATACGGCGAAGGGATTCGCGGGCGGCTGACGGCGGCGGGAAACCGGCGCTCCGTTCAGGGAGGCGCGGGGTGGGTTTGCGTTTGAGGCGGACGTCGGATGGGAGGGCGGGGCGCTTGAAGGGGTAGGGCTCGCCGAGGATCGCGGCGGCGGCTTGCTCGAGCTCGTAGACGCGCACGAACAATTCCTCCCGGGTGAGGAGGAGGGTGTTGATGGGGATCTGTTGATCGGCGCGCATCAAATGTAACAGGGGTGAATCACTACGAAATGCGTAGAGCGGAAGGAGGCACCCACGAGCCACGCAGAATCCACGGAAAATGTAAGGCGCAGAAGAATGAGAATTAGGATTTTGCGGGCGTTTCGTCGATCTCGGGCTCTTCGTCTTCGTCGGTGTCGGCAGAGGTGATGCTGGCGGATTTCTTAACCGGCTTTTGGTCGAACCCAGCGACGGGGAGGGGGGGCGCGGGGAACGGGTACACTCCGGCTTCGCCGACGACGGTGTTGATCTGCGTCTCGAGCGCGGCGATTTTTTCGTAGGCGGCCTGACGCTCGGTGATGAGGGCGTCGATCTTGATGCGCGCGTCGAGCGCGGCGCGGATCACGTCGGCTTCGGCACCGAGGACGATGTCGCGGAAGGTGAGGGCGGTAGGTTTTTTAGCCATGGAAGGAATGTGCGAGGAAAAGGGAAAGGGAGCGAGAAAGGGACGGGGTTATTTCCAGAAGAGGCGTTTGAGTTGGTTGAGCTTCGTTGAGAGCTGAGCGTTGAGTGTTGAGGGCTCGGACCGCGGGGGGCGCACCGGCGGAGCTGCGAGCGCGGCGCTGAGAGCGGAGAGATTAGAGGGGATCGGAACTGAGAGTGGCGCCGCTAGTGAGATGCTCCTGGCGGCGGTGGCGCGGGCAGTTTGGGTGGCGGTGGCGGCGAGGATGACCTCGGGGGCTGGATCGAGGAGAAGACTAGCGAGGAGGTCGTCAGGGGCGTGCGGGTGGCGTAGGGCTGCGAGACGTACGGCAGGGGAGCGGTCGCGGGCGAAATCGTAGAGGTCGGCGCGGCGCCACGCATGCGATGCGACGGCGAGGGCGCGGATGCTCGGGAGCGGGTCAGCGAGGAGGCGACGGGCGAGGTCGGCGTTGGCGACGGTCGCGGACTTTTGTTGGATAGCCCAGTGCCGAAGGAAATCGGGGCTGTGTTCGAGGAGGAACGGAATCAGTTCGTCGTAGAGGTCGTCCCGGTAGGCGAGTGCGGTGAGGACGGCGGGGAGGCGCGTGGCGGCGAGCGATTGGACGTGCTCGGCGCTGAGTGCGGGATTCGTGCCGAGGGCTACGCACACGGATTCGTCGGCGAGGGCGATGAAATAGTCGGCGATGTCAGGGACGAGCGCAGGATTCGCGGCGAGGGCGACACGGACGGGGAACACGGGCGCGACAGGCGTGCGGCCTTCGACAGACGCAGACTCTGCGGGTGAAACGCCCGTGCCCCGTTCGATGATGGTATCGGATTGGGCGAGCTGGCGCTGGAGCGGGGCGGCGAGGTGGGGACGTGCAGCGACCCAAGCGTGTTCCTCGGGTTCGCCATGGGTGAGGATGTGGAGCAAGGCGATGGGGTCCGGCTCCAGGAGATCGCGGGCGACGCGGCGAACGCTGGCGTGCGGTGAGAGGAGCAGAAGCGCGCGAACAGGGATGGGGAGATTTTTGCGCGAGGCGAGGGCGAGCTGAACGTCTTCTTCGTCGGAGGCCGCCCAGCCGAGGAGGAGTTCGTCTTCGGCGGTGGTGGTGGCGGCGATGGTGTGGGTACGGACGACGGTGCTCGCGTCGGCGGCCAGCACGAGGGCGACTTCGGCGGGAAGCGCGGGCTGCGACGAAAGGCGCAGGCGAACACCGGGGTTGGCGTCCGTCGCGAGCGCGGCGTAGTGCGGGAGTCGGAGGGAGGGGTTGGAGGCGACGGCGCGGCGGACGGCAGTGTCGGGATCTTGAGCGAGGTTGAGCAATTCGCGAGCGGCGAGCTGAGGGTGGGTGGCGACGTGGACACGGACCTCGGGGTTTTCGTGCGCTGCGAAGGCGGAGAGGAGATGCGGGGGCGTGCGGGGATTCGTGGCGAGGTAAGGGAAGACCTCGGGGTCCTGGGCGGTTTGCGCGAGGTTCTCGAGGAGATGACTGGGAGAAAGCGGATACGCGGCGACAAACTGTTGGGCGGCGGACGGCTCGGTAAGTTCGGCGAGTTCTTGAAGGAGACGGGAGGAAAGCGGGGGCTTGCGGAGGGCGCTGGCGGTCTTGCGCACGCCGTCGCTACGGATGCGTTCGAGTATGGCGGAGGAGGTGAGGGTGTCGGTCGACAAGGAGGCGGAGGTGAGCTGAGAACTTTGGGGTGAGCGTTGAGTATTGAGCGTTGAGCGTTCGGGGTGAGCGCGAATTTGCGGTCTATGAGAACGACGAGCGGACGGCAGTAGGCGATGCCCCTTTCCAGAGGGCGGACGAGACGCCGAGGGCGGACCACTCGCTGGCGCTCGCGGCTACGGGGGCGGACGATGGAGTCGCGCGATTCCTTTCGGTGCACGTATGGGTCATGGGAGTGTGAGGTCGGCGGATTGGACGTAGATTTCTCGCGGGTTGTTGCCGACCTGGGGGCCAATGTACCGGCGTTGCTCCATTTCCTCCATGAGGCTCGCGGCGCGGTTGTAGCCGATCTTCAGGCGGCGTTGGAGATAGCTCGTGCTAGCGCGGCCATTCGCGGAGATGGCTTCGAGGGCTTCTTTGATGAGCGGGTCGGCGCCGGCGTGGAGGGTCGGGTCGTCGCTGGCGCCCGGAACGTCCTCGGGGCGGAGTTCCACGCGGTAGCGCGGGGCGAGCTGGGATTTGAGCGACGTGACGATGGACTCGATCTCGGCGTCGTCGACGAAGGGGGCTTGAAGACGTTGGAGGCGGCCTAGGCCGGGTGGGCTGAAGAGCATATCCCCGCGGCCTTGGAGGGCTTCGGCTCCTTTGCCGTCGAGGACGGTGCGAGAGTCGATTTGCGAGGCGACTTGAAAGGCGATGCGCGTGGGGTAGTTGGCTTTGATGATGCCGGTGATGACGTTGACGGACGGGCGCTGCGTCGCGAGGACGGTGTGGATCCCGACTGCGCGAGACATTTGCGCGAGGCGGGCGATGGGCGTCTCGACGTCTTGGGCGGCGGTCATCATGAGGTCGGCGAGTTCGTCGATGACGAGTACGAGGTAAGGCAATTTCTGGAATCCCTCGGCGACCGCCTTGGCATTGTAGCCGGCGAGATTACGGACGGATTTTTCGGCGAGGACGGAGTAGCGGCGCTCCATTTCGCGGACGAGCCACTTCAGGGCTTGGACGGCTTGCTTGGGCTCGGTGACGACAGGATGGATCAGGTGCGGGAGATCGCGATAAATGGCGAACTCGACGATCTTGGGGTCGATGAGGACGAGTTCGAGTTCGTCGGGGCGGAAGCGGTAAATCAGCGAAAGAATGAGATTGCTGATACAGACTGATTTGCCGGAGCCGGTGGCGCCGGCGATGAGGGCGTGCGGTGCGCGGGCGAGGTCCAGGATAATGTGACGGCCAGCGATATCGACGCCGAGGATGAGCGGGAGTTCGCCGGTGGCGTTGCGCCACGCAGCGGATTCGAAGGAGGCGCGGAGGGCGAGGGGGGCGGAGTGGCGATTGGGGATTTCGACGCCAACGAAACTCTCGCCCGGGATGGGGGCCTGGATGCGGACGGCGTTGGCGGAGAGGGAGAGCGCGAGATTTTTCTCGAGGGCGACGATCGATTCGACGCGGACACCGAAGCCGGGTTTGACGCGGAATTGGGTAACACGCGGTCCCACGATCGCGTCGTGGACGAAGGCGTCGATCGTGAAGCTGTCGAGGGAGTCCTGGAGAATGCGTTTGTTGGTGGCGAGTTCCTCGGGACTGGAAAAGTTTTTTTCGTCGGCCGAGGCAGGACGCAGGAAGTCGAGGGAAGGACGTTGGTACCCGGCGAGATCGGAGAGGGTGAATGGAGCCGGAGAAGCCGGAGAGTGCGGGGCTTGCGGTTTGGGGTCCGGGACCTGAGACGGAGCGGCGGAGGGGCCGTCCGAGGGAGCGCGGGCGTCCTCGCGACCCAAGGGGGCGGCGAGGTCGGCGGTGCGGTCGCGGATAGTTTGGCGGACGCCTTCAAGGTGGTCGAGGGCGTCGTCGAGTTGGTCGCGATGACGGGCTTGGTGGGCGAGACGTTCCTCTAGGCGGGCGTCGAGTTCATCGCGCCAGCGGGCGAGCTGGTGTTGATCTTCCTCGAGGCGAGCTTGGGGCGATGAGGCTCCGGTTGCACCCGAAACCGCCGTGGAGAGGGCGGACGGAGAGCGAAGGGAGTCAAGTGTGGCGGGCATGCGGGAAGCGAAAGACCGCGGGTTATCGTGCTGCCGATTTCGCGCTGCAAGCGTGGAGGGAATATATTTTTGAGGTGGCCCGGTGGCGGTCGCGAGTTCGGGGGCGACGGGCGCACTGATGAGACCCAAGCAACGGGCGGGCGAGCCGCGCTGCGGGAGGTTTGCAAGGGGGCATCGTGCCGCGTGGTGTGCACCTACGGTTTGGATTTGGGGTCGCGCTTGGCCCGAGACCCCGCTTCGTTTCCCGGATGAAAAATCTCCCTCTGCTCGTGTTCGGGGTCGCCTTCGCGGGCGGCGCATGTGCCCAGACGGTGACGCGCGATGTGCGCTATGCGGAATCGACGCATGAGCGACATGTGCTCGACGTATATGCGCCGGCGGGGGCCAAGGATGCTCCGGTGGTGTTTTGGGTGCACGGCGGCGGTTGGCAGGGCGGCGACAAGGCAAACGTGCAGGTGAAGCCGAAAGTCTTTAACGAGAGGTGATTCGTGTTTGTCGCGCTGAACCACCGTTTGCTGCCGACGGTGGAGATGGGTGCGATCATTCGCGATGTGGCGCAGGCGTTTGCTTGGGTCCAGATCCACATCGCGCGCTATGGCGGCGATCCGCGGCGGGTGCTGGTGATGGGGCATTCGTCGGGCGCACAACTCGCGGCGTTGCTGTGCACGGATGAGCGTTACTTAAAAGAGCAGGGGCTGACGCTAGCGCCGATCAAGGGCTGCGTCCCGGTCGACGGAGACACGTTCGACATTCCGGCGATCATCGAGGTGGCGGAAGTGCGGGCGCGGGCGCACGGGCAGCCAATGCCGAAATTCGGGCATCGCCTGAAATTTGGGAACGATCCGGCATTGCACCGCGATTTTTCGGCGGTGACGCACGTGACGAAGGGCAAGGCGCTGCCCCCGTTTCTTATTTTGCATGTGGCGGGCCACCCCGATGTGAGCGCGCAGGCGCAGCGATTTGGCGCGGTTTTGAAGGACGCGGGCGGGCGCGTGCAGGTGTTTGGCGCGAAGGACACGGACCACGGGAGAATCAATGCGAATCTCGGCGTGGAGGGCGATCCGGCGACGGCAGCGCTGTGGGCCTTTGTGGCGTCGGTGGTGCCGCGGTAGGGGAATGGGCGGAAAGCTCAGTGATTGATCGTGTGCGAGGAAATGCGCGCGACCACGCCTGCATACGCGATTCACCGCTTGGTTTTTCGCTCGATTCTCAACTCTTTGGAATCGACTAAATTCCTGCGGCTTAGCCAGAGATTATTCCGCGATTGATGAGCCGAGGACGGGGAGGATCGGGAGAAATGGAAGGGACGACACCGCGACCCGGAGGACGGCGTTGCACTCGGTGTTCACGCTCGATCACACGCGGCGACAGGAGCACCCCTGTTACAAGACGGCGGGGCGACGAAGTGCCGGGAACATCAGTCGGTGCACCGTCGTGGGTTTGTCGGCGCTGACGAAACCCTTGTCGTCGGGCTGCGTCAGGTGAACGATGTTTCACAAATACCCAACCCAACCTCATCATGAATCTCGCTGATGTCTTCACGGTGGTCCTCTCCGTCGCTGGTTTGCTGACGGTATTTGTTGGCTGGTGGCTGGCGGTGGCGGGATTGTTTCCGCGGCTCGTGGAGAGTTGTGCGGACAAACTGGGGACGGCGCCGCTGAAGTGTTTCGCGATCGGGGTAGCGTGGGCAGTGCCGCTGATTTTCGGATTGGTGGGGTTGGGGAAATTTTCGACCAGTCCGGTCGCGAAATTTCTGAGCGTGGCGCTCGTGATGGTGACGGTGTTGCTCGCATTGGCCGGCACGGCGGGGCTAGCGCTACGGATCGGTCGCGGGATGGCGGCCGCGACGGACGGCGACGAGAATTGGCGGCGCGTGAGACGCGGTGGCATCGTGTTGGCCATTACTTATGGGACGATCGTGTTGCTACCGCTGACGTTGCTCGCGGGGTTGGGGGCGATCGTGTTGGCGCGCAGCCGGGATGGCGAAAAATCTGCGACGGGGCCGCTATGAGCGTGACGCGTCGACAGTTTCTGGTCGCGGGAGCCGGCGCGGTCGTGGCGGCGGTAAGCGGGTGCGATCGCGTGAAGGAAAGTGCGGTGGAGGCTCGGCGTTGGCTAGGGAAACCGACGGCACCGCCGCTGATGGGCGCGATGACGCCGCCCGCTGCACGGGATCTGGATGAGGTTTCCCACGTGCTGAATCGCCTCACCTTCGGTGCGCGGCCCGGCGACCACGCGCGCGTGGGGGCGATGGGTGTGCAGGCGTTTATTGAGGAGCAGCTCGCGCCGCAGAAACTTGAGGACTGGATATGCGAACGGGTGATCCGGCACGAATTTGACAGCCTGGCTGATCCGGAAGGCACCCTGTTGCCCCGAAAGGGCAATGCGAGCGATCCATTGCAGGCGTTATTTCCGGCGATGAAGGACAAGGGGGCGCGGGTGAGTCACCTTTATGAATACAAGGACAAGGTCCTGCTGGAGGATCTCACGCGGGCGACGGTGTTGCGGGCGGTGCTGAGCGAGCGGCAACTTTACGAGGTGATGGTGCAGTTTTGGACGGACCACTTTAATATCGATCCCTCGAAGGCGGAGGCGAAGTGGCTCAAGGCGGCGGATGATCGCGATGTGATCCGCGCAGGTGCGTTGGGAAATTTCCGGGAGATGTTGCGGGCGAGTGCGGTGAGTCCGGCGATGCTCTGGTATCTCGACGGACGGGCGAACCGGCGAGTGAAACCCGCGGACAAACCGAATGAGAATTACGCGCGCGAGCTGCTCGAGCTGCACACGCTCGGTGTGCACGGCGGCTACACCCAGCAGGATGTGATGGAGGTCGCGCGTTGCCTCACCGGGTGGACCGTACGGGATAAGAAGAAATTTTTTAAGGGGCGCGTGGAGTTTCACGAGTGGGAACATGACGCTGGGCCGAAGCGCGTGCTTGGCGTGGACATTCCGGCGGGGCTAGGGGCGAGCGATCTGGATCGCGTGCTGGAAATCTTGGTGGCGCATCCGAGCACGGCGAAGCATGTGGCGGAGAAATTGTGCCGAAAATTCATCGCCGATGAACCGCCGGCCGCGGCCGTGGCGGCGACGGCGGAGGCCTTTGCAGCGTCGGGTGGTGATGTGCCGACGACGTTGCGGGCGCTGTTTGCGACGGAGGAGTTTTGGCAGCAAGCCGGGCGGGGTGGGAAGTTTAAGCGGCCGTTTCACTTTGTGGTGTCGGCACTGCGCGCGACGAATGCGGAGACCGATGCGTCGAAGGCGCTGGTGGACTATCTCGTGCGGCTGGGGCATGCGCCTTTTCGCTACGCGACGCCGGACGGGTATCCGGAGGCGGCGTCGCACTGGCAGAGCTCGCTACTGTGGCGGTGGAACTTTGCGAGCGCGCTAGTCGGCAATGGCATTAAGGGCACGAGTATCGCGGGGGAGGAATTACGCGAACGGTTGGGCGGCGACGAGGGCTTGATGGCGACAGTGCTGGGGCGCCGGGCGAGTGAGGCTGAGCGCGAGGCGTATCACGAATCTGGATCGGGTTTGGCGCTGTTGTTGGCATCGCCGGCATTTCAGTACTGCTAACGCGTGGCGCGACATGAATTTTGAACCACGGATGAATACGGATGGACGCGGATCGCGAGCGTTCGGATCCGCCTGCAAGCACGCTCCTGCCTCGGTGAAATAAACATGCCTCCTCCCCAAGCAGTGATTAATGGCAACTGTGACCAGCGGCGGACGCTGGTGGTGATTTTTTTGCGCGGGGCGGCAGACGGGTTGGCACTCGTGCCGCCGGTGACGGATGACCACTATTATCGAGCGCGGCCGAGGTTGGGGATTTTGGCGAAGGACGCGGTCAAGCTGGACGAACGCTTTGGACTGCATCCGAAACTGCGTCCGCTGGAGTCGGCGTGGCGCGAGGGGGAGCTGGCGATCGTGCATGCGTGCGGGACGGAGGATCAGACGCGTTCGCACTTCGAGGCGCAGGATCTGATGGAGCACGGCGGCGTGGTGGCGGGCGGCTGGCTTGGGCGATATTTACGTACGCGACCGAGCGAGACGCGCGGGGCGCTCGCGTGCGTAGCGGTCGGCAAGGCCCTCCCGGAGTGCCTGCTCGGTGCGCCGACGGTGACAGTGATGCAGAGCCTAGAAGAATTTGCGATTGCGGGACGGACGCCAGCGCTGGGGACGCAGCTGGAGAAGCTGTATGGGATGGAACGCGGGCAACTCGGCGCGGCGGCACGGGATACGTTTGCTGCGTTGATGCGAATTGAGGCGATGCGCACGACGAAGTATCGGCCGGATAACGGGGCGACGTATGGGCGCGACGAATTTTCAAACGGGCTGAGTCAGTTGGCGCGGTTGATCAAGGCGGACGTCGGGCTGGAAGCGGCGTCGATCGATCTGGCTGGCTGGGATTCCCATTTTGCGCAACAGGGACAGGTTGAGGGGCTCGCGGGGAAACTGGCGGAAGGACTGGCTGCGTTTCGCAAAGATTTGGGTGCGAGGATGGCGACGACCACAGTGGTCGTGATGACGGAGTTTGGCCGTACGGTGGAGGAGAACTCGGCGTTTGGCACAGACCACGGCCGCGGGTCGACGATGTTTGTGCTCGGTGGTGGCGTGCGGGGCGGTCGGATACACGGTGAGTGGCGCGGGCTCGAGCCAGACGTGCTGGAGAAAAGAGGCGTGCTGGAGGGCTATGGGGATTTGCCGGTGCTGAACAACTATCGCAACGTGCTCGCGGCGGTGTTGGCGCGGCAAGTGGTGGGGTGTGGTGAGGTGGACATGGCGAGTGTGTTTCCGGCGTTTGCGGTAAAGCCGATGAAAATTTTTGGGTAGCGGGAGGGGCGAGAGTGCGCGACACGGTGGTGGGCGGGCAGCGCCTGATCGGCGAGGCGCGCGGGCGGGGAGCCGAATCGCTCGCTGGCGCTCGCGGTTACGGGCGGGTAGGGCTGTCGTGCCCGCACCCCTCATGACGAAGTGAAGCCTTTTCTCCGACCCAGATTTCACTCTTCATTGCGACCATGTCCCTCTACATCGGCATCGATTCTGGAACTCAGAGCGTTAAAGCGGTCGTCCTCGACCTCGGCACCCGCAAGGTCATCGCCGAGGCGCGCGCTCCGCACACCTTGATCGCGGGTTTGCCGGTCGGCCATATGGAGCAGCATCCGCAGGAGTGGACGGCCGCGCTGGATTTTGTGCTGAGCGAAGTAGCCGCAAAAATCGACGGCACGCGGGTCCGGGGGATCGGCGTTTCGGGACAGCAACACGGCTTCGTGCCGCTTGACGCCGACGGCAACGTGATCCGTCCGGCAAAGCTGTGGTGCGACACGAGCACGACGGCGGAATGTGCGATCATCACGAAAAAGCTCGGCGGACCGAAGGCTGCCATTCGCAAGACAGGCAACCTGATTCTCCCGGGGTTTACCGCGCCCAAGATTCTTTGGCTCAAACGCCACGAACCGGCACACTATGCTAAGTTGCGTCATGTGCTGCTGCCTCACGATTACCTGAATTTTTTCCTGACCGGAAACTACTTCATGGAATTTGGCGATGCCTCCGGCACGGCGCTGATGGATGTCCGCAAGCGCACGTGGTCGCGCGATGCGATCAATGCCATCGATAAAAAACTCGCCACGTGGCTGCCGCCACTCTCCGGTTCGCACGAGGCGGCCGGACGGTTGCGCCCGGAGTTGGCCACGCGCTACGGATTCCCGCTCGACGTCGTCGTGAGTGCCGGTGGTGGCGACAACATGATGGGCGCGATTGGCACCGGAAACGTCGTCCCGGGGGTCGTTACCGCGAGTTTCGGAACGAGTGGAACGATTTACGCCTACGCCGGAAAACCGGTGATCGATCCGGCCGGAGAAATTGCCGCATTTTGTTCTTCGACCGGTGGCTGGCTGCCGCTCTTGTGCACCATGAATGTCACGACTGTGACTGAGCAGGTGCGAGCGCTGTTTGGCCAAAATCATGCGGCGTTGAACGCCGCGGTCGCCGCTGCGCCGGCTGGTGCCGGAGGGTTGTTGCTGCTTCCCTATTTGGCTGGCGAGCGGACGCCCAATGTCCCTGCGGGTTCAGGTGTGTTGTTGGGTTTGAACAATCAAACTTTCTCCTCGGGGCACATCGCCCGTGCAGCTATGGAGGGCGTTACCATGGGGATGAACTACGGTCTGCGGCGCCTCGCCGCACTCGGAGTGAAGGCGAAAGAAATTCGGGTGACTGGCGGTGGGGCCAAATCGCCGGTCTGGCGTCAACTGATGGCCGACATCTTCGGCGTGCCCGTGGTGGCGATGGTCGAGGACGAAGGAGCGGCGCTCGGAGGTGCGCTGCAAGCCGCTTGGTGCGTCGCGCTGAACAACGGCAACCCGAAGGCCAAACTTTCCGACTTTACGACTGGCACGGTCGCTCTCGATGAGGCGACTCGCTGCTTGCCGAACAAAGCCAACCTAGCTCTTTATCGCGAACTTCAAACGCAGCAGGACAAGCTGAGCCTAGCGCTGCGCGACATGTTCGTGACGCAACGGAAACTGACAGCTGCTCGCTGAGGCAAATCGCCCAAGCTTTAGCGGAGCCCGAGGCGCCTGCGCCAGCAATCAGTTCCGGTCGGCCTTGAGGGGTTTCGTTGTCTTGCTCTCTACGAATTCGCGGATGACAGCCATCCGTTCGCGTTGGCGCTCTTCGTCTGCAATTTCTTCGACTGTGCGCACCGCCTCGTACTTCGCCATGGCTTTGCGCATCTTTGTCAAAGCCAAGTATTCGAGCTGTCGGATACGTTCGCGCGTGACATGAAATTTCTGGCCCACTTCTTCGAGGGTCAGTTCGTCGCGGCCATCGAGACCGAAGCGAAGCTTGATGATCTCGGCCTCCCGTTTGTCGAGTGAGTCAATCATCGCATGGAGATCGCTGTTACGATTTTTTTCCTGCAGGCCTTCGCGTGGGCTGACCGCGTTTTCGTCACCCACGAATTCGCCAAAGGTACCGGAATCGCCGCTCTCGCCGAGTGGGGCGTCGAGCGAGGCGGGCCGGACGCTGACGGATTTGAGATGCGCGACCTTGGAGGTGGGGATCTGCAGCTCGATCGCCAACTCTTCATCTGTGGGTTCGCGGCCCAGCTCCTCGGTGAGCTTCATGGCGGTGCGGCGCATCTTGGAAATCTTATCCACCAGATGCACCGGCAGCCGGATAGTTTTACTCTGATTGGCGAGCGCGCGCTTCATTGACTGCTTGATCCACCATGCGGCGTAGGTCGAAAGCTTGCCGCCTTTGCGGGGGTCGAACCGCTCGACGGCTTTGATCAGCCCGATATTACCTTCGCTGATGAGATCCAGGAGCGGCAGACCGAAATCCTTATAATCCATCGCGATTTTCACAACGAGACGGAGGTTGGCAGAGATCATGTGGTCGCGGGCTGCTTTGTCGCCGCGGCGGATGCGCTTCGACAGTCGGATTTCATCTTCGATGGTCAGGAGCGGGGTTTTACCGATTTCCTGGAGGTAGAGTTGAAGAGGGCTGCGCTCTCCGTGGGGAATAGGGGCCTCCGGGGAGGAGCGGTCGTTTTTCTCGAGAAACGAAGGTGGCGCGTCCATGGGGGCAGCGTGGAGGGCGGTGGTCGACGTCTCCGGGGAGACGGAATCGGCGGCGGAATGCGGCACGCGGGAGGATTTTTTCTTCGAAGGCATGGGCGGATGATCGAGGGAAAGATTAGAGGCAAGTAGCGGCTGAGTGTTCCGAGACTTTAGCAAAAGCTATACTGTAACCGGAGTCTAACGCGTCGGCGGACAGTTCGGATGCACTTTATTTTCCACGTGCGCGCAGGATTGGCGCTCAGCTGTACCGTCGCGATACCGCGAGGGTACCCGTTCCGTCACACTTCACTCACCCACTGGCCGGACTCCTTACCCAGGAAACGCGTCACCTAGCGGGCTCAAAACTGCTCGGCCATCGCGACGGCCTTAAAAAGGGCGGACGCCTTGCTGATGGTCTCCTGATACTCGGAGGCGGGCACGGAGTCCGCCACGATGCCGGCGCCGGCCTGGATGTGAATTTTGCCGTCGGTGAGCAAAGCAGTGCGGAGCATGATACACGTGTCGCTGTTACCGTCGTAGCCAAAGTAGCCGAGGGCTCCGGCGTAAAAGCCGCGCTGCGTGGGCTCGTACTGGGCGATGATTTGCATGGCGCGGATTTTGGGCGCACCGCTGACGGTGCCGGCTGGAAACGTCGCCCGCATCAAGTCATAAGCGGTTTTGTCCGCGGCGATCTGTCCCTCGACTTGCGATACGATGTGCATCACGTGCGAGTATCGCTCGATGACCATCATTTCAGGAACCTTCACGGTCCCATAGCGGCAGACTCGGCCGATGTCGTTGCGGGCTAGATCGACAAGCATGAGGTGTTCGGCGCGCTCTTTTTCGTCGGCGAGAAGCTCTTTTTCGAGGGCGAGATCCTCGGCCGGTGTGACGCCGCGCTTGCGGGTGCCAGCGATCGGGCGGATTTCGACCAGCCCATCCGTCAGGCGTACGTGAACTTCCGGGGAGGCGCCGACAATCGAGAAATCGCCGGTCTCAAGAATGAACATATAAGGCGACGGGTTGACCGTCCGGAGCGCGCGATACAGGTCGAGGGGCGATTTCGAAAAATCTCGGGTGAAGCGCTGCGACGGCACGAATTGGATAATGTCACCTGAGCGGATGAATTCTTTCCCCTCGTCCACGATGTGCTCGAAACGCGCCTGGGTGAAGTTGCCGGGAGGCACGACGAGTTTCCCAGGATCGCTGAGCGGGACTGGCGCGAGGGAACGGGGTTGCCGTAGTAGGGTGTAGAGCGCGTTTAACTCGGCGACGGCGGCGTCGTAGGCGGTCGTCGGGTCGGTGCCACGGACGTGGGCGTTCACGCAAAGCCGCAGGGTTTGTTTCGCGCGATCGAAAATCAGCAGAGAATCCGACAGCATGAAATAGAGTAGGGGTGTGCCCAAGTCATCGTTGGCCGCAGCGGGCACGGTCGGTTCGATGCGCGTCACATACTCGTAGCCGACGAACCCGACGGCTCCGCCGGTGAATCTCGGCAGCCCGGGCAGTGCGACGGGTTGGTAGCCACGCATCTCCTCTTCGATGAGGGTTAGTGGGTCGCGCGGAGTCGGTACGATCACGGTCGGCACGCCCGGGGCCCGGATTTGAGTCGTGGCTGGACCACACACAAAAATCTTACGCGGCCGACAGCCGATGAAGCTGAAACGGGCGAGATTTTCTCCGCCCTCCACAGACTCAAAAAGGTAGGATGGTCCGGCGCCGTGGAGTTTGGCGTAGGCGGAGACGGGAGTCTCAAAGTCCGCCATCAAATCTGTGTAGACGGGGATGACATTGCCTTGGGAGGCCAGGCTCAGAAACGCAGCTTTGTCCGGGTGGATAATCATCGGCAGGGTTGGCCTTATGCTAGCCGGGGGCGGGTGCGGCAAGGCGGAAGGCAAATTGGGTAAATCGGAGCGTAGACCGTAATGCGAGACTGCGCCCGGCAGAGGTGGTCCCCGGCGCGCAAGAGGACCCTTTGAGCGATGCTCGACGGAGACCAATTTTGCGAGACAGCGAGGTTGTCGATATCGCAACCACGTTCGACGGCTATGGAGTAACCGGTAAGTTAGACCGGAATGCCTGCAACGATGGCTAACGCGGCTGCAGCACATGCGAGGATCCCTTAGCTCAGCCGAGGAACTACAATTTTTCGGATTGGAGACCTCTGGATGAGGAATGCGCAGCCATGCCCACTGCGATCAACGAGCAGCCACGATGATGACGACGCGTGGCAACCCAACGCACGTCGGCTGTGCGGAGACGTGCACAGCTGCGAAATCCGCGCCACCGGCAAGGGCGTCAGGCGAAGCCGCCCGGACCGTTTATTCGGCACGAATGAGTTCGCTCAGCCCTGCAGCGACGGATACCTCGGCGCGGAAGCCGAGCGCGGCGGCGGCGTGCTCGGGCGCCCCGAGCGAATGGAGGATGTCGCCGGTGCGTGGGGCCCCGTGGAGGAAGGCTGGTGCTTGCGGATAGTGGCGGGCGAACACGCTGATCACCTCGAGCAGCGACGTCGCGCGGCCGGTGCAAATGTTGGCGACACCCGAGGATACGGTCGGTGCGGTGGCGGCGAGAACGTTGGCGCGGGCGACATCGTGGACCGAGATGAAGTCGCGGGTTTGTTGCCCATCTCCGTAAATCGTGACGCCTTTACCGTCGCGGTAGCGGCGGTCGAAAATCGAGATAACGCCCGAGTAAGGCGAGGCAGGGTCTTGGCGGGGGCCGAAAACGTTGAAGTAACGCTGACAGCGAACGGTGAGGCCGAAGGCTGCGCCGTGGCCGAGCAAGATGGCCTCAGAGGCGAGTTTGGCCGATCCGTAAGGGCTGATGGGTTTTTTATCGGTGGATTCGCGAATCGGAAAATCGGAGGCGTCGCCGTAAATCGCGGCGGAGGAGGCGAAGACGATTCGGCGCACGGCGTGCAGTCGCGCAGCCTCGGCCACGAGATGGGTGGCGTGGATGTTGAGGGCGTAGTTGAGGTCCGGGTTCGTCATGCTTTCCTGTACACTGACGAGTGCGGCGAGATGGATAATGGCGTCGGGCTTCGTCGCGGCGACCACCTCGGCGAGAGAGCCCGGCGCGGAGACGTCGCCCTCGTGAAAGGAGAAGTGTGGCGAGGCGAGGGCCGCCGCGAGATTGGCGCGGCGGCCGGTGCGGAAATTATCGAGACCGGTGACGGCGTGACCGGCGGCCAGCAGACGGTCCACCGTGTGGCTGCCAATGAAGCCGGCGGCGCCGGTGACGAAAACATGTGCCATAGGGCGGAGACTTTCTCAAAAAATGCTGGCGTCAACTCCGGGAGGCGCGCAGGTGTGATCGGTTCCGAACTCACTCGAAATTTCCATGACAAACCAAAAACGTGTGCTGGCAGTTATCATGGGCGGTGGCCGCGGCACCCGCCTCTCCCCGCTGACGCTGGAGCGTTGCAAACCGGCCGTGCCCCTCGCCGGCAAATATCGCCTCGTGGATATTCCGATCAGCAACTGCATTAACTCCGACATTAATCGGATATTCATCCTGTCGCAGTTCCAGACCGCGTCACTGCACCGCCACGTGCAGAACACGTACCACTTCGATCCGTTCGGCGGCGGCTTTGTGGATATTCTTTCGGCCGAGCAAACCGAGAAAAGCGCCGATTGGTATCAGGGCACCGCCGATGCGGTGCGCCGCAATCTCGTGCACTTCCGCGCCTTCCCGCATGATCTCGTGCTGATTCTGTCGGGCGACCAACTCTACCGGATGGACTACCGCAAGATCGTTGAGCAGCACATCGCCACACAAGCGGACGTGACTGTCGCGGCGGTGCCGTTTCCGGTTTCGAAGGTGGCAGGTCTCGGCCTGATGCAGATCAAGGATGATCACTCGATCACGCGTTTCGTCGAGAAGCCCAAGGATCCCGAGGTGATTCAAAGCCTGACACTCAGCGCGGCCTTGGAGTCCGAATTGGCAACCCCGTCCGCGGAAAAACGCTGTCTCGCGTCGATGGGTATCTACGTTTTCAACCGGTCGGTGCTGGCGGACGCGCTCAGCGGGCCGCAGACGGATTTCGGTAAGGAGATCATCCCTGGACTCCTCGGTCAGAAAAAAATTTTTGCCCATATTTTCGAGGGTTACTGGGAGGATATTGGAACGGTGCGTGCGTTTTTCGACGCGAACCTCGCGCTGGCGCAGCCGCTGCCGCCCTTCGATTTTTTCGACGCAGTCGACCCCATCTATACGCTGGACCGCTACCTGCCCGCCGCGAAGCTCAACACGTGCGCCATCGACCACGCGGTCATCGGCGACGGTTCAATCATCACGGATTCATCGCTGCAGCACTGCGTGCTCGGCGTCCGAAGTTTTATCGGTGAAGGCTCGTCGCTCAAGGATGCCGTGGTGATGGGAGCGGACTACTACGAGACACCCGCGCAGTTGCAGGAGAATACGGTGCTGGGGCGCCCGCGCATCGGCATCGGTGCGAGGTGTGTTATCAAAGGTGCGATCGTGGACAAGAACGCGCGGATTGGGGCCGGTTGCGTCCTCATCGCCGCTGGTAAGGCCGACGGTACTTATGCCAACGGTGCCGTCGTGATTCGCGACGGGGTCCTGGTGGTGCCGAAGGGTGCGACGCTGCCTCCTGGCACGACGGTTTAAGGGCGCGGTGGCTGAACAGGTCGGCGCAACACCAGCACCAGCCCGCCAGCGATGAGAAAGATCGAGTAAAACGTGCCGCGACTGACGCCCAGCAAAAGCGAGGCGTCGGGTTCGCGGAACGATTCGCCGAGCATGCGCACCAGCGCGTAGGCGAGTAGAAATTCCCCCGTGAGTCGTCCGGGGTGCGTGCGGGTGACGTCGCTGCGCCAGAACCGCCATTGCGCCCACGCAAAGAGCACCGCGCCTTCGAGTGCGGCCTCGTAAAGTTGTGACGGATGGCGGGGCAAAATGAGGTTAACAGGCGTGCCGGCCGTCGCGCTTTGGGGGAAAATGACGGCCCACGGAACATCCGTGATTTTTCCGTAGAGTTCGCCGTTGATAAAGTTGGCGACGCGGCCAAAGAAAAGTCCCAGCGCGGCGGTAGTCGCAATCAGATCACTCACGGGAAAAAACGAGACGTGGTGCCGGCGCGCAAACAGGATGAGTGCGAACAAGACTCCGACGAAGCCACCGTGGCTCGCCATACCGCCCTCCCACACCCGCAGCAACGCGAGGGGATCGCGGAAAATCGCCTCGGACTGATAGAGCATAAAATATCCGAGCCTCCCTCCGAGCATCACGCCAAACACGATGTAGGTGATGAGATCCCCAATCGTGTTGCTGCCAAAGGGGGACCGCCCTGCGCGATGGTAACGATGGAGCAACCAGACGGCTCCCACGAAGCCGAGCACGTAGGCCAGCCCATAGTAGCGAATGCCGACGTTATCCGAAAATCGGAGCAGAAACGGGCTAAGATCGTGAACCCAGTAGGCGAGCAGCATGACGGCAGTTTATGCAGGGCCCCTCCGTGGCGAATATATTCGGCGCGGCACGGCGGCGGCCGAAAAGGTACTTGCCGCGCTCGGGCGTGGCGCGCGTAGTTTGCAACATGAGCGAACTCCACCGCACGCCACTGCGTGATTTTCATGCCGCCCACGGCGCGCGCTTGGTCGACTTCGCGGGTTGGGAAATGCCCGTCCAATACCGGAGCATTCTCGAGGAACACAAGGCGGTGCGTCGCGCGGCCGGCCTCTTCGATGTCAGCCACATGGGCGAGGTCGACGTGCGTGGCCCGGAGGCGGGTAAATTCCTGAATTATCTCGTGACAAATGATGTCGCGAAACTCTACCCGGGCCGCGTGCTCTATTCGCCGATGTGCTATCCGAGCGGCGGCGTCGTGGACGATCTGCTCGTCACCATGCGCGGGCCCGACGATTATTTTGTCTGCATCAACGCCGGCAACGTCGCGAAGGATCTCGCGTGGATTCGTGAGCAATCGTCGCCGTTCGCCGTCACGATCACGGATCGCAGCGACGATTACGCGCTGCTCGCGGTGCAAGGTCCGCGCGCAGCGGAGATCGTCCAATCACTCACGGGTGCGAAGCTTGGGCTCGTGCAGTATTACCATGTCACCGAGGGCACCGTCGCCGGCATCCACTGCTTGATCAGCCGGACGGGCTATACGGGCGAAGACGGGTTCGAGCTTTATCATGCGGCCGGTGATGCCGTCGCGCTCGCCGAGGCGGTGTTGGCCGCCGGCGCTCCGCGAGGGCTCGAGCTGGCCGGCCTGGGTGCACGCGACAGCCTGCGCCTCGAGGCGGGCTATCCGCTTTACGGCCACGAAATCACCCAAGACATTTCACCGCTCACCGCGGGTCTGGGTTGGACGGTAAAGTTGCACAAAGGAGCGGATTTTATTGGCCGTGATGCGCTGGTTGCCGAAAAGAAAAACGGCGCGGTGAATAAAGTCGTTTTCTTCAAAACTGGCGACCGTCGGATCGTGCGGGCGGAAACGCCCGTGCTGGGAGAGAATGGAACCATCGTCGGTCGGGTACTCTCGGGTACGCTGTCCCCCCTCCTCAACGAGTCCATCGGTTCTGCCTTAGTGACCGTGGCCGCAGCGAGCGAAGCGCTCGTCGTGGACATTCGCGGAACAAAACTTAATTTGCATCTGGTCAAACCACCCTTCGTCGAATTGAAAAAGGCCCCCCAATGAGCAATGTCCCCACGAACCTCCGTTACGCGAAATCCCATGAATGGCTGAAGGTCGAGGCCGACGGCACGGCTACCGTGGGAATCAGCGACTACGCGCAAAGTTCGCTCGGCGATATTACCTATGTACAACTGCCGAAAGTCGGCACGGTGCTGAAAGCCGGTGAGGTGTTTGGTGTCGTGGAGTCAGTGAAGGCCGCGAGCGATCTCTACGCCCCGGTTGCGGGCACGGTCATGGCGATCAACGCCGCGCTCGACGGAGCGCCTGAAACGCTCAACTCGGCACCCTACGAGGGAGGGTGGATGCTCAAGCTCACGTTGAGTGACCCCAGTGAGGCGACGACTTTGTTGGCAGCCGCCGCTTACGAGCAGTTGCTCGGCTAGGTGGTTCAGGTTTTCGCTCGGATGGGGTGCCCGGTTTTTGGAGGGAGCGTTTTCAGCATTTTCGTATTCGAGCGCGCCGACCTGCCCGTGATCGCTCATGAGTGAGCAGTGAAACGCGGGTGACTCGGATGAAAGGCACGAATCGTGATTCGCATTTGACGAAGAGGACGCGCTTCCTACGGTACCCGCCGACACCCTGCAGTGTTCGAGGTGCTTTCAATAACTGCTCTTTGCCTTAGAATTATTACGGGAGCCAAAACCGTCGCGGAAGATGCTAGGCCGTTCATCGGAAAGCAGACGCTGCGGAGGAGGCGCCCACCTTAACCTAAAAAGGTCCTGAGCCTTTGGGCATACGGCACAGGTGGGGTGTCACTCTTTCCTTCAGTTTACTTACTCATGAGTCCAACGGTCTACCACATCCTCCACGTCAGCTCTCTGCTCGTGCTCTTCGGTTACACGTTTTATGCGTTCGCCGCCCCGGCGGAAACTCGCAAGCGCGTGTTGATCATCACGGGGATCGCGAGTTTGCTGGTGCTCATCGGTGGTTTCGGGCTCATCACGAAACTGCGCGTCGGATTTCCTGGTTGGATCATCGTGAAAATTGTGTGCTGGCTCGGGCTTTCGGCGCTTGTCGGGATGGCGTATAAGCGTCGGGCCCAAGCGAACACCCTGATGCTGGTCACGTTGGCGCTCGCGATCACTGCCGTCCTGATGGTCTACCTTAAGCCGTTCTGAGGGGAGCACGCTGGGTATGATTGGTTCGCTTTGCGGCGTGTGGGTGGACGATACCGGCCGCGTGTTTACGACGGTGGTCGCAGCCGCAGGGGGGCGTGAGGAGCGGAGCGAGACGTTTCGTCCCTTCGGGTGGCTCAACGACACTCCGCCGGACGTAAATCTCGTAGGACTGACGTTGGAGCAATTGCAGGGACCGGGGCCGTTTAACCGGCTCGTGCACGCGGAGAGTCTCGGAGTATTTGAGACCTTTACCAAGGCGGCGAAGCAGACGGCGATCGGACTGGACGTGATCCGACCGCTCGAAAGCCAGTTTTTGTTGCAACACCGGCAACGCCTGTACCGCGATCTCAGTTTCGCGGAGCTGCGCCGGTGTCAGCTCGATATCGAAACGGCGTCGTCGGACGGTGGCTTTCCCGATGCGGCGCGACCGGGTGACCGCGTGCTGGCAGTCGGGTTGCGTTGCGGAGGTAAGAATCGGTTGCTGCTGCTCGATGACATGACGGACGCGGCGGAAAAAAAGCTGCTGGTTGAATTCTCCGCCGCGCTCCGCGAGATCGATCCGGACGTGATCGAGGGCCATAATATCTTCAAGTTCGACCTGGATTACCTCCGCCAGCGCTGTCGGCTCCATCGCGTCCCGTGTGCGTGGGGGCGCTACGGGCAAAAGGCGTCGTTTCGCAGTTCGCGGTTGAAAGTCGCGGAGCGCTGGATCGATTTCCCGCGTTGCGACCTACCGGGACGCGCGGTCGTCGACACGTATTTGCTCGTGCAGCTCTACGACATCACGACACGCGAATTTACCTCTTATGGATTGAAGGACGTGGCGGTTTATTTCGGCGTCACCGACGAGGACAGCGCCGAGCGGACGTACATTGCGGGTAACCACATTCAGGAAGTGTTCGCGACGGATCGGGCGAAATTTTGTGCCTACCTGGGGGATGACCTGCGCGAAACGGAGGGGTTGGCGGATCAATTGTTGCCGACGTATTTTGAACAAGTGCGGACGTTTCCGACGATGTTACAGGAGGCGACGCTACGCGGTGCGACGTCGAAGATCGATCTACTGTTCCTTGAGGAGTATTACCACGCGCGCCAGGCGTGCCCGGTGCCGCCAGAGGTGCAGCCGTTCGAGGGCGGCTACACGCGCAGTTTTCAAGAAGGGGTGTTTAAGCATGTGCTGCACTTCGACGTGGCCTCGCTCTATCCGAGCCTTCTCCTCCATATCGCGCGTAATCCGCAGAACGATACGCTCGGGGTGTTCGTGCCGCTCTTGCGTCGGCTGCGCGAGTATCGCCTGAAATATAAGCAGCTCGCGAAACATGGCGCGACCGAGGAGGAGCGCTCGGAGGCGCAGGCGCGGCAGGCTAACTTCAAAATTCTGATCAATTCGTTCTACGGCTATCTTGGTTTTTCAGGCGCACGCTTTGGCGACGGCGAACTCGCGGCGGACGTTACGCGGCTCGGACGCGAGCTGTTGCAGCAGCTGATCGACGAATTCGCGAAGCACGGTTGCACGATCCTCGAGGCGGACACCGATGGAATTTACCTCTCGTCCGAGAAATATTTTGCTACGCCGGAAGGATTGCTCGGGCTCGTCGCATCGATTTTGCCAGCGGGCATCGAACTTGAACATGACGGGCAGTATGCGGCGATGTGGTGCTACAAGGCGAAGAACTACGCTCTCTACGATGGGGAAAGCGTGATTCTGCGCGGCAGCGCGCTGCGATCACGCGGGATCGAGCCGTACCTCAAGAAGCTGAGCGAGCGGCTGATTTATTTTTTGGTCGGCGCAGCTCCCGAGTCGCCGGTACCGATGGTGGCAGACTATCGCCGCCGGCTCCCAAGGCGGGAAGTGCCCGTGGCGGAATTGGCGAAGAGCGAGACGCTCAACCAGAATCCCGATGCCTACGAACAGCTCATCGCCGGAGGCGGTAAACCACGGCGGGCCTCGGCGGAAGTCGCGTTGCAGCTGTCGCCGCGCCCGCGCATGGGCGAGCGCGTGAGCTACTACATTACGGCGAAGGCGAAGGGGAAAACCAGTGACTGGCAGCGGGCCCGGGCGTTGTCGCTCTACGATCCCGTCGCTGCACCCTACGACCCGGCGTACTACGCCGACAAACTTGACGATTGGCTCGAGCGGTATGGGCGATTCATCGGGGTAAAGCCGCTGGGTGACGGGCAGGGCGAGTTGCTATAGCGGGTGAATAAAAAGGCCGCGCTGTTCGGCGCGGCCTTGAGGAAGAAACGGGAGCGCGGGAGGGCCGTCGCGCCCTGGGGATTAGGTCCAGCGGAGGTCGGTGCGGGAGAGCGGGAACTGGCGGACGCGTTTGCCGGTGGCGGCGAAGATCGCATTGCAGATCGCGGGGGCGACCGGAGGCAGCGCGGGCTCACCGAGACCGGTGGTCGGGAAGGCGGTTTTCAGGAAGTGTGTCTCGATCTTCGTGGGTGCATCCGTGATGCGAATCATCGGATAGTCGTTAAAGTTCGATTGCACCGTGCGGCCGCGCTCGATGTTGAGTTCCTGATACATCAGCACGCCGAGCGCGTCGATGACCGAGCCCTCCACCTGATTCTCCGCGCCACTGAGATTTACGACCTGGGCGCCGATATCCACGCCGGTGACGAAGCGGTCCACTTTGAGTTGGCCGTCCTTCGACACGGTGACCTCGGCCACTTGGGCGAAGAAGCCGCGGTGACTGAAATGGAACGCGATGCCGGCGCCGGAACCCTTGGCAAATTTCTTTTTGCCCCAGCCGGCTTTCTCGGCGGCGAACTTGAGGACATTGCGCATGCGGGCGACGTTGTAGCTGGCGGCGGCTTGTTTGCCCTTGGTGGTCGCGCCGGCATTGCCGGCGGGCATGTCGTCCTTTTCGCCGAGGAGTTCGAGGCGGAGCTCGAGCGGATCGCGACCGCCGGCGTGGGCGAGTTCATCGATGAAGCTGTGCATGACCCACGCGAAGACGCAGCTGCCGGGCGCGCGCCACGGCCCCATGGGCCAACCCGTGTCGAACATGGTTTGATCCGCTTGGTAATTGGCGATCCAACGACCAGGGAATTCATCGCCGCTGAGGGAGCCGCCGCTGCCTGGACTGCCGCCTTCGCCGAAGGTGAAGCAGTGATTCTTCCAAGCGACGACTTTACCCTTGGCGTCGACGCCGCCCTTGAGGAAGTGGATACCGCCGGGGCGATATTGATCGTGGCGCATATCGTCTTCGCGCGACCACGTGAGCTTCACGGGCGCGTTGACCTTTTGGGCGATGGCGGCGGCCTCGATGAGGTAGTCAGCGCCGATGCGACGGCCGAAGCCGCCGCCTGCGCGGTTGAGATGGAGTTTGATTTTTTCGGGCGCGATGCCGAGGACACGGTTAACCATCCCCGTGCCGATCGAGGGGATTTGGGTGGGCGACCAGATCTCCATAATCCCGTCGTGCCAATGCGCCGTGGTGTTTTGCGGCTCAAGGTTGGCGTGCGAGATGAACGGGTAGCTGTACTGGGCTTCGACGGTTTTTGCGGCGCTCGCGAGCGCCGCATCGGGATCGCCGTCTTTGCGGAGGGTTTTTCCGCCGGGCTGGGTAGATTTTTCTTTGGCCTGCTTGAGAAACGACTCCCAGCTCTCGTTCACGACCGTGCCCTCATCCCAGGTAATTTTGAGCTGCTTGCGGGCGCTGAAGGCGGACCAGGTGGAGTCGGCAATAATCGCGACCCCTGGCACGAGCTCCTTCACCTTGCCGTTGCCTTCGAGGATGAACGCATCTCTGACGCCGGGGAGGGCCTTGATTTCGTTGAGGTTGGCACTGACGACCTTGCCACCAAACGCCGGGCATTTTTCGTAGATGGCGTAAAGCATGCCGGGCAGTTTCACATCGATGCCGAAGAGCGCTTTGCCGGTGACGATCTTGGGCGTATCGAACTGGGAGATACGCGTACCGAGGAGGGTGAAATCTTTCGGCTGTTTGAGCGTGACGGCGTCCTTGGCGGGCACGGGAAGGGTGGCGGCCTTGGCGACGAGTTGCCCGTATTTGAGGGACTTCCCGGAGGTGTGAATGACCGTGGCCTTTTCGGCGCGGCACTCGGAGGCAGGAACACCCCACGTTTGGGCGGCGGCCTCGACCAGCATGGTACGGACAGTGGCGCCGAGGACGTGAAAATTATCGTAGTTGCTCGGTGTGGATTGGCTGCCACCGGCACTTTGGCCGCCGTATTTCTTTTCGTCGAAATCGCCCTGTTCGATCGCGATGTCTTTCCAGGGCACCTCGAGTTGCTCGGCGATGATCATCGGCAACGAGGTCTTTACGCCTTGGCCCATTTCGGGCTGCTTGGAGACGATCGTGACGGCGCCGGTGCGCGCGATGCGCACGAAGGCGTTAGGTGAGAAGTCGCCGGTCTCGGCGGCGGCGGCCTCGCCTCCGGAGCGGATATAGAAGGCGAGCGCGAAACCACCGCCAGCGAGACCGGTGAGTTTCAGGAAATCACGACGGCCGACGGGTTGGGCGAGTGAGGGTGAACTCATTGGGCACCTCCTTTGCCTGCGGTCGTAAGGCCGGCGGCGAGTTTGATCCCGGCGCGAATGCGCATGTAGGTGGCGCAGCGGCAGAGATTGCCCGCCATCGCGCCGTCGATGTCCTCGTCGTTGGGCTTCGGATTATCCTTCAAGAGAGCTGCGGCGGTCATGATTTGGCCGGCTTGGCAGTAGCCGCATTGGGCGACGTCGAGGTCGGACCACGCTTGTTGGACGGGGTGAAGTTTGCCGGATGCGGCGGCGAGGCCCTCGATGGTGGTCACCTTCATTTTACCGACGGTGGAGACGGGCGTCATGCACGCGCGGGTCGGGACGCCGTTGAGGTGGATGGTGCAGGCGCCGCACATGCCGACGCCGCAGCCGTACTTGGTACCGACGAGATCGAGGGAGTCACGCAACACCCAGAGGAGCGGGGTGTCGGAAGCCACGTCCACGCTGCGGGACTGGCCGTTAACGTTGAGGGTGTATTTCATGGGATGAGAGGAGAATTTGTTTTCTGGATACCTATTGCAGGTACCCTCCCGGAATAAGGTAAAGGCAGCAGGAGAAGTGACGCACCGGGGCGCTCACACGGAAGGGTAATCCTGATTCGGGAGAAGGTCTCTGAGGTCGAGGAGCTGGATCTAAAAACCGGCACGATTGGTGATTTCAGTCGTCATCGCCTGAATGGCAAGTGGACATTCCCTTCGCCGCAGCCGGACCGCTCGGCTGTGTCAAAATCATCGGACGGGAGGTTTGGCGCGGGTGAGGTCTCAAGATAACGTAACGGGGGCGGAGTGCGACAAACGCGGAGCACGGGGCGTGGGCGCGACCGAGGGCGCGCCGAGCGACGCGCAGAGCGATTTTGGCGCGGTGCGGCGCACGTGGACCGGACTCTGGCGAACGAACGGGCAAAATCCGACGACGCCAGGATCTCGGCGGGATGAGACGCATGGCGTTCCGTCAGCGATGGACATTATCCGAGTGGGCGTTCGTAAAATGCTCGCGAGTGTAGCGATCATTGACGCCTGAACGCGACCGGATTAGGCACGATCAGGTGTCGATGAGTATTCCGATCATGCCATATTTTTGATGGTGATTTTCGCTGGCTGGGCAAAAGTGTGATGACTCCGGGCTCGGTCGTTTGGTTAAGGCGGACAACATGACCGCGGCTACGGTCTGTTTGCTCTGAGTGTCCCGTGGGAGATGTTTCGGGGAATCCTCCTGACTCGCGATACGTCTGACCTCCCGTCTATGGATAATCAGATTCCCCTCTTGCGCCGCCGCAGTTTCATCGGCCTCGGGCTCGGTGGCCTCGCGCACGTGGCGGGCTTTGGGGGTTTGCCATCCGCGCGGGCGGCGAACAGCTCCGGTCGGAAAGGGCAGGCGAAGCAGGTCTTGGTGATTTTCGAGCAAGGCGGCGTGTCCCACATGGACACCTTCGATCCGAAGCCGGACGCGACGACGGAGCACCGTAGTCCGTTCAAGACGATCTCGACCGTGGTGCCAGGGATGCAGTTTACCGAGCTGCTGAGTCGCACGGCGAAAGTGGCGGATAAGCTGACCGTCGTTCGCTGCATGACGCAGCCGACGCCGGGCATCGGCGACTCGCACCCGAAGGGTTCCCAATACATTTTTTCGGGCGAGGCGCCGGGTGGAGCGGTGGACATGCCTGACATCAGCTCCGTCGTCGCCTCCATCATGGGAACGCGTTCCGAGTTTCTGCCGAGCAACATCCTCGTGCCTGGCACCAGCGAGCAGGCGAAGGAGTCTCGAGTCGGGTTTATGCCGCCGGGCTATGCGGTGTTCAAAACGGGCGGCAATCTCGCCGACCCGAAGTGGCGCGTGCCCAATCTCGGGCTCATGGCGGACATCGCGCCCGAGCGTTTCCAGCGGCGGCGCGATTTATTGAGCAACCTCGACGTCGGTTTCGCGCACGGTGGCAGCGTGAAGGATGTGGAGGCGATGCACGCGCTGCTCCAGCAAGCGGAAAACATGCTGACGAATCCGAAGACCCGCGAGGCCTTCGACCTGGAGGGCGAGTCGGAGCGGATGCGCGCCAGCTATGGTAAAGGCCACCGCGGCCAGTGCTACCTGCTCGGGCGAAAACTCATCGAGGCGGGCGTGCGCTTCGTGACCGTGGACGTGCGCGAGCCGCGGCAATCGTGGGTCGATGGCGTCGAAAAATCCTACGATGGCGGCACCAACATGAACTGGGATCACCACGACGCGATCTACTCGACCAGCCACACTAATATCCCCGGCGGCGGCGCGGGTGCCGGGCGCTGGGGCATCGGCACCTGGCCGATGATGGGCTCGACCGACCAAGCCTTCGCGGCGCTCATCGAGGACATGGACCAACGCGGACTGCTCAAGGAAACGCTGGTGTGTTTCGTCACCGAGTTTGGCCGCACGCCGAAGATCAATGACCGGCAGGGGCGCGATCACTGGACGCACGCGTTTAGTTTCGCCTTCGCCGGGGCAGGCGTACCGGGAGGCCAACTCGTCGGCTCGACGGATCGCGACGGCGGCTACATCACGAGTTCGATGGGGTACACGATCGAGGATTACGCGGCGACGATCTACGAAAAGCTCGGCATCGACCGCAGCAAGCCGCTGCACACCGCGAGCAACCGGCCGATCATCCTCGCGGCCAAGGGCCGGCCGATTCCTGAACTTTTCAGTTAAGGGATAACTTTTTTCGAATGCGATCGCCCCTCTGTCGTCGGTTGAGTCTCGCGTCTCTGGCTGGCGCGCTTGCTCGGGGTAGCGCCGTGCTTCCGCCCGCGTTCCTCGATGCGAAACCACGGACCTGCTATCCTGGGACGCGCGCACCCGCGGAGTTCGGCCGGCAGTCTCTGGCACGCATCGCGATCATACTGGCGTGGCTTTTGGGTGCGGCGAGCTTCGGCTTCGTCGCGGCGGCGGAGTCGCCGCAGGACCTACGGGCGGGCGATCGGCTCGAGGTTGAGCCAGCGGCGTTGAATCTCGCGAGCCGGCGAGCTTCGCGGCAGTTGGTCGTCACGGCTACTATCGACGGGCAAGCACGCGACGTGTCGCACTTGGCGCAGATTCGTAGCAGCGACGAGCGCGTGGTCAGAATCGATGGCACCGGTGCGACCGCGTTCGCCGCGGGTGATGGCGAGGCGTCGCTCACCATCGAATTCGCGGGCCAGAAACGTTCAGTGCCGGTGAACGTGTCCCATTTCGCCGCGCCCGATCCGGTACTGTTCACGTTCGAGACGATGGCCGTGCTCACGAAGCAAGGCTGCGCCACGGGATCGTGCCACGGCTCACCGCAGGGGAAGGCCGGATTCGCCCTCTCGCTCTTCGGCTACGATCCCGCCATCGATCGGCGCTCGCTCACGCGGGATGGATTCAGCCGCCGGCTCGACATGGTGCAACCCGAGGAAAGTTTGCTGCTGCGGAAACCGCTGCTCGAACTCGCGCACGTCGGCGGCAAGCGCCTGCGTCAAGGCGAGACGCCTTATGAAACGCTGCTGCTGTGGATTTCCGAGGGCGCCAACGTTGATCTCCCTGCGGTCGAGTGCGAGCGCATCGTGGTCACGCCCAGCACCGACCGCGTGTTGAAGGCTCCGTACCTCACGCAGCAGCTCAGTGTGCTCGCCCATTACTCTGATGGCCAGGTGCGCGACGTCACGCGCATCGCCACCTACGAAACGTCCAGCGCGGATCTCGCTACCGTCGATGCGCATGGCCGCGTCACCGGCCGCCGCCGGGGGCAGGCTGCGATCAGCGTGCGTTATCTGGCGCATCTTCAGTCGGTGTATTTCACTGTCATCGAGGATCAAGCGGACTTCGTGTGGCAGGCGCCGGCCGAGGTGAACGTCATCGACACTCACGTCAACGCCAAGCTCCGGCAACTGCAGTTTCTCCCGGCGGAAACGTGTGACGACGCGACGTTTGTCCGCCGCCTGCACCTCGACCTCACCGGGCTGATTCCCACGGCGGACGAGGCCCGCCAGTTCCTTGAGAGCAAAGCTGCGGACAAACGCCCGCAGCTCATCGACGCACTGCTGGCGAGCGAGGCCTTTGCGCGGTTCTGGTCGCTCAAGCAGGCGGACCTGATGCGTGTTTCTAAAACGCGGCTCAAGCACGGCCGCGCCGAGGCGTTCTCAGATTGGCTGGTCGAGGCCCAGCGGCGCGACCTGCCCTACGATGAATTCGCGCGCACACTGCTCACCGCAGTGGGCGACACGCGCGTGGTGCCCGAGGCGAATTTCTTTGTCGCGATTCCGGGGCCCGAAGAGCGCACTGAAATGACGGCGCAGCTTTTCCTCGGCTCGCGCCTCGAGTGCGCGAAGTGCCACAACCATCCCTACGAGAAATGGACGATGCGCGACTACTACAGTCTCGGCGCCGTGTTTGCCCGCACCACCGTGGATCAGGGCGTGGTGCAACTCGCCGCGACCGGCGAGACGTTGCACCCGACTACGCAACAACCGGTGCGGCCCTGGGGCGGAGCGGACGCCGCGCAAGGCACCGACCGGCGCGGACCGTTTGCCGCGTGGCTGACCCAGCCCGACAATCCGTTCTTCGCGCGCGTGGAGGTGAACCGCATCTGGGCGCATCTCCTCGGCCGCGGCATCGTTGATCCCGTGGATGATTTCCGGTCCTCGAATCCCCCGGCTAACGGGCCGCTGCTCGACGCACTCGCGCAGGAATTCGTCAAGGGTGGCTACCGGCGCAAACGGATCGTCCAGCTGATCTGCAACAGCCAGACCTACCAGCGCTCAATGGCCACGAACGCATTCAACGCCTCGGACGAAATTCTTTTTTCGCACGCCCGCCCGCGGCTCCTCACGGCCGAGCAGCTCAAGGACGCTGTCGGGACGGCTGCCCGCACGCTCGCACCCGTGCAGGCGGTGCCGGCACAAATCGCGGCGAGCCGCGCCGCGCTCGACCAGCGTCGGGCGGAACTGGAAGCGGATTTCCCCGCGTGGCTTGAGCAAGCGACCGCCGACGTGGCGACGCGCGATTTTTGGGCAGGAGGTTGGTATGCGGTCGGTCCGTTTACCGCGGCGGACCGCGAGCAAGCCTTCGGGCCGGAGAAATTCCCCGTCGATTTCACCGCGACCTTCGACGAGGGCCGGCGGAGTTGGCGCTCGCGCCCGGAATGGAACGATCCGGAGCCCACCTACACGATCGATGGCCCGAAAGATTCCACCGTTTACCTCGCCCGTCAGATTTACTCGCGCGAACCGCGCACGATTCAGGTGACGGCACGCGGAGCGACCACGATTTGGGTCAACGGCAAATCCGCCCTCCGGCAGGCGCTCACGCGTGAGCGTCGCATCCCGATCGAACTCGCTGCCGGGATCAATCAACTCGTGATAAAGATCGCGAGCCGCCAGGACGACCCGCAGTTCCGGTTTCGCATCGAAGAACCGAAGCCCGGAGGCTCTGCTGCGCCCGCACGGATCCCGCTCACGCCATCGGTGATCGCGTTACTCGCGCGACCCGCCGCAGCGCTCGCCACGGAATCCGACGCGACCTCTCCCGCGCAACCGGCCGCGCACCCCCGCGCCGCGCTCGACGCCGAAAACCGCGCGGCCATTCGCGAGATCTACCCGCAGATGGATAAAGCGTATCTGGCCATCGATCGCCGGATGGCGACCCAGCAACAGCGCCTCGACTACGCGACCCAGCGGCCGTATCCCGAGACGCAGCCTTTCATGACGGCGTTTGGCCAGCCCAAGCGCGAGACGGCGTGCAGCTGCGAGCGCTCACGTTCGCCGACCCTTTTGCAGGCGCTCGAACTCCTGAACGGCACGGTCATGCACGGGGCCGTGCAAGGCGGTAGCCGCAACTACGAACAGCTCGGCGACGAGCAACTGCTCGAGGAACTCTACCTCTCCGCGCTGGCGCGATTCCCGAGCGTCACGGAGCGCAAGGCGGGCCAGGCGTTTCTCAGCGGCGCGGCGAAGCGCGGCGAGGCAGTGATGGACCTGCTCTGGTCAGTCCTCAACACGCGCGAGTTTCTTTTCCAGCACTGAGCCCATGAGTCTATCGCTGTACGACGATCCTGCTCGCGACCCATGCCACGATTTTGGCCGGCAAGCAGGAGACTGCTGGCTGGCACGTTTGCCGAGACTATCGCGAGCAAGCCCGCTGCTATCACGACCTTGTTACGCTGGGGCCACGCCACCTCGGCATCGCATTTTCGGCAGGTTAACGGCCCCGCTGCTCGCGCTCGCCGCGGGCGTGGTGGCACTGGCGAGTGCGGTGCGCGGCGAGGTCAGCTTCGTGCGCGAGCTCGCGCCGTTACTCGTGAAGCGCTGCACGAGTTGTCACGGCGAACGGAAGGACTCTGGCAACTTCCGCTTGCACACGTTTGAGCAGCTGATGCGCAGCGGCGGATCGGGCCTGGCCTCCGTGGTGCCTGGCCAGCCGGAAAATTCGGAGCTGTTCACTCTCCTCGCCGCGAAAGATTAGGACGAGCGCATGCCGCGGGACGATGATGCGCTCACCGCCCCGCAGATCGCGCTGTTTCGCGCGTGGATCGCCGAAGGGGCGAAGTTCGACGGGCCCGATCGGAAGGCGACGCTGAAGTCGCTGCTCGGCCCGCGGGTCCACCCGTCGGCGCCGGTCGCGTATCGAATTCCCGTCCCCGTGCTCGCGCTGGCGTTGGCGCCGGGAGGAAAGGAAGTGGCGGTCGGTGGCTACCACGAAGTGACGGTCTGGGATACGGCGACCGGCCGACTCGTGCGTCGGCTCGGCTTTCTGCCGCAGCGGATTCAAGCGCTTGCGTTCAACCACGACGGCAGCGAGTTGCTCGTCGGCGGCGGCACGCCGGGTGACTACGGCGAGCTCGCGCTGGTGGATTTCGCGGGAGGAAAAACGCGCCGGGTGCTGGACACGTTCGACGACATCGTGCTCTCGGTCGGATTTCGCCACGACGGCCAGCGCATCGCCGCCGGCTCCGCCGATCAGACCGCGCGGGTTTATGCGGCGAGCGACGGACGGCGGCTCTGGAGCAATAAACTACACTCCGACTGGGTGACGGGCGTAAGCTTCAGCGCCGACGCCCGGTTTCTCGCGAGTTCGAGCAAGGACAAAACGGTGAAAATCTACGAGGCCGAGACCGGCGCGCTCTTCACGACCTATAACGGTCACAACCAGATGCTGGGAAAATATGCGGGGCAAAATCCCGTTTATAATGTGAAGTTCACCGCGGAGCCGGCGGTGGCGTGCAGTGCCGGCCGCGGGCAGTGGATTCAAATTTGGGAGCCGGAAAAAGCGCGCGACGAAAACGGCACCGCCGCCGATATGGAAAATCGTTTCGCGAAGAAAAGCCACGCGCGCTTTATTGAACACGGTTTTCGGGAGGAAGTCTTCGGGTTGATGGTGCGCGGTGGGCAGGCGTTCGCGGCCTCTGCCGACGGCATGGTCAAGCAATTCGACCTCGCGGCGTTGAAGGAAGTGCGTGCCTACGCGGGCCATCGTGACTGGGTCTATGCGCTCGATGCCGAGCCCGCGGCGAACCGGCTCGCGACCGGCGCCTACGACGGCGAGGTGCGCATCTGGGACACGACGAACGGGGCGTGTCTCGCCATTTTCAAGGCGGCCCCGGGCTACGCGGAAAAAGTGAAATAAGCTGCTGGCGGACGGCCCCCTTCCTCCACCTCAGGACTGACGAACGCCGGACGGGGGTGCGGGCGCCGGAGCGCGTGAGCCCGGTCAACCGGTGGGTTTGGTTTTGGCCGCCTCGGCGGCTTCAGCGCGGTAGCTGCGGCCGTTGAACTCGAGGATGACGGCGTGGTGCACGAGGCCGTCGACGGCGGCCATGGTCATTATGGAATCCTTGACGATCTGGTCCCACTGGCTGGGGACTAGGTTGGAGTACAGGAGCACACTCTTTTTTTCGTAGCGTTTGGCGAGGAGGGTGAAGAGCACTTCCATCTCTTCGCGGGACTGCTGGGTGTAGCCGAGCTCGTCGATGGCGAGGGCGGCGAAGCGGTCGCACTTGGCGATCAGGCGGTCGAGCTTCAGCTCGCGTTTCGCGACGAGCAGCTCGGTGACGAGCCGGTGCGCGGTCGTGTAGAAGACGGGCAACTGGTCCTGCTGCACGAGTTCGCGGCAGAGGGCCGCGAGGAACAACGTCTTGCCGCGGCCGGGCAGTCCGAAGCATAGCAGGTTGTCGCCGCGGCGGACAAACTCACCGGTGAGCAGCGCGGGTATTGGCGGCGGACTTTGTCGGGGAGGCGGGCTTGGTCGAGGCTCGAGAGGGTTTTGCCCGCGGGCAGGCGCGAGTCGTTGAGGAGGCGTTCGACGCGACGGCGCAGCCGTTCGTTGGCCTCGGTCTCGACGACGTGGCGCAGCAGCCGTGGATAACCCCAGTGCTCGGCTTCGGCGCGCGCGAACGCGTCGTCGTGTTCGCGGGCCATGGTCGTCAGCCCGAGGCTGCGCAGGAGGATCAGCAACGCGGCGGCGCTCATGCGGCCACCTCCTGCACGAGCGAGTCGTAGCTGTGCAGTTCGGGCACGAAGGCCGCCAGCGCGTAGGCGGTGGGCGGAGCGGTGTGTAATTGTTTTTCTACGACGTCGGCGCGCGGTATTTCACCCGCGCGCAACAGGCGCCGAGGACGGTGGCGACCAGGGTTGCGTTAGTGCGGGCGGCGAGGGCCAAAAGCTCGATGTAGTGCCGGTCGGCCTGCGCGGGTGCCGCAGCGAAGAGTTGGTCGTAGGCTTGGCGGAAGACGGGCCGGGGAAACAACTCCTCGCGGTAGAGATACCGGGCGAAGGCGCCTAGTTTACGCACGAGTGAAGCGCTGACGTGGCGGTAGTCGATGCGGGCCTGCTGGGTGAGCGCGCGGGGATAGCGCGCGACCTCGACGCCGGCGTGATGGAAACTCACGGTCGTCTCGCTGACGCGGGCGAGCAGGTGCGCGTTGATCAACTGCGTCGGCACGGAGTAGGCGCAGTTTTTCACCCGCGCGGTGGCGTAGCTCGACACGCGCGCGGGGTGCTCCTCGGCGTCGGGGTAGCGGCGGGACGGCAAGGGCCCTTAGCCGCCCTGCAAATAGCGCCGCGCCGTTTTACGATTCATCCCTGCTTTCAGGGCTGCACGGCCAACGCCGCCGCCTTCGTGATGTGTCTTCATGAGCTATCGATATTGGTGCCCGGTCATCAAGTGGGCCTGCGTATCCGGCCCGATCACCACTGACGCTCACGCAGACCAACGCCGGCTCAAACTTCCCACGCCAACCGGTGGGGAGTTTTAACTGACGTCAGCGGAGAGGTCTGGCTGTCGTCCGGCGGCGTGGGACGGTCCAAGAGGGTCAACGGCTCGGTGTATGCCGTTTGGCGAGTGATGCGTAAGGAAGGTGCTTGTGTGCAGCGCCAGCGCTCGTGGTGCGTGAGCACCAACCAGCAATTCGCGGCGAAAGCGGCCGATATTATCGCGAGGTATTTGAATCCGCCGGAAAAGGCGCTGGTGATTAGTGTCGATGAGAAGCCGAGCATTCAGGCGATGGAACGGGCTGGGTCTATGGGGAGACCGACAACGGCAAGATCGTGCGAGGCTGCAAGAGCACCTACCAACGTTATGGCGCTCTCAATCTGTTCGCAGCGCTGCACGTTGCGACCGGCGCCATCACAACGGGCCAGACAACGCTCAAGCGGTACGCAGAGTTCTTGCAGTTCGTAGATCAGATCCCGCTGGCACGCTGCCAGAAGCGAACTCCACGTGACTCTCGACAATTAGTGCACCCACAAAAAATGCGACGACTGGCTCGCACAACATCCCAACGTGCACCTCCACTTTATCCCAACTTCGGCTGGCTGGCTCAATCACGTTGAAATCTGGTTTGGGATTATGCCCAGAAAGGGCCTCCGCGGCGCCAGCTTCCGCAGCGTCGACGAATTGAGTCAGGCCATCGACGCGTTCATCGCCGCCTAGAACCCCACCGCGAAGCCCTTCAAATGGCGCAAGCGCGAGGTCGAAGGGGCTCAATTGCGAAATGCTATCGTTAATTTACGCAATTAAGCACTAGGTGGCTGGTGAGGTCCTGACCGCGGTAGCGCGGCGTCTCGCGCGGGCACTCGCGGTGCAAGGCATCGGCGAGAGTGCGATTGCCGCCACCGGACGTGAGCTGGAGGCCAAGGCTGATTCCAGGTAGATTGTGCGCGCTTGCGCGTCGCTAGCCGACGTGCTTTCTCGGCGATATGAAGTCACTGATCAAAGGTTTGCTGAGTGCAGTCGCCCTGCTTTTTGTTGGTGAGATCACGGCGCTGGGGGCCGGCGTTGAATCAGGGAAGCCCGCGCCGGATTTTACTTTCAACGACCTCGAGGGAAAGACGCAGAAACTCTCCGACTTTCGGGGCAAGGTGGTGGTGCTGGAATGGCTCAATCCGGCGTGTCCGTATGTGGTGCGGCATTACCGGAGCGGAAATATGCAGAGTACGCAGACGGCGGCGGCCGCCGCCGGAGCCGTTTGGCTGCAGGTGAATTCCACGGCGATGGGCGATCTCGATCCGGGAAAATCCGCGGAGTGGCAGAAGAAGCAGGGCGTGGTCGCCACGGCCTACATTCGTGATCAGAGCGGGAAATTGGGCCGACTATTCGGCGCGCAGACTACTCCGCATTGTTTTGTCATCGGCCACGACGGCACCCTCGCATACCAGGGAGCGATCGACGATCAAGCGCAGGCCGCCCAAGCGAACACCCCCGCTTCGCACAATTACGTGAAGGCGGCTCTGGCGGCCTTGAAAGCGGGTCGGTCGGTGGAAAAAGCGACGACCCTGCCCTATGGCTGCGCCGTCAAATACGGCGACGGCCGTTGAGCTTCGGCCTCACGGAGATTGAAAAAATCGTCCACCAGCACGCCTCCGCTAAAAGCGGCGCCGCTGCCCACGCGTGAGGGTGTCAGCCCGAGCTTCGTCGTGCTGCCGACGGGGCCGTGGCTGACGATTCGCGATTTTCTTGTTCAGCGGTTTCCCGGTATCTCGGCCGAGATCTGGGCGGCGCGGATCCAAGCCGGCGAGGTGCGCGATGAGCACGGCGTGCCCGTGAGTGCGGAGCGCGCCTATCAATCCCATTTGCGCGTTTATTATTACCGCGCGCTGCCAGCCGAGCCGCGCATCCCGTTCGACGAAGTGGTGGTGTTCCAAGACGATTATTTGGTCGTAGCCGATAAGCCCCACTTTCTCCCCGTCATCCCGGCTGGTCGCTACGTGCAAGAAACGCTTTTGGTCCGTCTCAAACGGACGCTCGGCCTCGATGATCTCGCGCCGATCCACCGCATCGACCGTGAGACCGCCGGACTCGTGGTCTTCACGATCCAAGCGGCGACGCGCGGTGTTTATCAAAACATGTTTCTCGAGAAGACCTTCCATAAACACTACGAAGCCATCGCGCCGTGGCGGCCCGAGTTGGCCTTGCCTTTGACCTACCGTAGCCGACTCGAGGAAAATCCCGAGCGATTCATGCAGGTGCGAGAGGTCGCCGGCGAACCCAATGCCGAGACGCGCATCGAGCTGCTGGAAGTGCGCGGGGCGTTTGCGCGCTACGGCCTGTCGCCGATCACCGGTCGCAAACACCAGTTGCGCGCCCATTGCGCCGCGCTCGGTATGCCGATCTGCCACGATCAGATTTATCCTGTCCACCACGCGGAAAACACCGACGACTACACCAAGCCCCTGCAACTACTGGCCAAATCAATCGCTTTTCCTGATCCGATCAGCGGTGAGCCGCGGAGTTTTACGAGCCCGCGAACGTTGTAGCGGCCCAGACGGCAAGCCCTGAGGGGGGGGCACGACCAAGAGCAGTGGTGGGTTGACGCGCGGTTCGCGCGGCTAGGTGAGATAGCCGGTGACACGCCCGCTGGCGCACCGTTTACCGGTTAGCCCGAACTCAGTCGGAGGCCAACGGCGTCCGCGGCTGGCCAAGGGCGCGCAGTTCGTTGCCGTTTTTCAGGGGGAAATCGTCGAAGAAGTGCTCCACTACCGTGACGAGGGTTGCGGTCTCGCCGTCGGGTGCGGCGATCTCCGCAGCCGCGATCGCCAGCGAGCGACCATTAACCCGAGTTCCGCAGTTGGAGCAGGAAGTGAAAATAGTTTCAGAGGAAAAAAAGAGGGGGGCGCGGACCGGTTGACGAGGGAAGTCGATTTTTAGGAGCGATGTAGTGCCGAACACACCGGTGTGAGCCGGCGCGTTTTCTGCGATGGTCCCGAGCATGTTCCTGCGACGTAAGACCAAGTCGGCGCGTGGTGTCGGTTACAGTTATTGGCACTTGTGCCGGACGGTGTGTACGGCGCTCGGTCCGCGCCAACAGGTGGTCATCTCGCTCGGCAAACTCGACGAATCCGAGCTGGCCGCTTTGCGCCGTGTTTGGGACGACTTGCCGGCGTTGTTGCGCGGCGAGACGCCGCCGCTCCGCGTGAACGCTGCGACGTTGCCCGGTCTGGGCGCATCGCCCGAAGGCAACTCCAGCTTCGATTCAAATCCCCACCCCGCTTCCGTGTCACGCTGGGAGCCGGCGGATGTGTGCGCGTTGCGCGTGAAGCGCAGCCGCGACTTCGGCGAGGGTGACCTCGGACTGTCGCTCTGTCACCGGCTCGGTCTCGACACGTTGCTCGCCGAGCTTTTACCCGCCCGACGCGAGCGGGTGGGCTGCGCGCAAACGGCGGTGTTGCTCACCGTCGCGCGGTTTTGCGCGCAACGCTCCGAACTCGGCGTGGCCGAGCACTGGTATGAGACCACCGCGCTGGATGATCTGCTTGGGGTGGACTCGCCTTGGTCAAGGACGACCGCCGCTATCGCGCACTCGATTAGCTCGGCGCACCCAAGGACGCGTTGTGCACTCACCTGATGACGCGTTACCGCGAGTGGTTCGGCGTGCGCTTCGAGTTTTTGCTCTACGATGTGACGAGCACGTATTTTGAAGGTGAGGCCGGGCGCAATCCCCAGGCCCAACGCGGCTACTC
>CANIJN010000017.1 GCA_947467625.1 Opitutia bacterium | reverse complement strand
CGATGTCCATGCCGAGGGCCATCGCCACCGTCGCGTTGAGATCGGGCATGGTGACGGGATTCTCCGCGACGTGTTCGCCGATGGCGTCGGACTGGCCGTGGACATAGCCGCCTTTCACGCCACCGCCGGCCAGCCACCACGTAAACACCCCCGGATGATGCCCGCGCCCGGCGGTGACGGTGCTGATCTGAGGCGTGCGGCCGAACTCCGTCGCCATGACCACGAGCGTGCTCGCGAGTAGACCGCGCTGATGGAGATCTGCGAGGAGGGCGGCCATCGTCTGATCCACCGAGGGCGTCATGAGGCGCATGGATTTAATCTGATCGTTGTGCGTGTCCCAGTTCTGATCGTCTTCGACCTCGATGAAGCGCACGCCGGCCTCGACCAGGCGGCGGGCCAGCAGGCAACCCTTGCCGAAGGTTTGCGCGCCGTAGGCCGCCTGTGTCTTTGCGTCTTCGCGCGTGATGTCGAAGACCTTGAGGTCTTCGCTCTTCATGAGGGCGGCGGCCTCCTGTTGAACTTTGAGATAGGCGGCGGCGTCGCGGTGCGGCGTCTGCTGCACGAAGTGACTGCCGATGGCGCGTGCGAGCGCGGCGCGGCGATTGAAATCCGCCTCGCTCACCGCGGCGGGCAGCACGGAGTTTTGCAAGCCCGCGCCCGGATCGACGATCGGCAGCGGGGCGAGGTGGGCGGGGAAGTATCCACTGCCCGGATGCTGCGGACTGCCGTTGATGAGGATGTTGCCCGGCAGAAACCGGTTTTGCGAGCCGATCAGTTTCGCGGCCCACGAGCCGAGCGACGGGTGCCGGATCGTTGGGGTCATGAAGTGGCTGGTATGCGCCGAGTAGGCGCCGAGCTCGTGGATGCCCTGCGTCGAGGTCATGGAGCGCACGAGCGAAACATGGTGCATCTGCCGCGCCATCTGCGGAAACCACTCGGAGACCTGCACGCCGTCCGCAGTGGTCCCGATGGCGCTCACGCCGCCCATCTCGGGGCGGCCGGGCTTTGGATCAAAGGTGTCGATGTGCGAAAGTCCCCCGCGCAGGTAGAGAAAGATAACGCTCTTGGCCCGGGCGCGGGCTGGCGCGCCGGCGCCCCGCAAGGCACTGGGGCCCGGCAGCAGACTCACGCCCAGAAAGGTTTTGACGAAGCGTTCGACAAACGCGCGGCGGGATAGGTCGGTGACGATTGATTTCATGGGGGCTGGGGAAAGGGCGGTTAACGTTGGAAGAGAAATTCGGGCGAGTTCAGCAGCGCCCAAATCGTGTCCTCCACCGGCGTGAGGCTCGTGGCCGTGAGCGTCGCTATGGTCGAGAGCTCTCCGGCGCTCGGAGAGCGCACGAGGATGGCGCGGTAGATGAGCGCTGTCATTCGTTCGCTGCGCCCGTCGGCCGCCGCCAACTGGCGCCGCAGATGGGAGTCTGGTGCGAGGATGCGCGCGGCGAGTTCGCCGTTCATCAACGCTAGGGCGTGGGTGGTGTTGGGATCGCGGTTGAACGCGTCGATCTCGCGCCGATCCGACTGGCCGAACTGGCGCAGAAAGTGGCCGAGCGGCAACGGCAGCGGAATCTCCGAGGCGCGCAGAAAATTTCGCGGCAGCGATTGCCAGCGCGGATCGGTTTCCGGCGACGGTTGGGCATCGCCCATTTCCAACGCCTGCAGTTCAGGACTATAAAAAGTCTCGTTCTCCCGGACATGGTCGGCCTGCACGCGCCGCACTTCGGCGGCATTCCCGCCGGCTTGGGCGGCGGCGAGTTCCTTCTTCTGCTCTGCGAGCCGGAGCGTGTGTTCCCGGCGCCGGACGCGGTAGGCCATTTCGTCGCGGGACCGCGCGATAATCTCATCGGCGTTCATGGTGGTGAGCCGGCGTAACCGCGCCGGATTCAAAAGGGATCCCTCGTGCCGCACGGCGGATTTGCGTTCATCAAGATCCGGCACGAGGAGCACGAGGTGCGAGTCCCAGATTTGTTCCGCCGATAGTCGCCGCAGCAGCGGGCCGTGCAACCCGAAGGCCGACCCGGGCTCGGGTCGCTCGCGCACGGCTTCGCTCTGATACAGACGCGTATTCAGCAGCACGGCGAGGAACGCCCGCTCGTCGAAACGAAAGCCGATCAGTGCGGACGTGAGAACTTCGAGCAACTCGCGGTGCTCCGGATGCGGCAGCGCCGTGAGGCTGTCCACGGGCTCGATCAGGCCGGCGCCCATGACGCGTTTCCAGAGTCGGTTGGCCGCGTTCTTGGCAAACCGTGGATTGCGCGGCGACGTCATCCACTCCGCAAAGGCCCGGCGGCGGTCGCCGTCGATGACCGGAGCCTCATCGCCAAAGAGCGTCCGGGGAGCCACGGGGTGGCCCTGCACAGATTTGTCGTAGACATACGTCGCCGGAAAGGTGAGCGGTTTTTCCGTGTCCTTCGTGAGTCGCTTCAGAGGAGAGATCGCACGGCTCACGCCATCTTGCAGCGCCTTGTCTGCGTCCATTCGCGCCAAGCGGGCTTTGATCTCCGGCCACTGCGTGACGTTGTCATTGGAATAGCCGCCGGGACTGCTGAGGTTGGACACCCCGGCGGTGAAGGCCGCCATCTGGAAAAAATCCTTCTGCGTCACGGGCTCGAGCGGGTGGTCGTGACACTGGGCGCACTCCATTCGCGTGCCGAGGAAGACGCGTGACAGGTTGGAGGCGTGGTCGAGGGGCATGCCGAGATCGCGCAGGTAGAATCCCGCCGCGCCGTTTTCCCAGAGGTAGCCTTTGGCGGTGATGAGCTGGCGCACTGTCTCGTCATGCGCCTGGCCCGTGCGGATAGCGTCCTTGACCCAGTCGTCGTAGAGCCACGCCGGTTGCCCGCCGGCCAGCGCGCGCGGGTTGAGGCGGAGCTGGTCCGCCTTCCAGTTGTACGTGTGGCTCACATAGCCCTCGCCAGCGAGCAACGCGTCGATCAGCCGGCCCCGCCGGTCCTCGCGGGTGTCGGCGAGGAAGCGCGTGCTTTCCTCCTGACTCGGGATGCGGCCGGCGACGTCCAGGTAGACGCGACGCAGAAACACCTCGTCGCTGGCGGGCGCGTTCAACGTGGTGCCCTTGGCCGTATGGTGGCGATCGATCAAGGTATCCACGTGGCGGGCGACCTCCGGCACCGCCGTGCGCGCTACCGTCGCGCCGGGCTCACCGAGCGGTGCCTCGCGATGCTGGAATTTCACCCATCCGTCCAGTTTCGCGCCGGCGGTGATCCAAGAGCGCAGCAACGCACGCTCGGCATCGGAGAGCGGCTGCGCGCCGCCCTTCAGCGGCGGCATCACGTCTGGATCGGTGGGCGGCAGCGACACGCGCCGCAGCAACTCGCTTGCGTCGGGCATGCCGGGCACGACGACATCGCTGTCGCCAATCCGCTGCGCCGAATCCAACCGTAGCCCGCCCTTGGGTTTCGCCGGTTTCTCGCTGTGGCAGCTGAAGCAGTGACGATACAACACCGGAAGCACGTCCGCTTCAAAACGGGGCACCTCGGCGGCACCGAGCGAGGCTGCGAGGCCGATTAACAGTATCGGGGTCGATCTCTTCATGGGTGATTTCGGGGTTGTGAGTGAGCCGTCAGAAACTGCCCTTCACGCCGATCACGATATAGGAAGGGCTGACGTAGCGTTGGGCGGTTTGGGCGAAGGCCGGCGTATCCGGGGCCCGGCGATACACCAAGCGGTCCTTGGCGAACACGTCGTCCCAGTTTACGTAGAGGGCGAAGGTCTTGCTCAGGGCGTATTCCGCGCTGATGCCGTAGCGGGTGTAGGCCGCCTGGTATTCAAAGGTGGACTGCGGGATGAACCCTTCGGCCGAGGTACCGGGAGTGACCACAACCTCCGATCGCTTCGTCTCGGCTTGATAGGCCGCAGTCAGCCGGACGGAGAAGCGCGGCCGGATGTAGTTCAACCCCGCCGTCAGAGTATCGGGGCTGAAACCCACGAAATCCGCCGCATTGCGTCCGCCTACCTTCAGATGCGTGTAGTTCACCCAAGCCTGCATTAACTGTAACCATGACGGCATGAACAGCAGATCCTGGCGGTAGCTCAGCTCAAGGCCATTCAGAGTGGCGTCACCGACGTTTTCCCAGCGGCGCACGACCCAGTTATCGGCCAACATATAGGCGATGTCGCCCTTCGGGATGCCGTAGGCCGCAAGTGTGGCCGCGGTGGCCGGCCGGCCGCGTTGGGCGAAGAAATTACTGACCCTCTTCTGGTAGACTCCGATGGAGCCGAATCCGCCCTTGAGATGATAGGAGTCGAGGGACAGGTGAAAACTATCCGCGGTCCAAGGCTTCAGGCCGGGATTGCCGACTACGATAATGTCGGCCGTCGTCGCATTGGTGTCGGTGGGAACGGGCACCGTGACTCCCGCGACGACGTATTGCACGTCCGGACGGCCGAGTGTCCGCGCATAGGCGGCCCGCGCCACTAAGTTGTCGGTGATCGCGTAATTGGCGTTCAGGCTGGGATAGAGCCCGCCGTAACCCTGGCTTTCGATGTTGCCGCGCTCCTGATTGATTAGCCTGAGGCGATCGTCGGCATTGTTGGTGACGGGGATCAACGCGCCCGTGCTCGTGAGTAGCAGTTTTCCCGCTGCATCCCGCTGGTAGATGGCGAAGTTGTCGCGCTTCAGGCTCCAGCCTTTGAGGTCGGTTCTCTCATAGCGGGCACCGCTGGTGACGTTCAACCGGCCGGAGAGCAGGCGCAGATCGAACCGAAAGTAGCCGGCCAGGATATCCTCGAGCATCCGCTTGGAGTTCTGCGCCCGATTCGCTATGAACGTGTTGTTCAGGGTAAAATACTCCGGGTGTTGCACGAAGAGATCATAGGCCTTCACCGGGCTGATCCAGCGCACTGGGTTCCCGTTCACTTTCACGTCGATCGAATCGTCCACGAGGTCATAAAGCGAGACGGCGGTCTGACCGGCGGCCCGGCCGACAAAGGTGTAGTTCTTGACCGGACGGGTGTCGTCCTTTTCGAGACGGTTGAAAGCGCCGCCGACCTTGAGCGTGAGGTTCCGGCCGATCGCGCGGCTCACGTTCAGACGCCCAGCCGTGAGGTCCGTCTGGTACAGGGCATACTCTTCATTCGCCGTGCCGAGCGTATAATTGTTGGCGTTGAAGGGATCCACCGGCGTGCCGTTGGCGCGGGTGATCGTATAGGTTTCCGGTCCGATGCTCGCACCCTTCCCGATGCCGTCGCCGCGGATGTTGGCGGCGAGGACGCTGGCCAGGACGCCGTTGAAGTAGCCCTTGCCGAGGCTGCTGCGCTCGCGGTCGGCGGCAGAGTAGGAGGCCTGCGCGTCGATGTTCCACGCCGGGCCGCGATGCTGATACTTCAGCGAACGCATGCTGGTGTCGGTAGTCGCGTCGAAATTTGACGGATTGAGGGTGCCCATTTCGAAGCTACCGGTCGCACCGCGGCTTTGGGTGTAATCCGCATTGCCGATCGCGTCGTAGCCGGCGTTCACGCGCGCGGTCATGAAGCTCTGGGCCTTCTTTTCGACCACCGAGCGTTCCTGGACCTGCAGGCTGAGGGTGTCGTGGGTGGTCAGCCGCCAATCGAGGCCGAGCTGGAGATTCTCGGTCCGGGAGATCGAGGCCTCCTGCCGCCACTGCGTGATCGCAAGCGCCAAATCCTTCGGCGCGCCGGTTGCCAAATAGGTCTTCTTGAGGTTCCAAAAGGCGACCTCGGAGGGCGTGTCGTCTGTCGGCCGCTGACGCCATGAGCGCGAGCCCCCCAGGCTCACCGAGAGCGTCTTCCCTACCGGGAAGGCGTAGCTCAGGCTGAACGAGGGCTCCTTGTGGCGCGGCGATGCCCGGTCGTGCGGTTGCGGCGAACCGCCGTTGAAACTCAAGCCGTCCACGTTGTCGAAATTCATATACACTTGGTAGCGACCGACCGGGCGCTTGAGGCCCACTCCGGTCTTCGCGATCAGGTTCATCGATCCGCCCAAGCCGGAAGCGGGCAGGTCGGGCGTGGGCACCTTCGAGACCTCTACGCGCTCGATGTTCAGGATTGGCACGTCCTGCAGCGCCGCGGTGCGACTGCTGGTCGCGCCAATGCCGGTGGCAGGCACATCCATGCCGTCGATCTGAATGTTGGACATTTCCGCGGGAAAACCGCCCAGCGCAATCCGACCGGGATTTGTGCCGTCGTCCAGAATGGTGACACCGGGGAGAAAGCGCACATAATCGCCGATGTTTTCCTGGCCGCGGTCACCGAGTTCATCGAACGAGACCACGTTTTTGATATTGGCCGCATGGCGTTGCTCGTTCATCGCGACCGCCTGGCCGCTCATGGTCTGTTCCGCGACCACCTGGAACGTCTCCAGCACAATCGTCTGGGCTTCCGCGCCGCGATGATCGGTTCCCTGGCGACTGAGCTTGAAATCCTGCGCAACCTGTCCGCCGGGCGGCACCGTCACCCGTGACCTTTGCGACCCGAATCCCAAATAGGAAACTTCCAACTCGATCTCCTGGGCCGGGGCTCCCCGGAGATAAAACCGGCCGTCGTCATCCGTCAGCGTCTCCTGGGCCGTGCCTCGGATGGCGACTTTAGCGCGGCCGAGCGGGGAACCGCTCACCGCGTTGGACACCGTGCCTTGGACCACGCCCATGGACTCGCCCGAGGATTGGGCCTGAGCGCCAAGAACAAAAAAGAGCGACGCTAACAGAATCAAAACAACACGTCGGACGGAAATATACGTTCGATTGGGCACAGAGGAAGTGAAGGATCGTTGGGGATTCATAGGGTTTGGATAATGAGATTAGATGGACGAAGGTGTGAGGGCCTGAGCTACGGCGCTGGCGTTCTCCAATCGATCTTGACGGGGCCCAGCAGACCGGAGGGGACGAGCGGAGATTTTGCCTCGTAGTGTTTCCACGTGGTGAAGCTGTAGCGCTTCCGCTCGGAGAGACGAGAGCGGTCGTAAAGCCAGGCGGGGAGTTGTTTGAGCCTTCCGTCGGTAAACTTATTCGTGCCCTCGGGTTGATAAGTGAGATCGGTGGGCAGTGACTCGTCGCCAATCACGCGGTTGATCCAACGGTTGGCCACGCGGACTTCGAGGAGGTTGTCGCCGGCGCGCAGGTGGCGCGTGACGTCGACGCGAAACGGCGGCTGCCAGAGGGTGCCGATGAGCGTTCCGTTGAGCCGGACTTCGGCGAGATCGGCGACCGTGCCGAGTTCAAGTGTGGCGATCGCGCCAGCGCGGAAATTGGCGGCGGAAATCACGAAGGTGGTGTGATACGTGGCGGTGCCCGAGTAGAACGTGATGGCGGGGTTTTCGTGTTCCGTCCACGAGGCGAGGGTCGCAAAGGTGGCGTTGGGCGGGGCGCCGCGACCGTCGTGGAATACGACGTGCCACGGTCCGGCGATCGGCAGCGTCGCGGCGACCGCAGTCTTCGGAGCATCGGCGCGCGGGGTCAGAAGCGGGCGACGGAAAATCACAAACATGGAGCCGCGGGGCTCAAGCTCGAGCGGCACCGTAGTGCTGGTGGCCGTCGCACGATAGCCGGGGGAATCGGCCTGCGCGCCAGTGACGGCGTTCCAAAGTTCGGGCTGGCGGCCGGTGACGCGGAAGGTGAAGTCGCCGGCGACGTCGCGATCCGAGTGATTGAAAACGAAGTAGATTTCCGCGTCGGGTGTGCGGCGGTGAATGAAGCGGAGTTCGCCCCCCGCGGGCGGGGCCGGGAGCACCACGTCGGGCGCGAGACCGATTGCACCGAGCGCAGCGGGCAGGGCCCCCCGCCGGATCAGCGGGCGGGGAGCTTCCCACAACTCGCGGACGAGCGCGGCGAATTCCTCGCGCGCCTCGTAATCGCGCACACCGGCGGGAGCCGCGGGCGCATCGCCGTAGATCGGTGCACCGGCGCGGGCGAAATCGCGGAGGCGGCGCAGCGTCGTGAGATCGGCGGTCCAGTTCGCCGGCAGCATGAGGACGCGATACGTGGGCCCGGTCGGAAGCGTGAGCGCGCCGTCGCGCCACGTCATCGCGGCGAGATGGTGCGGGTAGACGATGTCGAAATCGTAGCCGGCCGGCGTCGTCACCATGTCGCCGGGGAAGGCGTAGCCGTGGTCCTCGGTGTTGAGGAACGCGATGTCAGTAACGGTGCGGCCCTGTTGCAGGAGAAACTGTCCGCGCGCCACGTAGTCGATCCACGCGCCGGCGAGCGGCCACCAGGTGTTGAGGCGGCCGAAATGCGTGCCGTAGCGGCCGAGGCCGAAACCGGGGCCGTCGTCGGTGGGTTGGTGCACGTAGTGGTGCAAAATGAAGCGGTTGATGCCGGCCGTCCACGCATAGTCGCCGGGATCTTTGAGCGTGGCGGGCGTCGCGAGCCAACGGCCGTCTTCGGGCTTGGCGGTGAACGACTCGGCGGCGACGAGCGGGCGCCCGAGGACATTGGCGACGGACGCGACGAGCTTGATGCGCGGAAAACGCGGTGCGGTGTCGGGCATCCAGAATTCATTCATCGGCACATCGACAAACTCGTTCGCCGAAACCGGATTCAGCGGTCCGCCCTGCGCCTCAGCGTAAACGACCATCCCGCGCTCGTGCGCGCGCCGCTGCATCGTGCCGAAATAGTTCTTCGCGATCAGCTGCTCGACCGCGCCGCGGAAATCGCGCAGCGCCGCTTCGGTGAACGACGGGCTCTCCACCACGCGGCCCGTCAGCACGGGCAGGAGCGGCACGAAATCGTAGCCCTTCAGCGCGCGGAACTGCGCGGGGAACGTGTCCGTCCAGTTTTGCGGGCCGCCCTCGAAGCTGTCGAAAAGCAGTCCTTTGAGCGTGCGGCCGACGCTCGGGCCGGCCTCGCGCAAAATGCGGCCGAGCGCCTGATCAAAGTAGAACGACACGGCGTCCGCGTCCATTTTGTCGATCTCCAGGCCGTGGCCCTCGGGCACGGCGGGATGGTTCGTCGAACTAGTGGACGTAAATCCGAAGCGCAAAATCGTCCACTCGCCGGCGGGGAGCTTGGCGCGCAACGTGCCGGTGGCGGCATCAAAGTCCGCCGTGAGGTCGAGCACCTGCGCGCGGGAGATGCAGCCCGAGGCATCCGGGTCGAGCGGCGCAGCGGTGAGCGTCTTCTCCTTGAGCTTGGTCTTGAATTCCCAATCGGGAGTGCGGCGGGTGGATTCGGCCGGAACGGCCAGCACGACGATATCGCGGAAAAAATTCTCCATTTTTTTCACGGGCGGGGAGCGGAACTTCAGCGGCTCGATCTTCGGCGGCGGCACGGCGAGCGTGAGCGCGCCGCCACCGGTCGCCGCTGTTTCGCTCCACACGAGCTTTTTCATCGAGCGCTCGGGCGTGACCCACGGGCCGCCGCTGGCGGACCAGCCGGGCGTGTTCATGAGGTGAAACTCCAGGCCAAGTTTGTCCGCCGTGGCGATCGCGTGCTGCACGTGCTCGTGCCAGAGGTCGGTGCCGTAGCGCACGGGGCCGGCGGGCAGGTAGATGCTCGCGTCGAACATCTGCACACCCGCGATCCCGACGCGCTTCATGTCGGCGAGGTCGGCCTCGATGCCGTGCTTGGACACGTTGCCATTGATCCAATGCCACCACACGAGCGGGCGGGCGACCGGAGGCGGCGTAGCGAAGCCGGCGTCGAGCGCATCGGCACCGTTCGCGCGTGCGACGAGCAGAAGCATAAACAAGGCAAGGGCGGGGCGACGAGGTGGACGCATGGGCGGTGATGGTTATGCCGTGGGACGCAGCCGAAGACTACGTGGCCGGGGCACTGCGTCGCGGACTATCTCTTGGCGCAGGAGTGTGATCGCCGACCTTGGCACCTGACCGGCGGGAGGGAGGGATTTTCTCATCGATAGGGGCGGGTAGAGGTGGGGTTGATGACGGCCGACCAAGGTTGTCCTCGTTCACCGATAGGGAAAATTCGGAGGATTTAGCCGGCACCATCAGGAGTCTATCCTCGTTTCTTTGAACCCTTCAATTTAGGGGATTGCGTTCGAGTTTTTTCACTTCAGGAGCAGACGCCCGACGGGAGATTTCTCCGCAGGCCCGGCGTCTGACTGAGTCTCAAACCAGAACTCCAATGGCGCGTCGCCCGCGACGGGCAGCGTAAAATCGTAGGGATACGCTGCGTCCGTCATGGTGAGGAACTCGCCGCCGCCTTGCCGATAGTGGACCGTGCACTTCGTCACGACGCGCTCCTGATCGGGCAGGTAAACGTAAGCACTCGTGAGTTCACCCGCGCCGAATGAGAGCACGACGCCGCGCGCGCCGCGCCAGCCGAGGTCGACGACACTTTCCGCCGGGAGACGTGCGGCGCGGCCGAGAATCTGATTCTGAAACGCTACGCGCGGCTTCACGCCACTGATGATCAGCGTGGTAATTCCCTCGGCGGCGACGTCCACGGCGATGCGGGCATCGGCCGGCAACGGTTCCTCGCGGATGCGCCGGTTGTTTTCCCACACGGTGACTTTCGCGTTGGCGCCCGGGGCGAGCGCGATGCGCTCGCGCGAGAGCGTGACCTGAGATTTGACCGCAGACTTCGACTGGTTGGTGAGGGCGATGGCGAGTTTGGCGTCGCCGCGGGCCATCACGAAGTTGAGTTCGGGGTGATCGACGGTGAGCACGCCGCGCGGCATCCATAGATAGAGACCGCTTTCGTCGTAGACCTTGCCGGGGCGATCGCCAAACACGCGTTGTTGCAGGTAGCCGTAACCCTCGGCGTAGCGCGCCGGAAAATCGATAGCACCGCGCGACTTTGCGAATGCGTCCGCCACGAGGTAGTCGAGCAGCAAGGCTATGTGCGGCCAGATGTGGTTGTAGTGAATCGAAGTCGCCGAGTTGAGTTCGTCTTTTCCACGACGGGCGAAGTCCGGTTTCTCATAGGCGGTCGTGCGCGCGGTGTTGATATGGTAACCGGGAAAACTGGTGTAGCGGCCGATGATGGCGGAACGGGCGATGTCGTGGAGAAACGCATCGTTCGTGAGTGAAGCGATGCGCAGCATCCACGGTGCGTAGCAGGCGAGGAGAATGCCGCGGGCACCTTTGCTGGTCGGGGCGGACTCGCTGGTGAGGCCGATCTCGGACGTGCGCCACGCGGGAACGGTTTCGGGCTCGGCCTTGATCCGCGGGAAACGTGGTCCGGACCGGTAGGCCGGCGCCAGGCCATCCTCGTTTACGCGGACGTCACCGCCGGGAATGCGCGGTGCGAGCCAGACAAACTGCGCGTAGTCCCGTGCGCCGGCGTGGGCTGCAGCCAGGAAGCGTGGCAGCTTGGTTTCTTCGTAGAGTTCAAACAATTCGATCCACTGCGGGGTGAACGCCGTCCAAAAAAACAATCCCCGGGAATCGGGGTCCGAATAGTCCGCCGCCCGCACTCCGACGCGGGTCTTGAGATAGGCGTCGGCATCCTTGATGGCATGGTCGAGCCAACGCTTTTCCCCCGTCGCACGGTAAAGGCCGAGGGCGTTGGACCAGTTGTCGCCGCGAATATTGCCTTGAAGATTTAAGACGCGGTCCCGGCCGAACAAGCTCTCGGCGGAGGTGCGAAAGAACGGGGTGCGTTGGCCCGACATCGCGTAGAGATTCGCGTATTCGGTGAGCGGCGCGCCCAGCCCCCTCAGGTGCGAAGAGGCGGACTGGCCCTTTACTTTGGGATCGGTCGTGAAAAGGAAACGCTCGCGCGACACGAAATACTCCATCAGCGGGCGCGCGAGCCGCGTGTAGATTTCCGGGCGGTCGGTGACGAGGGCGAGGCCGAGTGGATGAAGGGCGGAGACGTTCTTCACCGCCCCGGGCACATCGGTGTCGTAGGCGAAACCGCGCAGGTCGGCATTGAATTTCGCGTAGTCGCTCAGGCCGAATTCCAGCATGCGCTCGAAGGTGGCGTTGAGCGAACCCAGAGCGTTGTGGCGCACATCGGCGAAGCCGTAGAGGGTGCGGGCCACGCGCTCGTAGGTGGCGGAGAGGTTCGCTTTGGCAACGACGAGCCGCATCACGAACTCGCGCGACTCGCCGGCCTTCATCTGCGAACCGGCGCCACCGAGCAGCGGGGCGAAGAGCATCGGCTGCGCGAGTCCGCGGGCGTTGCGCAGGGCCACGCCGAAGCGGGAGTTTGCGAAATTCGGCAGCGGCTGAAACGGGTACTCGGCGGGGTCGGCGAGCACGCCGGTCGTCACGCCGCCATGGGTGACCAAGGTGGTCGGCAGCGGGCAGCGATAGGCGGCCTCGAGAAAAGATTCATGCGGAAAACGCCGTTCGTTGTAGATGAGCGGCTGCCAAAGTTCCTCGACTGCGTTGGCCGGAGTCTCGGGGGCGCCCACGTAGCCAAACGAATACCACCCGTCCGCCTTCACGGTCGTCTTCAGCCGCAGGCGCGGCGCGGTGCCGTCCGTCGGCAGATCGAGTTCGAGCCGCACGGTGGCCGTGTCATCGGCGGGGAAGTCCCACGTGATTTTGTTGCCGTCGGAGCGGCTGGCGCTGGCACGCAAGGTCTTCAGTTTGCCCGCAGCGAAGAGATTCGCGGTGCGCCCGGCCCCGTAGCCCCGATCAACCGTCGGGTCGAACCCGTCCTCGACGTGCGCTGTTGAGACTTTCCCGCCGGTGTCTTTCGCACCCCACGTCAGCACGTTGTAGAGCGAGCCCGTATCGTTCAGTCTCAAGGCGGCGTCGGGAAACTTCCCCCAGCGCATATCGACATTCGGATTCGCCCGTGTGGCCAACACGGCCACGAGTGGGGCAAACCGGGCGACCGCGCCGTCAGCCATCGCGACTTCGAGCTCGCCCGAGGGCGTGACGGTGAGCCGCGCGGCCGGCCCGACCACGGGCGGCTCGGCAGCAATCGCGCACAGTGCACCGACAAGACAGAGGAACGTGAACGTCTGATACAGGGGCTTCATAGAGAATCTATTCGTGGCAGTGTGGCTTGAAGAGGAGAGGGCGCGTGCGTCGCGTTTTTCAGCGAGCTGCAGTGATGCGGTAAATCTGGCCGGCGGTCGTGGAAAAAGTGAGTACGTGCTCGCGACCGACGGCGAGGCTTTGGTCGGCCGTGGGGAGCGATGGGGTAGGGTGCGAGTGCGGCGAGTTTCGTTTTGATTTCGGTGCGAAAGCCGCCGTGCACCATCTCCCCGCGCGGCCGTTGCCGACGAGCAGCGACTCTGCTTCATCGTGGGCCGACGATCATCCCTCAGCATGAGTCGCGAATCGGCCTGATTGGCGGCGCGCGCACCGGCTAACACCCCAACGGCGGCGAGCGCGGTGGAACGAAGTAAGTTTCTCATCGAAAGGGGCGCATAGAATGAGGGATGCTGGCTACGGGGAAGCGAGGCAGGAACGGGCCTGAGAGTTTGGGAGGTCAGCAACGTTTAGCCGGCACCAACGGGGATGCTACTGTCGTTTCTTTGAAACCCTTCAATTAGCACGATTGCCTTCGTCGGAACCGGCGCATGACCTCTCCAGTGCCATCGCATCCTTGTCGTGATCACCCTACAACAAATCGCCCGCGCCGCCGACTGTAGTCTCGCCACGGTTTCCTATGCGCTGCGGGACGATCCGCGAATCCGCCCGGAAACACGGGCGTTGGTGCAAAAGGTGGCCGCGCAGTTGGGCTATCGACCGAACCCGCGTTTCTCGGCGCTGATGTCCCATATCCGCAACTCCCGTCCGGTCGCGGCGGGAGAACGCATCGCGTTTGTTTGGGTGCACACTTCGCGCGCGGAGTCGGCGAGAGATCCGTTTCTCCAACGTGTTTTTCTCGGTGCCAAGGCGCGGGCCGAGGCGTTGGGCTATGGGGTAGAGCCGTTCTGGACGGGCGAGCGCGGGATGAGCGACCGGCGTTTGTCGCATGTGATGAAGTCGAGGGGAATCGTGGGCCTGCTCTTGTCGCCGGTGATGCACGCAGCCGAGGTTTCGCTGGATTTGGATTTGAGCGGTTTCGCGCCGGCGGTGATTGGGAGCGCCCGGTGGAATCCGGACCTCCACCACGCCGGACACCATCATTATCTCGCGATGCGTATGGCCCTGGAGCGACTGGCTGCGGCCGGTTGTCGGCGGCCGATGGCGATTCTGGAGGCGGTCGTAAACGAGCGGGCTCGGCGGGCGTGGGAGGCGGCGTTTGCGGTGTTCCACCCGACTCGCGCCGCGGCGGCGGAATTGTTGTGGATAGGGCTGCCCGAAAGCCGTCGCGCGATCGCACGACGGATTAAGGAGAGCCAGCCCGATGCGGTCGTCGTCAGCGACTACGCAACCCTCGAACAATTTCGTGCGATGGGGGGCGATGAGGCGGGGGAGCGACCGATCTACACTCTGCACTGGCTGCCGACCGCGCCGGAGATTGGCGGAGTCGATCAAGCTTACGACATGGTGGCGGCGAACGCGGTCGATCTGGTCGTGAGCCAACTCAACAGCCACGAACTCGGCGTGCCGATCTCGCCGCGCATGCTGCTGTTTCCCGGCCGGTGGGTGGAGCCGGCGGCGGCGAGGGTGCGCTTGCGTTAGCCCTGCGCCACCGCCGCGGCTCGTGAAATCGGATGACGACACCCCTGCGATCTCCGGCAGGCCCAACGCTATCGTTGCCGTGCTCAGGGGCATCCGCCGCTCCCGCAATCACGTCCTTACGGGTACGTTTGAATTCTGAATACAGCGTGCGTTCACCGTGCGCTTCCACTGATTGGAGCGGAAACGTGGAACCTGTACTCGGAGTTTCCTTGTCAGCCTAATCTCGAGATTCACATTCTTTATTGAGTCCCCTCGGCCCCCCATGAAACCCAAGCCCCCTACCTGGCAGCCCCGCGCTGCATTGCTCGCGTTGGCGTTTCTCGGGGCGGCGCTCGCCCCGGCGCAGCCGAATAACGTCACGCCGCCGAAATCCACGGTGGAACTGCCGAGACGCGGAGACGCGCCGGATACGGTGACGCTCCCCACCCTCGATGAGGTCAAGGCGGCCGGTGCGCTGCGGTCGCGGTTTTCGCATCACGCGGTCGCGTCCGCCGGCAGCGAAACCTCGCAGCCCAAGCTTGCGGTGTTCCGGCGGGAGATTGAGCCCATTTTGCGGGAGACCTGTTTCAAGTGTCACGGAGCTGAGAAGCAGAAAGCCAATTTTCGGGTCGATACCCTGAATCCCGATCTGCTCCGCGGTCCGGATGTCAGTTGGTGGCTGGAGGTGTCGGGCGTGCTCAGTAAAGGCGAAATGCCGCCCAAGGATGAACCGGAGCTGTCCGGTGAAAATCGCAGCAAAATACTGGAATGGCTTTCGATGGAAATTCAGGTCGCTTCGCAGGTGCGACGCAGTGAGGAAGGGCACTCATCCTTCCGCCGGATGACGCGCTACGAATACAATTACGCTCTACAGGATTTGCTCGGGTTGCCCTACGATCTGGCCGCCGATTTGCCGCCGGAGACTCGGACCAAAGAGGGTTTTGAGAACAGCTCTGACCTGCTGCAAATGTCGGTCGTGCAGTTCGAGTATTACCGCGAACTCGGTCGCACCGCGCTGCTCAAGGCCACCGTGCGGGGCGAACGTCCGGCGGTCAGCCACTACGGGATTACGATGAATGTGGGCGCGCGGGACACCCCAGCGCTGAGCCCAACGGAGCAGAGAACGGCCAAACCGGTGATCGCGCCAAAAATCGATCCGCGTGGGACCCATTTTAAAAACTTGGAAACCGGTGCGGGCGCCCGGGCCACTTACAGCTACCAAGGCGGAAAGATGTCCTATCCACCGAGCGCGATCCGGCCGGAAGTGCCCGCGCTCTCCCCCCATGTCCTGATTATACCGGCCAATCGACAGCATGTATTTGATTTGGGCGATACGCTGCCGGACACCGGCACCCTGCGCGTTCGCGCCCGCGCGGCTCGGGTGGCTTCGACGGGCAAAAGCTTGCCGAGTCTCCGCCTCGAGTTTGGTTTTCAGCCCAGCAATAATTCCCGTTCGTCTGAGCGTATCGGCAGTCCTGATATTGCGATCCAAGCGCCGCCTGACCAGCCGCAGTTTTACGAATGGACCGTTCCTTTGGGCGAGCTGCGCCGCAATCCGTTTCGCGGGGTAAAAGCGTTGGGCGGCTTTCCAAATCCGTCGGAATACCTCGTGCTCCAGAGCGTGTATCATGGTTCTGCCGTCGGCACCGGCGCAGACATCCAGATCGATTATCTGGAAGTGACGGCGCCCGTTTACGAGCAGTGGCCACCGGCATCGCACCGGCGCGTGTTCGGCGAGTCCGCGCAAGAGGGAGACGAGACGGCCCGTGCACGGGAGGTCTTGGCGGGCTTCCTGCCGCGGGCTTGGCGGCGCCACGTAACTGCAGCGGAGATCGCTCAGAAAATGGCGTTGTTCGCCCGATTGCGCCCGGGGTGTGATGGTTTTCAGGCCGCGATGATCGAGGTTCTCGCCACCGTGCTCTCGTCTCCGAACTTCCTTTATCTCATTCAGGAAGATCCGGAAAGCAGGGGTGTCGCGCGGCTGTCGGACGACGAACTGGCGACGCGGTTATCCATGTTCCTCTGGTGTAGCACGCCCGACCAAGAACTCGTGGATTTGGCGGCGCAAAGGAAGCTGAACGATCCGGCGGTGCTGGTCGCCCAGACGCAACGGATGCTGGCGGATGTGCGGAGCGAGCGTTTCGCCAAACACTTCGTGCGACAGTGGCTCGGCCTGCAGCTCCTCGATTTTTTGGACGTCGAGAAGACGGTTTATCCGCAATTCGATTCCGAGTTGAAAGAAGCGATGCAGGGTGAGCCGATCGCCTTCTTTAGGGAAGTGCTGAGGCAAAATCACAGCGTGCTGGATTTCCTGCATGCTGACTACGCGATGGTTAATGAGCGCCTCGCGCGGCACTACGGACTGCCCGAAATCTACGGGAGTGACTTTCGACGGGTGTCGCTGACCCCGGCGGATCGCCGAGGAGGGCTATTGGCTCAGGCGGGTCTGTTGGCCATGAATTCAGACGGGAAAGATTCGCACCCGCTCAAGCGGGGAATCTGGATTCTCGAACGCATTCTCAATGATCCCCCGCCACCACCGCCCCCGGCTGTGCCCGAGATCGATCTGGCTGATCCGGAGATTGCGAAGATGACGTTGAAAGAGCGGATCGCGAATCATCGGAGCCACGCGGCCTGTATGCCCTGCCACGCGAAAATCGATCCGTGGGGAATTGCGCTGGAGAACTTTGATGCCGTCGGGAGTTGGCGAGACCAAATCAAAGGGGCGCCGGTCGATGCCTCCAGCCTCCTGTTCAATAAGCAAAAACTGGAGGGTATCGATGGACTGAAGCGTTTCCTCCTCGCAGACCGCCAGGATCAATTTGCCCACGCGATGGTGCACAAACTGACCACCTACGCCTTGGGACGGCCGCTGACGTTTAGTGACCGGGCGAGCGTCGATGAACTTACGATGAAATTCAGAAACAAAGGGGATCGACTCGGCGAACTCATCACGCTGATCGTAACCAGTGAGTTGTTCAGGACGAATTAGCCGAGGAAACCCCGACTGCCGCACCGCCAAAACCCCACTATGAAAACCGACCTGTCCACCATTGATCGTCGTCGATTCCTGCGCGGAGCGGGCATCGCGCTGGCCCTGCCTTGGTTTGAATCATTTGCCGCACTCGCCAGCGCCGCCGAGCTGAAGAATCTGGAGAAGCGGCGACGTCTGGCGTGTTTTTATATTCCCGATGGAGTGCCCATGCCGCTCGCGGAAGATCCGGCCCACGCGGACTGGAGCTGGTTTCCCCATGGCAGCGGGCAGAACTTCACGTTGACCAAGTGCCTCGAGCCGCTCGAGCCGCTGCGCAATGATATGACGGTGCTGGCCGGATTTTCTCATCCCGCGGTGCGGAATGTTCACGGACACTCGAACGCCGACCAGTTTCTCACCGGAGCGAATACGGGAGGGCGTGGTGACTATCGGAACAGCATCTCGCTCGATCAGGTGTTTGCCGCCCAAGCCGGTGAGCATACCCGCATCGCATCGCTCGTGATGTCCACCGACGGCGGCACGGGCTCTCCTCGGGGCACGCAGACCATGTCGTACAATCGCAACGGCCGCGCTATCCCGGCGGAGCATAAACCGAAGCGCATTTTCGACCTGCTGTTTGCAAAGAGTGATGCCGATGCGGCGCGCAAATTGGCGCTGAGCCAAAGCGCGCTGGACGATCTCTTGGAGGACTCGCGCTCCTTGAAAAAACTCCTTTCCGGCCACGATCAGAAAACGCTCGATCAGTATCTCCAGTCGGTGCGCGACACGGAGATCAAAGTTGAAAAGGCCAAGCGCTGGATGAATATCCCGTTTGCGACGGTCGATGTGGATCACCTGCAACTCGACGTGACGCCGGAAGATCCGCGCAACTATCTGCAGACGATGTACGCGTTACTCTACCTCGCCTTCAAAACCGATACCACGCGAGTCGCGACCTACCAGATTGGTCGGGAAAACGGCGTCGGTATCAGCGATTATCTGGCGCGGGCCGTGGGCTTTAAACTCACCCACCAACTGAGCCACGCGACGAAGGAACCGGGTGGTTGGAAAAACTTCGGCATCTATTCGCGCTTTCAGAGCGAAGAGTTCGCCCGCTTTGCCGCCAAGCTGAAGGCGACTCCCGAAGCCGGGGGCACGGGCAACATGCTGGACAACACGCTGCTCCTCTTCGGTTCCGCCTCGAGCGCCTTCCACCTCTCGCGTAACTATCCGCTGATTCTGGCAGGTGGAAAGAACCTGGGCTTCAAGCACGGGCAGTTCCTCAATCATATCAAAGGCACCCCTGCGGGCGGCCCTTGGCTGGGCGGCAAAGAGCCCTACCAGCTCGAGGCGACTTACCAGGATCTCCCGTTGTCGAATCTCTACGTCACCATGCTGCAACGTCTCGGCGTCGAAACGGAATCGTTCGCCGACAGCACCGGCGCGAACGCCGATGTTTAATGGCGATGAACGACGCCTAGGCGGAGAGCGCGACCTTCCGGTTGCGCTCGACGGCGTGCGCCGCGCTACCGCCGTAAAAGACGCTTTAGTCGCCAGTGCGCAGGGCATCACCCGCAGCGGAAAATGCTTCGTGCGGCCCCCCGGCAATGCCGAGCAGGGCAAGGAATTTAATCCTTCAGTTGAGTAGAAGCTGGAAAACTCGCAGCGCCGTGCCGGTGGACTTGGGATCGTGGTCGCTCGCGATCCGTACCTTGGTGGTGTGGTGCCCGAGGGCCAAATGGTCGTCGAGCATGACAGCCCAGGGCAAGTGCAGCGTATGGCTCCAGCGCGTGGTGGTTTCGATTTTACGGTAGGGAGCGCCGTCCACACTGAACTCGAGGCGGCCCGCATCCGGCCCAGCGGTGATGAAGAGGCCGCAGCCCGTGCCTTCGAATGAGAACTCAAACTCCGCGCCTGGCTCGGTACCGACGAGCGCGGGCACATCTACAAATCCCGCGCGCGTGCCTTTTTTGTCCGCCGGTCTCCAGGTCTTTTCCAGCGTGAAGCCCCGGATGTTGCGCGCCTCGCGGATATCGCCGAAACGTCCGCGAAAATAACTCGTGGGATCAATCGGCGGCGGCAGCGGGTGTGGTTTTTCGGCTGCGGCCAAGGGCCCTGCGAATGCCGCGTTCAGCAGTCGCGCGATACTGTTCGCGTACAGTTGATGACCAAAGGGCGAGGGATGGAGATTCTTGAAATCGCCGTCCCACGAAAATTCGCCGGCGTTGATGCGGTCGGTGACCTCGCGCGAGAGATTCAACGAAGGATTGCCGTAGGCGACCGCGACGCTCTCGTGCTGCGCGATCGACGCGGGCACCTTGCCGCCGTTGTAGTCGGTCATGTGCTCGGGCATGACAAAGTGAAGTTGAACGATGTCGGTTATCGGGCTCGCGGTGCGAACGTGGCGCACCACGCCCTCGATGCCGCGGAGCATGTGCGCGGGGTCGGCGGTGTTCGAGGTGTCGTTCACCGCCGCTTCGAGGAACAGGAGATCGACCGGCCCGTGGGCCAAGACATCGCGCTCCAAACGAAACGCGTGCGGCACGGAGCCGAGCGAGCCAATGCCCGCGTTGATGAACGCGAACGTCGTCCCGGGGAATTTTTTCGTGAGGTAGTCGCAGGTGTGTTGGCGCCAGGCGCCGCCCGCCGTGATCGAACCGCCGAGGAAGACCACGCGCCCGGCGTGCGTGCGTTCGAACGTGCGCCGGCTGTTCGCCAAGCCGGTGCGCAGTTCGAAATAGTCATGGCCCTTGGGCAGCATGTTCGGGTCGTAGGCGGCGCGGTCAGCGGCGACGAGCGCGGCAAACGGCGCGAGCAGCAGCGCGATGAGAGCTGGGTGGAGGGGCTTCATTTCGACGTTTTTGGACCGGACACTGGCGATGGGACGGTGGACTTGGGCAGCACTTTGGCGGCGGGCGTGGGCTCCTGCGGCTTCGGCCCGCCGGAGCCGGGCTGACGTAATTCCTTTTGCACCCACTCGAGGCCCTGCAGGTTGCCCTTGATGCCCTCAGCGGCGTCGAGGTTACCGCGTTCGTGGATGACGCCGATGGGGCCGCGCCAGCCGCTGGCTTCGACGACTCGGATCATCGTCAGTTCCGACTCATCGGATCCGATGAAGCGCACGCCGGGGTACTTCGTGGTGTCGGCCCCCATACCGTTGAGATTCACCGCGAGCAGATAGGGCTGGATGCGTTTGAACAGCGCGGGAAACTCCGCCAGCGAACCGCGCCAGTGGTGAAAATTGAATACGATGCCCACGTTCGTGATCCCGTCTCGGCGCAATCGCTCAATGATCGCGATTTGATGATCCTGTTCCTCAAACCACGGCTCGCGATGATTGTAGAGTCCCACTTTGCAACCGAGCGCCGCCGCGTCCGCCGCGATGGGCCGGATGCGCGCCGCCTCGGCTTCGATTCGCTCGGCATCGTTCGTCACTGTGATGGCGCGTGATCCGCACACCCAGAGCTGCGGATGGATGCCGTGGCGCTTGATGGCATCGAGGATTTCCGGCTTGTGGCTGGGATACCACCACGCGGTGATTTCGATGCCGTGCTTCTGCATCGCTTCGATTTCGGCATCGAAGGTCGGTACGTGTTCGGCGCGCCAATCGTAGGCGAGCTTGGTCAAGCCAAGTTCCCGCAACATCTGCGCCCGTTCCTCGGGGCCGCGCTTCTTGGCATCGTAAGGCACGATCCACAACGCAGCGATGTTCTGGCGGTCGAATAGGGACGGGGGTTCAGCCGCTGCGGCGCGTGTGGAGCTTGCCGGCGCGATTAAAATTAATGCGAGGAGGCAGCGTTGAACGAGGGGATTTTTTTTCATGTGGGGAATTTTAGTGGGAACGGGGGCCAGGATTATTTCGGTTTGGGCAGTGCGAAGGCCACCCAGGCATCGCCCGTGCGGCCGCCGAGTTTGCCGCCGCCGGTCGCCGCGATCACGACGAACTGGCGACCGTCAACTTCGTAGGTCGTCGGGGGCGCGGTGCCGTGCAGGGGAAGCTCGGCCGCCCAAAGCTCCACCCCCGTCTCGGCGGAAAACGCCCGGATCTTTCTTTCGCGGGTGATGTGGTCGAGCGTGGAGAAACGGTTGGACGTGGGCCCGCCGAGTGAGCGGCTCCAATCCCGATAGTGGTCGAGCGCGGGCCAGCCGTTGGCCGGAGTCAGTTCGTCGGTGCGGGCCGCGGGGATCGTTTGGTAATCACCGTCAGCCGCGAAGCATCCGGCCTGAAAGGCGGCGAGGAGTGCGAGACGAATTTTCATAGAGGGCAGGGGAGCCCGCGTCCGGGGCGATGTGCAGCCGCATTACTCGTGGGCCGTCGCTTTCTTTGGTGCGGGTTTCCGGAGGTTATGGTTTGCCGGGATGCAGTAGGTGAAGCCGGCACGGAACGATCAAGGCCCCCTCTGAGCGAGATTCGTGATCGCCGGCGAGGAAGACGATGTGCCGGCCCACGCCCGAGTCGCGCGTGCCCTCAAAGACGACTGACGCCGCGCTGCCGAACGGAGTGAAGGCAAGGAGCACGGGCAGGCGGAGTGGCTTCATGGGTTGCGTTCCGAGAGTCGGGGCAGTGAGCGCGCCGATATCCAGATTTATTGGACGACTAGGCGAGGAGTTGAGGAATCGTCCCGGAGCTGTCCCCGTGTCGCTCGACCGTGGCCCCCGAACCCCGCAGCAGCGTGAGCCACGCGTTGCAGAGGGGCGTGTCCTTGGAGACGACGAGATTGTGTCCGAGGCGGAGGCCGGCGCCGCGGCCGGCGAGGAGCGTGGGGCAGCTGTCGAGGTTGTGGCCGGTCCGAATGTTGCTCCCGTAAACGACCGTCGTGTGATCGAACAGCGAGCTGCCATCCGGCTCCGCGGTCGCCTTCAGTGCGTCGAGGAAACCCGCGAGCAGCTCGCTTTGTGCCCGGTCGCGTTTCTCGGAGGCCTCGAGATATTCTGGTCCCTTGCCGAGGTAGTGGCTCATGGTGTGAGCGTCGATGCGGACATCGAGACTGGTGAGCAGCGTCGATACCGGCTGCCGATAACTGAGCACACGCGTGCTGTCGGTGCGCAGAGCGGCGATCATGATAGCATACATGAGCTCGATCTCCTCGTAGCCCGCCAAGCTGGACTTCGGTTCCGCAAGGCCCGGCGCGGGCCGGGGCGCCCCCAGCCAACGTTCGTCGCGGCTCAGGCGTGTCTCGATGTCGCGGATACCCTGAAAATACTCGTCCAGTTTCGCGTTGTCGGTTTTGCCGAGCTGGCGCTGCAATTCCCGGGCGCCCTCCCTCGCGTTGTCGAGGACGCTGCGCCGTTGCCGGAGCATCGCCTTCTGCTGGTCGAGCGGGGTGTCATCTTGGGCAAAGAGCCGATGAAACGCCTCGACCGGCGTCTTGGGTCCGGACATTGGCTTGCCCCGGGCGTCCCACGAAAGCGAGAGCCCCTGACCGTGGCCCGAGGCACTCGCCGCCGCGCCGCAGTCGAGGATGAGGGAATCAAACCGGGTCTCCTTCCCGAGAGCATCGGCGGCCACCTGATCGGCCGAGATCGTGTTGTGAAAACTCTGACCCGGTTCGCCGAACTCGTTGGCGCCGGTCAGCCAGAACGTGCTCCCGGAATGGCCGCCGGAGACGTCTTTGTTGACGAGGCCTTGGACGATCGTGAAGTCGGACTTGTGCCGGGCCAGCGGAGCGAGCCCGGAGGGCAAGGTGTAGCCGGCACCTTTTTGGGCGACGTCGGGAAACCATGATTGCTCGGTCACGCCCCAGCCAAATCCCAGAAAGACCATGCGTTTCGGGCGCGCGGCGGCGACGGTCGCGGGTGCAGCCGACGCGAAGCGACGGAAGCCGAGCGACTCGAACATCGGCAGCGCGATCAGGGCGGTGCTGGTGCGCAGAAAATGACGGCGGGTGCGGGGAGCATTCATGGGGGGCTTATTTTGAGGAGAATTCTTTGCTGCGGATCAAAGCATGGATGAACTCGCGGGTCGCGAACGATTTCGTTCCGGCCTGCGCGACGATGCTCGCGATCAGGGGCTCGTCGCTGAATCCGCACGGGCGGCCGAGCGCGTATTCGATCAACGCAGAGGCGAAACCACGGGAGAAGTTTTCCTGCTTGGCGGCGATGATTGACCGCAGTTCGAAATAGTCGCGGAAGGCGGGGCCCTTGTGCAGCGCGCCGCCGGCCTCGATGGTCCAGGTCTTCTGCGCGTTCGGGAGTGGTTTCCCCGCCTCGTCTCGGGCTTGATAGGTGTCGGTGGTACGCCATTGGCCCACCGCATCGAAGTTTTCCAGGCCGAAGCCGATCGGATCGATCTTGCGGTGGCAGTTGGCGCACTGCGGTTCCTGCTGGTGCAGGTGGAGCCGTTCGCGCGCGGTGAGCAATTGGGCGCCGAGGCGCGCGAGTTCCGGGACATTGGCCGGGGCCGGCGGCGGCGGTTCGTGGAGGAGCTTGCGCAGCACCCACGCCCCACGCTCCACCGGATTGGTGTGCTGGCCGTTGCTGCCCATCGCCATGATGGCCGCCATGCCGAGCAGGCCCCCGCGCGGGGAGTCGGCGGGTAGCGCCACTTTGCGAAACACGTCGCCCGAGACCCCGGCAATCCCGTAGTACTCGGCCAGCAGCGCATTGATCACCACGTGATCTGCGCTGAGCAATGCGCCGAGGCGGCCGTTGTCCCGCAGCAGGGCAGCGAAGGTCTCGTAGACTTCCTGCCGCGCGGCCGACTTCACGGAGTCGTCGAATTTTGGATACAGCTTCCGGTTGAATTGAAACAGATCGAGCCGTTCGAGGGTGAGCCATTGGCTCAGAAACGGCCGCACAAAATGCGACACGCGAGGATCGTTGAGCAGCCGGTCGGCTTGGGCGGCGAGGATCTCCGGCCGCTCGAGTTCTCCCGCGACCGCGAGATCGCGCAGCGTGCGATCCGGCGGGGAGCCCCAGAGAAAATAGGCGAGCCGGGTGGCTCGCTCGAGCCCGTCGAGCCCGCGACGCTCCGCGCCGGCCTCGGGCTCGGCGCGATAGAGGAAACGAGGGGAAGAAAGCACCGCTGCGAGCACCTGTTTGAGCGCCTCACGGTGCGTGCCGCCTGCGCCTCGCCGGGATTCGTAGATCCGCAGCAGACGATCCAGCGAGGCGTCGGTCGCCGGGACGCCGCGGTAGGCCTCCCGCGCGAATTGGGCGAAGGCGCTCCGGAGTTTTTCCTGAGGAACGTCCGCCGCCGGGGCGACCAGTGGGAGGTCGAGCGCGCGGAGTCCGGGCGCCATGGTCTCGGGTGAGACCGGCACGCGCTCAATCTCTACCCAGTCGATCCAGATTGCGACTTCCGGGCCGTAGCCGTTGCGGGCGATGGCCGCCCGGATCTGTTGCTGGATGCGGTCGCCATCGAGGACGCCGCGCTCGCGGATGAAGAGATTGCGGTGATTTCGGTCGGCGCTTTGCCGAGTGAAGGTGAAGGGGATTTCGATGACGTCCGGGGCCTCGATCGTGCCGGTGAGGTGGTGGGTGCTGAGCGCGGGCGTGCCGGGGCCGGCGCCGGCGAATCCTTTCAGCCCGAATTCCAAAAAGCGGCGCTCCGCCGGGGCGCCTGGCGCGGCGCCGGCGCGGATCCGGACCACGTAGTCGCCCGGAGGAAAGTCTTTGGGAATGGCGAGCCCCTGGTCCGCGGTGAAGCCGGTGCCGCCGTAGCCACCGGGCATGGTCAGGTAGGTGCCCCGGTCGAGGGCGGGCAGTTGCAGGTAATACTCGTCGTAGCGCACGAATTCCGTGCGGTCCCGGGTGCGGTAGATGATCGCGGGATTTGCCTCCGCTTCCGCGTTGAAGCCGAAGGTCTTGGCGCTCGGGGCGCCGGGGATTTTTTGCCAGTGGTAGCGCAGGGCGTCGTCCGTCGCGGCGATTTCGCGGAGCTTCGCCACAATTGCTGCGTTCTCCGGGCGCGCGGCGGCGTCATCCACGGCTTTGATCCAGCGGTTGGCCCGATCCACCGCGTCGAGCGACTCGTGATTCCGTTTTAGGAAGGTCGGGTGAATCGTCTCCGCTTCGCGGCGGAAGGTCTTCGCCGCTGGGGCGGCGGTGGCGGCGTTGAACGCCTCCTCGAGCGCTTCGTGCGCAAGCGCCTCGTAGATTTCGAACTGGTTGCCGTTCACAAACAGGTTGGCGCCCACTGTGTCGAAGTGGGGGCCGCCGGTGTCGGCGGGCAGCGCACTCACGTCCACATGCACGCCGAGGAGATCGCGGAGCGTGTTGGCATACTCGCGCCGGTTGAGCCGGCGGAGGGCGATAACACCCTTCTGATCGGCGAGTCGCTTTCGGGCTCCGACCATCGCGTGGGACAGGTCATCGAGGAAATTGGCCTTCGCCTCGGGCGCGGGCTGCGTCTCGTCCTCGGGCGGCATTTCGCCGGAATTGAGCGCATTGAGGATCTTCTGCCAGCGTTCCGCGGTGGGCAGATCGGTCATCGCGAGCGGCAAGTCGTCCACCCTGAATTTACCTTTCTGCTTTTCAGGCCCGTGGCAGCCCAGACAGTTGGTCTCCAGAAAGACGCGGTGCCGTTCCGTCATCGCGCCCGCGGGCGTTTCCACCCCGCGCGCGCCCGAGAAGGCGGCGGCGAAGAGCAGCAGTGACGTGAGTGGTGTGAGGATGCGTTTCACGAGAATGTACATTTTACTAATTGGACGCCGCTTTCTTTGCGGCGGCATCAGCCTGGTCGGCCTTCTGTTGGATTTCGCGGTCGAGTGCAGCGGACCGCGTGCGTAACTCGGCGAGGCGGCGCAGTTCATCTGCCGTCGGTGCGACCAACACAGGCACGTTCGCGCCGCAGTCTACGCGGCAATCCTTTTCAACGACGTCTTTGGCGTCGGCGAGTTTGGCGAGGCCGGGCACCGGCGCGGGAGCGCGGGCGACGACGCCTTGGAGCGTCAGGCCGTCGACATCATCTCCAGCGATGAAGGCGCGGGCATCTGGCTTTTCCACGGTGAACCGCACATTTGTGAGACGCACGCCTTTGACATGCCGCAGATAGAGTGCCGAGGCAGGCAATTCGCCGTCGAAGGGCGTGGCCCATTTGATGTAGTTGGATGACTCCAGCAGCTCGCCCACGTCGAGCCGGGCGGCGTGCTCGGCCGTCCCGCCACCTGGGAAGGCGAAGTCGATGTTCGTGAACGACACGTTCTCGATGTGCGATCCCGGGCGTGAAACGACCGCCGAGCAGAGCCGCTCGAACGGATCCTCCGATCCACTTTTGCCCTTGTAGCCGACGTCGTCTCCCGAACCCACGACCACCCGAATATCGCTGAACCGCACGTTGCGGATGCGTCCCACCGGAGGGCGCACCGATTGGCCATGGGCGCTGAAGGTAAATCGGGACGCCAGCACCATGAATGGCTGGCAGACTTGCTTCATTTCGATCCCGGAGAACGACAGGTCTTCAAACTGAGCGCCCTCGTTGGCCTCGATCTTGATACCTCCCTGACACTGCGTGAAGACGCAGTCGCGCACGCTCAGCCGACGGATGGGCGCGATGGACTCCGTGCCGACGCGGATAGCGTGCCAGCGTGAGGTGATGCGGCAGCCGCTGATCTCGAAATCTTCGTTCGGCCAGCCGGGGTGAAAAACTTTGGGGGCGATGCCGTCGTCGCCGGCGTCGATGTCGCAGTCCTTGATGCGGACTCGCTTGCAGCCATCGAAATCAAGCCCGTCGCCATTCGGTGACTTTCGACTGCGGATCGTGACCCCCTCGATGTGGATAGCCTCACTGCGCACGAAGAACGTGGTGAACGCTGCGGGATCGAGCAGCGTCACGTCGCGAACAGTCACCTTTCGGCAACCGACGAACCGCACGAGCATCGGTCGGCGGGGGTCATTCACGTTTGGGAACACTTTGCGCTCGGTGCCGCCCTGGCCGTCAATCGTCCCGGGTCCCTCGATGCCGATCTCCTCCGCATTCTCGGCGTAGATCAGGCACTGCCGCCACTGGCTGGCCGCAAATTTCCAATCGGCGCTCCAGTGCAGCTCCGCCGTCTCCACCGCGTAGTCGGCGATCCGCGGACTTCCGCGCAGGATGGCATCCTTCCCGACTTTCAACGTGACTCGGCTCTTGAGTTGCAGCGAACCGGACACAAACACACCGCTGGGCACCAGGACTGTGCCCCCACCGGCCGCATGGCAGGCGTCGATGGCTTGTTGGATCGCGGCGGTATTGATCGTCGCGCCGTCGCTCACGGCGCCAAAGGCCGTGATGTCGAAGGCCCGTGGTTGAGCCGCTCGCAGTGCAGCCAGCGATGCGAGCAACAGGGCTGCGAGGAGGGCGGGGGTGGGTTTCAAGGCGCGGGCTATCACTTCACTTTCCAAATCTTCACGTCGTCGATCCACACGGTGTTGGGCACGAGGAAGCTGAACCAGCGCTTCATCGGGTGGGCGAAGCCGGCGGAGCGGTGGCGGGCGACGAGCTTGCCGTCGAGGCTGAGGCGCATCTCGTCGCCTTCGGTCAGGAGGACGAGTTCATGCCAGTCAGTGTCGGCTTTCCACGGCACGGTAATCTGCTTCGTCTTGAGCAACGCATCGAGATCGGCGGGCAGCGGCTCCTTGCGGTCGAGGTAAGGTTGCCGACGCTGGCGGATTTCGAGGTTCATGACGCCGGTTTTCCAATCCATGAGCGTGATGCCGTTCGGAGCGAGATTCGCGTAGCAAAGATGGCCGGCGTGGATGCCTTGCGTCTCGCGATCGACGAAGCCGAGTTGGAGCGACTCGCCCTTCGTCAATCCGGGGAACTTGAAGCGGACGACGGCGCCACCATCGCTGAAACCGGCTTCGTGATGAATGTGCGCGGAGTGGCCGGCCTCCTTGGAGGCACTGGCGATCTTGAGAATGCCGCCGTCGAGATCGGCCATTTTGATCTGCGGCACGCGGTCGGCCGTGGCGCTGTTCCAACCGTTGCCGATGGCCTTGGCGAGATTGCCGTCTTCCTCGCGCTCGAAGGCGTCGTGGAAGATCAGCGTACCTTTCTCGCGCAGCCATCGGGCGTCGTCGTGGGACGATGCGGTCGGCTTGGGATCAGCGGCTGGCAGAGAGGTCAGCGATGTGAGCAGCAGGGCGAGGGCGAGTGAGGGTATGGTTTTCATGGCGAACAGAGGGTGGCTTGGGGGTTAGAAATGAGCGGCGTTACGTCCTCGCGCGGGCGATCTCCGCTGCCTGCTCGGCGTTGCGTTGGAGCGCAGTCCAATCCTTGCGCTGGATGAGATCGCGCGGGGCCAGCCAGGAACCGCCGACGCAAAGCACGGCGGGCGAGGCGAGCCACTGCGGGAGCGAGGCGAGGTTGATCCCTCCGAGTGGAATGAAGCGCAGGCCGAGATGTGCGAAGGGTGCGGCCATCGTCTCCAGCGCGGACGGTCCCGCGAGATTTGTGGCCGGGAAATATTTCAGGACGCGGCAGCCGTGCTCGAGCGCGATCTCCATGTCAGTGGGCGTCATGACGCCCGGGGCGAAAGGCAGTCCGCACTCGCGGGCGGCCGCGATCGTCGAGGGATTGCAGCCCGGCGCCACGCCGAACAGGGCCCCGGCCTCGATCGCCGTTTGCACGTGTGCGCGATTCAGCAGGGTCCCGGCGCCGACGAGAATCTCTGGCACCTCGGCGCGGATACGCCGGATCGCCTCGGCGGCGCGGGCGGTGCGAAAGGTCAGCTCGATTGCGTCGACGCCGCCGGTGAGTAATGCGCGCGCGATCGGACCGGCATCCTCCGGATTCTCCACCGTGACGACCGCCACCACGCCGGAGCGGGCCAGGCGTTCGGCAAGCGGATCTGGCAACATCGATGTCGTGGTCATGGCGTCAGAGGAGTCCGAGCCGCGTCGCGATTATCAGCTGACCCGCGATCAGGCAGTCGTCGACGTCGTGCACCGCCAGCGGTGAGCGGGCGCCCAAGACGTCAAAGGCCCGTTGATACGCGGTGCGCAGCGGATCAGCGCCGACGAGCGTGATGGCCGCGTCTAGCGCGGCGAGTTCGCGCAGCTCCGCACCGATCAGGAGTCCACTGAGATAATGATAGTTTTCCCTGGGGGCGGCATTATCGAGCAGAGCGCGGGTGCGCACGCGGAAGGCCGCGTGCAGCAGGTTGTCCGCGGCACCGGCGCGCACACCGTCGTCGAAGCTGGCGAGATTCTCGGGGCCACCGAGGTGTGAGCAGGATGTCACCGAGTTCGCCAAAACGCTGTGGCGCGAAAGCAGCGCGAAGAATTCGCCCGTCATGTAGGTCTGAAAGGCGACCGCGTGGGCGCCGCGCACCTCCACGTGTTTGGAATGCGTGCCGGGGAAGACAAACACGCGGGTGCGCGCGCCCGCGGCGTGGTCGGCGGGGTCGATGGCGCAGGCGCCGATGAGCTGGGTCTCCTCGCCGCGCATGACGTCGTCGTGGCTGCGCACGCCGGAGACGAGGACGAGTGCATGAGGAAAATCATCGCGCGCAGCGACGCCTTCCGCGGAAAGGCCCGAGCCGTCGATGGCCAAGGGCAGCGAGCGATAAGGGAGTTCGCGCATCCCGATCGACGACGAGGCCATGCCGGAAATAACCACCGGGATTCCTGTGAGTGATCCGCTGGTTTGATTGGCAATCGTGGCGAGGTAGTGGGCGATGACGCGCGAGAAATGAATCCAACGATTCTCGGCCAGGCCGCCCGCGGCCTGCCACGCGGCGAACGTGGTCGCGATGCCTTCGGCGCCGCGGCTCTCGGCGATCACGCGACGGGTGGCGCCCTCGACCAAGCGCAGACGAAATGCGGTGGTGCCCCAGTCGCAGCTGAGGAATCGCTGCGCGGATGCGGAGGTCGGTATGCTCATGCGAAATTTTCGTCAAAGCGCGCGTTCCACTCGATGCCCAGGCCGGGCGCCTCGGAAACGTGATACTCGCCGCCTTTGCGGGTGAGCGGGGTTTGCAGGAAACTGTTCGCGGAGTTGAAGACGTGCGGATTGAACTCGCAGAGTGAGCAGTTTTTCGCGGCGGCGGCGAAGTGTAGCGCGGCAGCGATCTGTGGGCCCATCGCGATGCTCAGGTGGGGGACGATTTCTCCGGAAAATGCGGCGGCAATGCGCAGCGAGCCGGTGATTCCGCAGCGACCGAGATCGGGCTGCAGCACACCGACGCTGGGTAAAAACGGCTCCAGCTCGCGCAGGCTGCGGTAGCTCTCGCCGAGTGCGAGCGGGGTGCGGATGGCGGCGGCGAGGGCGGCGTGGGCTGCGACGTCTTCGGGATACAGCGGGCACTCGAGCCAACGGGCGTTGCGCGCATCGAGGTCTCGGCCCATCGCAACGGCGCGATCGGGCGGAAGATGCCAGAGACCATCGACCGCGAACTGCATTCCGGCCGGCAGCCGATCCGCGATGGCGAGGAGGTCCTGCCACTCGCTCTCGTAATAGAGCTTCACGACCGAGATCCCCTCATCGGCATAGCGCGCGGCAAAGGCGGCGCGTTCCGCCGCGCCGTGGCCGGATGTGCCGCTGAGGTAAACGGGAATGCGGAGCTTCGGCTGGGCGCTGAGCAGCGCGCAGACGGGTTTCCCAGCGATCTTGCCGGCGAGGTCCCACAGCGCGAGGTCCACGCCACTCATCGCGTCGAACATGAAGCCGCCGTTCTGGCCGCGCACCCGCATCGTGGCATACATGCGATCCCAGAGCGCAGAGATCCGTTCCGTGGTGCCGTCGAACTCCGCGCCCTCGAGCGCCGGACGCAGCAGGTGGGTGACGATGCTGCACGCGACTTCCGGCGCGAGCGGGGCCTGCGCCTCGCCCCAACCCACGAGGCCGTTGGCCAACTCGACGCGCACCAGCGCGGTCTCGAAATTTTCTGAATAAAGCACCGGATAGGCAGTGGACCAGCGGTAGGCTCCATCGCCGGTGAGCGAGGTGGGGGAACCCGCAGTGCCGCGCGAGCGCGCGATATCGCGTGGCAGACGAACCGGGATGGCTTGGACGGATTTGATACGCATGGCGCTAAACCGCGATGGGCTGCCGGACGAAGCGGCGGGTGATGAGATATGAAATTGGATGGAGCAGGCCCATGATGATGAAGAGGGCGCCGTAGCCGAACCCCTGCACCACGTGGCCGGTCATCCAGACGAAGAGCGTGCCACCGAGCCCTGTGCCGAAGGCGAGCAGCCCCGACGTGGCGCCGATGAGGTGCTTGGGGAAGAGATCGTTTGTGAGCGTGTTCTGATTCGTTTTCCAGGCCATGTGCGCGAACGTCACGACGCAAATCAACGCGATGGTCACAGCGCGTGACGGGGCGTGGTGGATCGCCAGCGACACGGGCATCAGCAGCGCGCACGGCAACATCACGGTCAGACGCGCCGACAGCACTGGCTTGCCTTGCGCGACCAACCGGCCGCTGAACCAGCCGCCGAACAGCGCGCCGAGATCGGCCGACAGATACGGAATCCACGCGAGCATGCCCATCTCGACCATGGTGAAGCCGCGCTGCTCGACGAGATACTTGGGCAGCCAGAAGAGGTAGAACCACCACACCGGATCCGAGACGAAGCGCGCCGCCATCAAGCCCCACATTTGCGGATACTGGGCGAGTTGCCGCCACGACACCGCGCTCGCTGTGGCTGCAGGCACTGTCTCCGCGAGCACGAGTGCCCGCTCGGCGTCGGTGATGCGCGGATGTTTGTCCGGCGAATGATACAGCAGGAGCCAGAGGACCAGCCACACAAACCCGAGCGCCCCCGTGAGGGCAAACGCCGGCCGCCAGCCGTAGAGCGAGTAAATCCAAGTGACGACCGGTGGCGTGATGATCGCGCCAATCGCTGCGCCGCCTTGGATGAGTCCGTGCACGAGCGCGCGCTCCTTGGCGGGATACCATTCGCTCACCACGCGGAAGGCCGCCATGAAGTTCCCCGATTCCCCGAGGCCGAGCAGGAACCGCAGCGCACCCAGCGACCACACGCCGATGGCGAGCGCGTGCGACATGTTGGCCAGCGACCACCACACGATAAAAACGCTCAGCGCGAGCCGCGCGCCCCAGCGGTCCACGAGAAAACCGGAGCCGACATACATGAGCGTGTAGGCCGCGAGAAAGGCCGTGAGGATGTTCGAATACTCCACCTCGGAAATCCCGAGCTCCTTGGTCAAAACCGGCGCCAGCACCGACAGCGTCTGCCGGTCGACGTAATTGATGACCGTGGAAAAAAACAGCAGCGCGGCGATTCCCCAGCGCAGATGCGGAATCTTCGTGATCATTTCCGACCCGGAAATTCAGCCAGCAAGTCGCCGAGCATCGTGGCCACGTCACGCTCAGTGAACGCATCCATCTCCGGCAAGGATGCGCGCACGTGCCGGGCGTCGGCGATGCCGCGCTGCGCGAGCACGAGCTTGGTCAACCGCATGCGATACACCGCCTGGGCCGTGAGCAGCGGCAGGCTCAGGCCATAGAGCCGTCGGGCCTGCGCCCGATCGCCGGAGGCATCCGCGCTCCACAACGCCACGTGTAGGTCGGTCAGCTCGACCGCCGGCATCGCGCCACACGCGCCGCGATCCAATTCGTCGATGATGTAGCGCGCGCCGCCGCCGCCGAAGACGCCCCGCACGCTCGGGATGGCGGCCGCACGCAGCGCGCTGATGGCCGGACCCGAGGGCAGCGTCTCCTCCTTGATGTAGGTAATGGTCGGAACGCTGGCCGCGATTTCAATGATGGTCTTGGCGCTCAAGCCGGCGCCGGTCGGCGTCGGGGCGTTCTGCAAAATGATCTCCACTCCCGGCAATCCCGCTGCGACCTGCTGAAAAAACGTCCGCTGGGTCGCCGCATCCGAACCCAGGCCGACCGGCGCCATGATCATCAGGTGCCGAATCCCGTGCTGCATGGCGATGGCGCCCGCGGCGATCACCTCATTCGCGGTGGGCGCGCTCGCCCCACCGACGAGCGGCACTTTTCCGGCCGTCTCCGCCGCCACCAACGCGAGCAGTTGCTCGCGCTCCGGCAGTGAGAGGTGGCTGTATTCGCTCGCCACGCCCGGGAAGACGAGCCCATGCGCGCCCGCATCGAGGGCGAAGCGGATCACGCGCCGCTGCCCCGCGAGATCGAGTGCGTTGCGAGCGGTGAAGAGCGTCGGGATGACTGGGAAGATACCTTGGAGCACGGTAATAACAGATGGGGTGGCGGGTGCGAGCGGGTGGCTGGACTCAGAACGTCACGTTAGTCGTGAGGGCGGTTTTGCGCGGGGAGTATTGGTATTGGAAGTAGCGGATGGTCCCGTTGGTGCTGCGCGGGAGGGCGAGGACGCGCTGGCGATCGAAGACGTTTTCGATGTTCAGTTGCACGGACATCTGCGATTTCGCGAAGCCCTTGAAGCGATAGACGAGGAAGACGTTGTTCTGAAGCTTGTCGGGGTAGTAGAACAGTTTTCGTTTATTGGCGTCCGCGGCGTCGGTATACATATAGCCGCGGAAGCTCCTCGCGTAGGTGGTCGCGAGGCCGCCAACGAGACCACGGAAGCGGCCTTCGCTCACCTGAAAGCGATTGACCGTGCTGAAGGAATTCTCGGCGTAGCCGGACGACGCTTCGCCGGACTTGCGTACGATGAGTTCGGGTACGGGTGGGACAAAGCCGAGCTGGTGCGCACTGATCGGGAGTGCGGTTTTGGTGGTGCCGACGCCCGTTGTGCGCAGACCGAGTGGCTGCGAGTTGAGGATCGCGCCAGAGTCGGGGTCGAGGTTGGCAAAATACGGGCTCGTGCGATCCTTCATCATCGCCAGCGAAAGGGCGATGGTGGCGCCACCGGGCTGAGTCGGGTCGACGGGGACCATGAGTGGCGTGAGTAAATTATTGGCGACGTTCTTGATCGCGACGACCTGCTGGCTGCCGACCGTCGTGGTGTTGAACTCGTCATTGTAGAAAATGGGGAGGACGACGTCGCTACGCTCGGAGCCATTGGCTTGCGCCCAGCTGAACGTGATTTGCCACGGCTTGAGCGGCCGCGCGCTCAAGCTCGCGCTCAGGCCGTCGGAGGTGCGGCTGAAGACGTAGCCGGCGCCGCCGTTGCGGCCGTTGATGCCGTTGGGATCGACGTCGTCGCGGATGGACCCGAGCGTGGCGGCGAAATTTTTCCCCGTGGTTTGGTAGTAGGTGACGTTGCCGGAGAGGCGGTGGTCCCAGAGCGAGAGCTTGAGGCCGGCTTCCTTCGTCTCGCCCTTGCCGATCGGCAGCACGACGTTGAAGACATCGCGGTCGGTCGCGAAATTGATTTTGGAATTCACGGAGTAGTTGCCGTAGCCGCGAAGGCCGGACAACGGCGTGTCGAAGACGATGCCATAGGTGCGGCTGGCGTAGTCGATCGGGCCCTTCGAGACGGTCGTGGTGGTGCGGACGGTCTCAGCGTTTTCGAAGCGCAGGCCGACGAGCGTGTCGATTCGGCCTTTCCAGAAAGAGCTCGTGAAGCCGGTGCCCCAGCCTTTCTCGGTGGTATCATCGTCGGAGAACGCGGTGCTCGTGGGCTGGCCGAGCGCGTTCAGCGGACCGCCGAGGCCAAGGGGATTGTTGGCGGTCGCTGGCACGGTGCCAGGCGAGACCGAAGTGTCCCACGCGTAGCGTTTGCCGTTGGGGTGCGTGATGATGTCCTGGGGCCACTGGAGATTACCAGGCATCTCGGTGGAAAAAATCGGACGCCACATCGCGGGCATCAAGGTGCGGCCGGAGTCAGCGTTGGTGAGAGCGGCACGATTTTGTACCCACGAGCCGTCGGCGTTGATTTCATAAAAACGCGCGGAGCGGCTGATGGTCCACGAGTCGAGGCGCGAGTAAAAAACGCTGAGACGGTGATCGCCCCAGCGGCCGAGGTCGCGGTGGCCGACGGCGGTGAACTTGTAGCCGTGCGCTCCGGTTGAGAACGGCGAGCCGCCGAGCGAGGTGAATACGGCCCACTGGCGGAGCGGCGCGCCGTTGGCATCGGTCGCGAGATTCGTCGGCAGATCGGGATGGAGGAACTGGGTGCTGAGCGGCGAGAGCGCGCGGTTGATGCGGTCGTCGTGGCTGTAGCGGAGCTGGAACGCGAGGTCGGGATGCGGTGTGAGATCGACGGTGATGCCCTTGGCCTTGTTGATCCAGTGCTGGCGCGGGATCACGCCGGCGAGGGAGTCCTGGTTGCGGAGCGTGATCAGATTGTTCAGCCGTTCGGAGCCGCCAAGGCCGGTGATGTAGGCAGGCGACTGATTGTCCATGGTGACACCGTTGTTGAGCACGAAGCCCGCCGGAGTGCGGATGGTCGCGCCGCTCGCAATAATCGCGGCGCGCTCGTAGAAACGATAGTCGGAAAAGATGCTGATCCAGCGGTAGGGACGCAGCGTGAGCGCCGCCTGCAGGCCTCTTTGATCGAGCCCGAGGATGGGGCGATAGTAGCGGTCGGCGTTTTCGAGAAGGTTGAGTCGAAAGGCGATCTTGCGCGCGCCGTAGTTGAGATCGGCGGTGTGGGTGTGCGAACCCTCGGAATCGAACTTGGTGCTGAAGGTGAAGGCGCGCTGGTTGACGCGGGCGCGCTTGGTATTGATGACGACAATACCGCCGGGATCGCCAGAACCGTAGAGCAGGTTGTTGGAGCCGTTGACGGCCTCAGCGCTCTCGACGTCGAAGCCGTTGAAGCCCGCGGTGGACGAGCGGAGCAAACCGTCGCGCCGTGGCTCGCCGATGGAAAAGCCGCGGGCGTTGTAAGCGCCGGGTTGCGCCGCGTCGCCCTCCTGCATGCCACGCTGGTCCTCGTTGCCGCCGCCGAAGAGCATGGCGCCCAGCCCACCGTAGTCGGAGAGGAGACGGAACACATCGCCGCCGCCGAGCTCGTCCATCATCGTGCGCGTGAGTACGCGGGCATCGATGGGCGCCTTGTTGAGGGGCGTGCTGATGCCGGTGAGGGAATTGGTGTTGGTGGCCTCGTAGGAGTCATTCGGATTGCCGGACACTTCGAAGGGCGAAAGTACCACAGCGTCGGTTGGGGCCGGTGACGGCCTAGGCTGGGTGGGAACGGACTGCGCGAAGAGCGCAAGTGGTGCCAAGAGGACGGCGGAAACAAGGGAATACAGGGGCGTTTTCATTTCGTGGAATTCGAGTGGTGGGGCTTGTAGGGTGGGGTGGGTTGCGGTTTGAAGCGCGCTGAAAAAAGTACGGTCGAAAGACCATTCAGTCAGGGATTGCTTGGCAATCGTCGTTCCGGTGAACTCGTTCACTGTGACCAATACGCCTCAGCCCGTTGTCACCCTCAGAGCGGTGGCCCGCCGCGCGGGTCTCTCGCTCGCGACGGTCTCGTATGCGCTACGCGCTCATCCCAAGATTACGCCGGCCACGCGTGAGCTGGTCGCTGCGGCGGCGATCGAACTGGGCTACCGGCCCAACTCGAGGGTGGCGGGTCTGATGGCACACATCCGCAGCGCGCGCGTGCGGCCGCGGGCGGAGCGCATTGCCTTTGTGTGGGTGCACACGAGCCGGCGGGTTGCGGCGGAAAATCCCTACCTGCGCGCCGTGTTCAAGGGGGCCGTGGCCCGCGCGGAGCGCCTCGGGTTCGCGTTGGAGGAATTTTGGACCGACGACGCCGGCATGAAAGAGCCGCGGCTGCAGGAGATCATCGTCGCGCGTGGAATCACGGGCGTGCTGCTTTCCCCGGTGCTCACCTCGGAGACCTCGCTGGCGCTCGACTGGGACTGGAGCGGCTTGGCCGCCGTAGTGATCGGAAACGTGACGTGGACGCCGGAGCTCCACCACGTTGGCCACCACCACTTTTTTGCCATGCGAACGGTGTTGTTGGAACTGGTGAAGCTCGGCTACAGGAGGCCGGCGGCGGTCGTCGATGCGGTGATCGATGAGCGGGCGAAGCACGCGTGGACGGGTGCATTTTTTGCGAATCACCCGGAGCCGGAGCGTGCCCGACCACTGCTGCATGTGCACGACGGGCGACGGCCGCGCGATCTGGCTGCTTGGCTGCGGGGGAGCGGTGCGGATGCGCTGATCGTGAGCGCTGTGGCGCAGTTGTCTGCGCCCGGGGTGCGCGCGTTTTGCCGCCAAAAGCGACTGCAGGTCGCCACCCTCCGGTGGTCAGCTGCGCTGCCGGCCAACATCGCGGGGATCGATCAGTGCGACGAATTACTCGGAGCCCAAGCGGTCGAGCTGCTGATTGCGCAACTCCACCACAATGAGCGCGGGCCGCCCCGTCACCCCGGCATGATGCTCTTTCCCGGACAGTGGGTGGCGCCGACCGTGCCTGCGTGTGCTCATGTCGCTGCTCTCAAATAACGGCCATGATTGGCTGATTGGATGATGAGGTGGGACGCCCTTCGAAGGGCATCGGTGGAATCAGCGGTTGAGCAAACCGTGTAAATGGAACGTCGGCTTCGAAATGGAGTGACGCCTCAGCAGGAGGTCCTGACAGCGAAGATCGTTCGCTCGGCGTGCGCGGGAAACAGGCACCGGAGGATCGCGACCGATCCGAAGGTTCATCCGCGGACGATGGCGCAGTGGCGGCAGCGTTGGCGCGACGAAGGTATCGACGGGACGTCGGTCAGTCGGGAAAGAGGGCGGAGGAGACGTGATTTCAACGCGAAGCCAAGTGGCGTTGATAGGTGATTTTCAGAGGGCGTGGCCGATGAGATTCCAGTGATATTACGCATCATGCGGGAGAATTACTGGGACGACCGGCGAGAGTTTTCGGAAGCATTCCGTGGAATTTGCGCCACTTCGGCCACGAAAGTGAAGTTTCCGGAGCAGTCACCGTGTTCGTGCTGCGGAGTTCAAACCGGCGTTGTCGGGAATCAAGTAGCAGTCTCCCTCCCGCCCAATTCCCGGGGGACCCAATTTCCTGGCAGCCGTACCACCACTGCCACCGGCTCGGGCCGCCGAGCTGCAGTTCCAGCATTTCCAAAAATATTTCGTTAGATACACACGCCGTCGGCAGCAATAGGGTGACCGGGTATCATCACGATCATGAAAACCGACCTCGAAACCACCGTACCGCAGGACCCCAATGAAGTTTTTTTGCGAGTGTGGACGCATCATGAACCAGCTTTGCGGGCGTTTGTTCACGCCTGTCTGCCGCGCGCAGCGGAGGTGGATGAAGTGATGCAGAATGTAAGTCTCGTTGCCTGGCGGAAATTTCCCACGCTCGCAGATCACACGCTTTTCCCTCGTTGGGCCTGTTTGATCGCCCGGTATGAGATTCTGATGGCCCGCCGCCGTCACGCCCGAGACCGCTTGGTGCTCGATGAGGACGTAATCGCCCAGCTCGCTGACGAAGGGGCGGAGGAAATGCCCGTGCGCAGCCGCCAGCTCGAAGCACTCGATTGCTGCATCGAGAAGCTGCGGCGTGAGCACCGCGAACTGGCGCTGGCGGCCTATGCGCCCGACACATCGATGAAGGCACTCGCGGCGCAGTTGAGCCGCACGGAAGGCTCGCTT